>NZ_LMSF01000011.1:0-49836 GCF_001428325.1 Arthrobacter sp. Soil761 | reverse complement strand
GGCGGTGTCGCCGGGGAGGTAGAGCGAGAGCCAGGCCATGCCGTCGCGGTCGGGGGTGTATTCCATCCGCCGGTCCGCGACGCCTTTGGCGTGGCGTTTKKCGAGGGTTTCGGGGTGGTGGCGTTCCCGCCAGGCGCGGACCTTGGCGCGGAACCGGGCAGGGACGAGTTCACCGGGCGCGGCGCCGCGGGCGGGGTTGGGCGCGTCGGGGTCGAAGAAGTGCGCCACCAAGGCAGCAGCCCCGTCCGGGGTGAGCCCTTCGGTTTCGTCGGCGACAATCCTGGCATGCTGCCACGACAGGTCACCGGCTGACAGGGCGCCCAGGAGCGGCGGCAGGGAACACACCCGCCGGGATTGTTCCACCAAAGCACCTGCGGCCGCGGAACTGATGCTCAGGACACCGGCGATCTCCTCCACCGTTGACATCTCCGAAAACATGCGCTCATCCACCGGGGCGTCGGGGGCAAGCAGTGCCTGCTGGATCTCGACCGCTTCTGCCGCGTCACGGGCCTTCACCGCCGCGAGCTGAGCCTCGACCCGGGAGACTGCCTCCAGCCGTTCCAGCCGGAGCTCATACCGCCGCTGCAGCACATCGACATCAGCGCCAACACCGGACCCGGCGGCAAGGAAATGATCCTCACGGTCCAGCGCATCGAGGGCAGCAACAGAGGCAGAAACACCCTCCAAAACCACCCCAACATCCGTGCCGATTCCCATACCCACATCATCCAGCGAGGCACCGACATTCAGACCTGGATCGCCGCGATGTAGGAAGCAGCCACTTAAATGAATTCGGCCGCCATCGGGTAGTGACGCCGTTGTCACCACCTGATGGCGGCCGAAGCTGATCCGGGTACTGGCCCGGCGAACCCCCTCCCGGACATTCCGGGAGGCTGGGGTGGAGCGTCAGATGGTGACGGCTCCGTTGGCGGTTTCAAACGTGACCGACAGGATGCCCGGAGTTCCATGCGGGGCGACCCACTCCACCGCAACGTCCTCAAGCGGCTTCTCCACCGGTTCACCCAGCCACTCGGTCACGCGGGACGCGGAGCCGGCGATGGTCAGGCAGCTCATCTTAAGATTGCTGGGGTAGGCGTTGGACGGGTGCAGTGCCGGGTCGCCTTCCCACTTGAGCATGTATGGCACCTGGGGATCTGCGATAAGGCCAAGGATGCCAATCTGTTTCCAGACCAGCTCCCGGCCGTCCGGGAACTTGCGGTTGCCGTTCACCGCGGCGCGGCCAAGGCGTGCCTCGAACGGGGCGAGGTCGTCCACTTCGACACACCAGCCCATCCAGCCACCACCGGCCGCGGAACGGGCACGCACTGCCTGTCCGAACGGTGCCTTGTCCGAAGCCGGGTGGTCCAGGACCTCTACGACTTCCAGGTACTTGTGCCCGGCGAGCGGGATGATCATATTCCGGGTTCCGAACCGGGGGTGCACCCCGCCCTTCACTGCCTCAACGCCGAGGGCAGATGAAATACGTTCGGTAGTGGCCGCGAGGCCATCTTGTTCACAGGCGTAAGAGACGTGATCCATGCGCATGGCAACATCTTGGCACTTTGTGATGCGGCTCTCAGCTAAGGGTACCCTTACTGGAAAGGCGGCCGGGAAAAGGGCCGGGAACATGGGCACGAAGGACGACGGCGGCGTCCCCGGCCGGGTGCGGGGCGGCCCACCTGTGGCGGCTCGAAAGCCATGCAGGGCGACCTTGTTCGTCACAATGCTGTCCACGGCGACTACCCCGTTCCTAGACTGGGCGCAGGTCATGAGCGCCAGCGCCAAGCCCCGGCTCGCTGGCCGGCAACCCTCCACCCGCGGTGGGGTGCCCCGGGTGAGGACCTGGCTGTCCGGCAAGAGCCGGAAGCAAGCGCGGCCCGTACTGCCCCACGCATTCCGGGCCCACGTCAAAGGAGATTTGGATGTCCAACGGATGGTCTTTCGAAACCCGCCAGATCCATGCCGGCCAGGAGCCCGACAGTGCCACAGGAGCCCGCGCGCTCCCCATTTACCAGACCACGTCCTTCGTGTTCCCCAGCGCCGAAAGCGCAGCCAACCGCTTTGCCCTCGCCGAACTTGCACCCATCTACACCCGGATCGGCAACCCCACCCAGGATGCCGTCGAACAGCGGATCGCCAGCCTTGAGGGGGGCCTGGCCGCATTGCTGCTGAGCTCTGGCCAGGCCGCCGAGACGTTCGCGGTGCTGAACATTGCGGAGGCGGGGGACCATATTGTGGCGAGCCCCAGCCTTTACGGCGGAACGTACAACCTGTTCGCCCACACCCTGAAGAAGTTCGGCATCTCGGTCACGTTCGTCCAGGATCCCGACAACCTGGACCAGTGGCGCGACGCCGTCCAGCCGAACACCAAGCTCTTTTTCGGTGAAGTGGTGTCCAATCCCCGCCAGGACGTCCTGGACATCGAAGGCATCTCCGAGGTGGCCCACCAGGCAGGCGTGCCACTGATCGTGGACAACACCCTGTCCACGCCCTACCTGATCCGCCCACTGGAGTGGGGTGCGGACATCGTGATCCACTCCGCCACCAAATACCTGGGCGGCCACGGCTCCGCAATTGCCGGCGTGATCGTGGACTCCGGCAAATTCGACTTCGGCAAGGACCCTGAACGGTTCCCCGGCTTCAACACCCCGGACCCCACCTACAACGGCCTGGTCTACGCCCGCGACCTAGGCGCCGACGGTGCGCTGGGTGCCAACCTCTCCTACATCCTCAAGGCCCGCGTCCAGCTGCTGCGCGACCTTGGCTCGGCGGTTTCCCCCTTCAACGCCTTCCTGATCTCCCAGGGCCTGGAGACGCTGAGCCTGCGGGTGGAACGCCACGTTGCCAACGCCACGGAAGTGGCGCGCTGGCTGGAAGGAAGGGACGACGTCGAATCCGTCGCCTACGCCGGGCTGCCCTCCAGCCCCTGGTACGAGCGTGGCCGCAAGTACGGGCCCAAGGGAACGGGCGCCGTCGTGGCCTTCAACCTTGCCGGCGGAGCGGAGGCGGGCAAGCGCTTCGTCGACGCCCTGGAGCTGCACTCCCACGTGGCCAACATCGGCGACGTCCGCTCCCTGGTCATCCACCCGGCGTCGACCACCCACAGCCAGCTCTCGCCGGAGCAGCAAGCGGTGGCCGGGGTGAATCCGGGACTGGTCCGGCTCTCTGTTGGCCTGGAGCACATCGATGACATCCTGGCCGACCTGGAAGCGGGTTTCCGCGCTGCCAAAGGCGCCCAGAGCTAAAAGCGCGCCAGGGCTGACGCCGGGAGGGCCGGCAAGCGGGGAAGTCACAACCAGTCACACTCTTGGCCTGGAGCGGGGGGTGTTTCGTACACTCAAACCAGGTCATGAGTGCCAGTGACAGCCCCGGCTTGCTGGCCGGCAACCCTCCATCCGCGGTGGGGTGCCCCGGGTGAGGACCTGGCCTGCCGGTCAGACGACGGCAGGCAAGCGCGTAGAAGAGGTCTTGCCATGACGGTTACCGTCGCCCGAACCACCATCCCCGAACACGGAATTGTCCGCTACGCCTCCATCGGAGGGCTGGAACTCGAAGCCGGGGGATACCTCCCGGACGTCACGCTGGCCTACGAAACCTGGGGCACGCTCAACGCCGACGCCAGCAACGCCATCCTGATCGAGCACGCCCTGACCGGCAGCACCCACGTGACCCGCGGCGACACGGACGAAGAAGGCTGGTGGGAACAATTGGCCGGTCCCGGCGCTCCCGTGGACACGGACAAGTTCTTCGTGGTGTCCGTCAACATCGTGGGCGGCTGCTACGGGTCCACGGGCCCGTCGTCGGCCGCCCCGGACGGAGCCCCCTGGGGCTCCCGCTTCCCCCTGGTCACCCTGCGGGACAGCACGCTGGCAGAGGCCCGGCTGGCTGACCAGCTGGGCATCAGCAGCTGGTTCGCTGTCCTGGGCGGATCCATGGGCGGCGCCCGCGCCCTTGAATGGGCAGTGACCTACCCGGAGAGGGTGCAGCGCTGCGCCGTCATCTCCGTGGGCGCCGCGAGCACGGCGGAACAGATCGCCTTCGCGCAGGCCCAGACCCTGGCCATCCGGCAGGACCCACACTTCAACGGCGGCGACTACTACGGCGGCCCCTGCCCGGAAGCCGGGCTGGCACTTGCCCGGCGCATCGCCCACATCACCTACCGGTCCGCGGCTGAACTGGAAGGCCGCTTCGGCCGGGAACCCCAGGCGCCGGAGTCGCCCCTGAAGGGTGAGGCTCTGGCCGCCCGCGGCCGCTACCAGGTGGAAAGCTACCTGGACCACCAGGGCAGCAAGCTCGTGAAGCGCTTCGACGCCAACAGCTATATCGCCCTCACCGAGGCGCTGATGAGCCATGACATCTGCCGGGGCCGCGGAACCCTGGCCGAAACCCTGGCCAGGTCCACCGCCAGGTTCTTCGTGGCCGCCGTGGATTCGGACCGGCTGTATTTCCCGTCGCAGTCCCGTGAGCTGGCCCAGGCCCTGCCGGGGGACGTGGACGTCCACGTCATCCAGGCGCCGATCGGGCACGACGGGTTCCTGACAGAGATCGGGCAGCTGGGCAGCCAGCTCCGGAGCAGCTTCCTGGCCTAGCGCCCCGCATGTGCATTCCTGCAGATGCCTTCTGCACTAATCGGCGTTGAGGTTGCACCGCAGGCAGACCATACTCAATCGAATCCGGTGCGTTCGTGGTGTGCATCACACCCGGCCGCCATTGATTGGTCCCCGTGGTGTCGACGACGACGCCGAAGGAGTTCGCATGAGTACGGAAAGCTCCGCCGCAAGGCGCACAGAGGAAACCGACGTCAAGGCTTCAGGCCTTAAGAAAGTGGTTACGGCCTCCATGGCCGGAACCGTTGTTGAGTGGTACGAGTTCTTCCTCTACGCCTCGGCTGCCACCCTGGTGTTCGGAAAGGCCTTCTTCCCCAACGCCGGCACAGAACTGGATGGCATCATCGCCGCCTTCCTCACTTATGCCGTCGGTTTCGTGGCGCGCCCCATCGGCGGCATCGTCTTTGGCCACTTCGGCGACAAGTTCGGACGCAAGAAGCTGCTGCAGCTGAGCATCATCCTGGTAGGCGTCTCCACCTTCCTCATGGGCTGCCTGCCCACGTTCCAGCAGATCGGCTACTGGGCTCCCGCACTGCTGGTGGTCCTCCGGTTCGCCCAGGGCTTTGCCGTTGGCGGCGAGTGGGGCGGCGCCGTCCTCCTCGTGGCCGAACACAGCCCCAGCAAATCCCGCGGTTTCTGGGCCAGCTGGCCACAGTCGGCAGTGCCGCTGGGAAACCTGCTTGCCACCGCCGTCTTGTTCACCCTGTCCTCCACGTTGACCCAGGACGCCTTCCTGGGGTGGGGCTGGCGCGTAGCGTTCTGGCTGTCCGCGGTGATCGTCCTGATCGGTTACTACATCCGCACCAAGGTCAATGACGCACCGATCTTCCTCGAAGCCCGCAAAGAGGTCGAAGCCGGCCACAAGGGCTACGGCGTCGCTGAGGTATTCCGGCGCTACCCCCGCGGCGTCTTCACCGCCATGGGCCTGCGCCTGGCGGAAAACATCCTGTACTACCTCGTGGTCACGTTCTCCATCACCTACCTGAAAACCGTGGTCCAGGCCGACACCACCCGCATCCTCCTCCTGCTGCTCCTTGCCCACGCCCTGCACTTCGCCGTCGTGCCCATGGTCGGCAAGCTGTCGGACCGGTTTGGCCGCAGGCCCGTCTACATGGCCGGCGCCATCATGGGGGCCACCTGGGGCTTCTTCGCCTTCCCCATGATGGACACCAAGAACGATGCCATCATCCTGGCCGCCATCATGATCGGCCTGGTGTTCCACGCCTTCATGTACGCCGGGCAGCCTGCCATCATGGCGGAAATGTTCCCCACCCGGATGCGCTACTCCGGGGTTTCCCTGGGCTACCAGGTGACGTCGATCGTTGCAGGATCCCTGGCCCCGATCATCGCCGCCTCGCTCCTGGGCGCCTACAAGTCCTCCGTCCCCGTGGCGGTCTACCTGCTGATCGCCTGCGCCATTACCGCCGTCGCGGTCTACTTCCTGAAGGAAACCCGCGGCATCTCGCTGCACGACGTGGACGCCGCCGACGCCCAGGGCACCGCCGACCTCCTTGCCGCCCGCAAGAAGTAGCAGGATCCGTGAAAGCCGCCGTCCTGTACTCCACCGTTCCCGCCGCCCCCACCACGGGGGCCGGCAACGGGAAGCAGACCTACTCCGAGGCCGCTCCGCTGCTGGTGCAGGAACTGGAGCAGCCGGAGCCCCGCGCCGGTGAGCTTGGTGTTGCCATCACGTACTCCAGCCTCTGCCACTCGGACCTCTCGGTGGTGGACGGTTCCCGCGTCCGGCCGCTGCCCATGGCCTTGGGCCACGAGGCGGTGGGTCGGGTGGTGTCCGTGGGGGCCGGCGTGTTCGACGTGTCCGTCGGCGACCATGTGGTGCTGGTCTTCGTGCCGAGCTGTGGCGGGTGCCGTGCGTGCCTGGCCGGCCGGCCGGCCCTCTGCCACCGTGCAGCAGAGGTCAATGGCTCCGGCGACCTGCTGCGCGGGCCGGCACTGCTGCGGACTCCGGCAGGGGAACGGATCAACCACCACCTTGGCGTCTCGGCCTTCGCCGATTACGCAGTGGTGGCAAGGGAATCGGTGGTGGTGATCGACGACGACGTCCCGGACACGGTTGCCGCGATGTTTGGTTGCGCCGTGCTCACCGGAATGGGTGCAGTGTTGAATACCGCGGCTGTCAGTCCGGGGCAGTCCGTAGCGGTGTTCGGCCTCGGAGCCGTGGGCCTGTCAGCCGTCATGGCAGCGCGCCTCGCTGGAGCCGCCGACGTCATTGCCATCGATCCAAACCAAGGCAAGCACCAGCTGGCCCGCGACGCCGGCGCCACATCGGTGGGAACGCCGGAGGACGCGGCACGGCTGATCGCGGAAGCGTCCGGGGACGGTGTGGACGTTGCCATTGAAGCAGTGGGATCAGCAGGCGTTATCGCCTCCTGCCTGGAGCAGGTGACGCGGGGAGGCGCCGTGGTGTCGGTGGGCCTGCCCCATCCGTCCGCCCAGTTGACGGTGCCGGCCCTGCAGTTTGCCGGGGCGGGAAAACGGCTGCTGGGCTCCTACATGGGGGATGCCGTGCCGGCGCGCGACATTCCGCAGTACCTGGCGTTCTGGCGCGAAGGCAGGCTGCCGGTTGAGCTGCTGCATACTGACACCCGGCCGCTCAGCGAGATCAATGAGGGCCTGGATGCGCTGGCATCCGGGCAGGTGGTAAGGCGGCTGTTCCAGGCCTGACTTGTGCGGGGGCCTGGGTCCGCAAGAACAGCGCTTACCCCGCCAGCACCCCGGAGCGCTCCTTCATTTCCGCCTTGAGTGCCGCAATCACTGCCTGGACCGGTGCGGACCGGAGCGACTCCGGGCGGGCAACGGCCCAGATGGGGAGCTGGCGCTCAAAGTCGGCCGCCAGGACGGGCACGAAGTCCCCGCAGCCCGCCACCATGAAGTTGGGCAGCAGCCCAATGCCTGCACCCTGCCGTACCGCCTCCACCTGGGCGAACACGCTGGTGGCCTGGAAGCTCGTCCTGGGCAGCGGAAGCTGCGAGGACCAGCGCGGCCCCAGCTCCGCCACCTGGAGTGCGGACTCGACGTAGGACACAAACCCGTGCTGCCCCACGTCGTCGAGCGTTTCCGGCAGGCCATGCCGGGCGGCATACGCTGAGCTTGCGTAGAGGCGCAGGTAGTAGTTGCTCAGGAAGATTGTCTGCGCGGTGGTGACGTCCGCCCGGCCCACCACGATCTCCAGGTCCACGCCCGACCGGTTCTGGCTGACTTTCCGGGTGGCGCTGAGCATTTCGATGTTCAGCTGCGGGTTTTGCTGCTGGAGCCGCACCAGCGACGGGGTGACGAACACTGCCCCCACGCCGTCCGTCGTGGCGACGCGGACCAGGCCGGCGAGGGTGCTTTGGTCCTGGCTGATCAGGCCGGACAGCGAGCCAAGGGTACCTTCGATCGCCTCTGCCGCTTCCACGGCCGCGGCACCGAGCTGCGTCAGCTCCCAACCCTGCGGGCTGCGTTCCAAAGTCCGGCCGCCCAGTTGCCTGTCCAGGGCGAGGATGCGGCGGGAGATGGTGGTGTGGGTTGTTCCCAGCGTCTCGGCTACCGCGTTGAACCGGCCCAGGCGGGCAACGGTGAGCAGGATGAGCAGGTCGTCGGGGCTTGGCAACCGTCTCAGGTCCACTCCGGTCCTTCCTTCGATGTGCAGCAATGCACATGGCCTCTGTGATTTTTCCCCTTGATTGCACTCTAGCAGGGTGTGATCGTTGACACAGACATGCCGGCAGTACGGCTGGAATGGAAGCAAAGGAGCTTACTCGTGGCAGTTATCGGTTGGATTGGCCTGGGCAACATGGGCGGCCACATGTCCGTAAACCTGGCGAAAGCCGGGCATGATGTGCGCGGTTTCGACCTCAACCCGGCAGCCCTGGCAGCCGCTGAAGCAGGCGGCGTCAAGCGGACCGCCAGCATCGCCGAAGCGGTGGATGGTGCGGACGCCGTGTTCACCATGCTGCCCAAGGGCGAACATGCCCGTGCGGTGTATCTCGGCGGGGACGGCGTGCTGGCGCACGCGGACACCCGGACGCTGCTGATTGACTCCTCGACTATCGACGTCGCCTCCGCCCAGGAACTGCACGACGCCGCTGCTGCCGCTGGCTTCCGCTTCGTGGACGCGCCAGTGTCGGGTGGAATGAGCGGGGCGGAAGCGGGAACGCTTACTTTCATGGTTGGCGGCGAAGAGGGGGCCGTGGCGGACGCCACGGGCTACATCGGCCCCATGGCCGCCAACATCATCCCCACGGGCGGCCCCACCACGGGGCAGGCGGCCAAGATCTGCAACAACCTGATGCTTTTCATCAACCTGGCCTCCACCGCGGAGGGCGCTGTGCTCGCCGACCGGCTGGGCCTGGACAAGCAGGTCTTCTGGAACATTGCCTCTGTCTCCTCGGGCGACTCGTGGGCACTGCGGACCTGGTACCCGGTGCCCGGCGTGGTTCCTACCGCAGCCTCGAACAACGGCTTCGCGCCCACCTTCACCACAGAGCTGGCGAACAAGGACATTGGGCTGGCCATCAGCGCAGCCGAGGATACCGGCACGCCCCTGGAGATCGGCAGGCACGTCCAGCAGCTGTTCCAGCGGCTTATTGACGCCGGTGACGCCGGCAAGGACTGCTCCATGATCATCAAGCTCGTGGACGGCTCACTCGAACCCGCCAACCCGGCGCCGTCCGCCAACTAGCCCGCACCACGCAACGCAGGAAAAGAGACTCCCCGTGGAAACCATCCCGCACTACATCAACGGCACCCGCGTCAGCGACGCAGACCGCTTCGGCCCAGTGTTCAATCCCGCCACCGGTGAACAGGAGAAGCAGGTGGCGCTTGCCTCGGCGGCACGGACAGAGGAAGCCATCGCGGCTGCCCGTTCCGCGCTGCCGGCCTGGCGGGCCACCAGCCTGGCCCGGCGGACCGGCATCTTCTTCCGGGTCCGCGAAATCCTGACCCAGCGGAAGCCAGAGCTCGCAGCCATCCTCACCAGCGAGCACGGGAAGGTCCTCTCCGACGCAGAGGGCGAAATCGCCCGCGGCCTGGAGAACATCGATTTCGCCACCGGCCTGTCCCACATGCTCAAGGGCGAGCGGTCCGAGCAGGTCTCCACCGGGGTGGACGTGCACTCCGTCCGCCAGCCGGTGGGCGTCGTAGCCTGCATTACGCCGTTCAACTTTCCGGCCATGGTGCCGCTGTGGATGATCGGCAGTGCCCTGGCCTGCGGCAACACCGTGCTGCTGAAGCCCAGCGAGAAGGACCCGTCGGCCGCCGTCTTCATCGCGGAGGCCTTCGCCGAAGCGGGCCTGCCGGCCGGGGTGCTGAACGTGGTCCACGGTGACAAGGAAGCCGTGGATGTCCTGCTGGAGCACCCGGACGTCAAAGCCGTGAGTTTTGTCGGCTCCACTCCCGTTGCCCAGTCGATCTACAAGCGGGCGGCAGAACACGGCAAGCGGGTGCAGGCACTGGGCGGTGCCAAGAACCACATGGTGGTGCTTCCCGACGCCGACCTGGACATGGCTGCCGACGCTGCGGTTTCGGCCGCCTACGGGTCAGCCGGCGAACGCTGCATGGCCGTCAGCGTCCTGGTGGCCGTGGGCAACATCGCGGACGACCTGGTGAAGGCAATCTCCAGCCGCATGGCGGGTTTGAAGATCGGCCCGGGAACGGACCCCGCGTCCCAGATGGGCCCCTTGATCACCGCGGAGCACCGGGACCGCGTGGCCTCCTATGTGGCGGGGGCCGAAAATGAAGGCGCATCCGTGGTTGTGGACGGGCGCTCGCAGCAGTTCGATTCAAACGGATTCTTCATCGGCGTCAGCCTGGTGGACCACGTCAAGCCGGGCATGAAGGTGTACGACGACGAGATCTTCGGCCCGGTCCTGTCCGTGGTCCGCGTCGATACCTACGGCGACGCCGTGAAGCTGGTCAACGACAACGAGTTCGGCAACGGCACGGCCATCTTCACCCGTGACGGCGGGGCGGCCCGGCAGTTCGAGTTCGACGTCGAGGCAGGCATGGTGGGCGTCAACGTGCCAATTCCGGTGCCGGTAGGCACGTTCTCGTTCGGCGGCTGGAAGAACTCGCTGTTCGGCGACACCCACATGTACGGCCCGGACAGCATCCGGTTCTACACCCGGGGCAAGGTGGTGACCACGCGCTGGCCGGATCCCTCCACCTCGGTGATTGACCTGGGCTTCCCGCAGGTCCACTGAGCTTGACAGGAGCACTGAACGCATAAAGGAGCGCCACCGGGCAGGCCCGGTGGCGCTCCTGTTACTAGCCGTTCATGATGTCGCTGCGCCGCTTCATGTAGTCCTCCATGGACAGCTCACCGTTGGTGTACTGCTGGTCCAGTTCCGCGAGCTTGCGGGCGCGGTACCCTTGCGGTGCCGCCGGCGGCGGGGGAGTGGCCGGCGCTGGGGACTGTCCCGGCGTCGGCTCTCCGGGACGCGGCTGCTGAGACCCCTGCTGATCAAAGCCGGGCCGGCCAAAGCCTGGCTGACCAAACCCCTGTCCCTGCGGGGGACCGTAGCCGGGGTCCGGCAGAGGCTGCTGGCCGTACTGGTGGGGCAACGGCTGCGGGTCGCCCAGGGGCTGCGGCCGCTGGATACTGCGGAAGCCGCCGGAGAAGTAGTCCTGCTGGGTATAGCCGTCGCGGGGCTGGTTGCTCTGCGGCCCGGCCGAGCCTGGATACTGGCCCGGTCCCGGGTACTGGCCGGGGCCGGGATACCCGTCTTGTCCGTATTGCCCCGGGAACTGTTCAGGGAAGCGCCCGGGCAACGACTGGTCCCGGTCCCGCCGTGCCACGGACCGCCGGTACATCCGCATGGCCATGGGGACGACGAAGGACAGGACGATAATCCAGAAAAACAAGCTGCTCACGGTGCCGCGCCTCTCGAGTGTTGTCCTTCCAGCCTAACCCCGGGCGGCCTTACCGGCGGCTGGGCTCCGACGTTCCCAACGGGCCCTCACCGGCACCCAAGGGAACGCCCGGACCGAAGACGGGGCCCGGCGTCGGCCGCTTTGCCGTGATGCCGTCCCCGGAGGACTGGCGGCGCAACCGCCGCAGCACCCACGGCACGAAGTATTCGCGCGCCCACACCAGGTCCCCGCTCCTGGCCTCGCGCCAGGTCCGGGGCGGCAGGGGCTTGGGCTGCAGCGGCTCCAGGGAATGCTCAACGTTGAGCGCGTCCAGCACCATGGCCGCTATGGTGTGGTGCCCCAGCGGGGAGAAGTGCAGCCGGTCCTGGTCCCACATCTGCGGATCGCTCAACTGCCGCAGCGACCACATGTCCGCGATGATGGCGTCGTGCCGCGTTGCCACCGTCCGCAGGTTCTCGTTGTAGATGGCCACCTTGCTGCGGATCCTGCCGAGCACTGACGAGCCGGTGTCAGGTCCGTTGAACAGGACCACCGTGGCACCACCCAGGGACAGGATCTGGACCACGGAATCGAGCTTTTCGGCCAGCACGTCCGGGTCGCCGCCCGGGCGGATGAGGTCGTTGCCGCCCGCCGACAGGGTGACCAGGTCCGGCTTCAGCTCCAGGGCAGGCGCCAGCTGCTGGTCAACGATCTGCTGCAGCAGGCGGCCGCGGACGGCCAGGTTGGCGTAGGCGAAGTCAGGCTGGGTCCTGCCCAGCTCCTCGGCCACCCTGTCGGCCCAGCCGCGGTGGCCGCCGGGGCTCGCGGGTTCGGGGTCGCCGATGCCCTCGGTGAAGGAATCGCCCATCGCCACGTAACGGGTCCACGGGTGGGATCCCGGGTGCGCGGACGGGGCCTTGATGTCACTTGCGTCAGTCACGGTCCTATCCTGCCTTCCGTTTCACTGCCTACGCGAACGTAGGTTGTTACTTGTGGGTAACTGATATGAATGGAAACCATGACTGACGCCGAAGTATTTCCTGCCCCCGTTGTCCTGTGGTCCCATCCGGAGGACCAGCGCGACGGCAAGCCGCTGCTGGTGCTCCTCCACGGCTACGGCGCCAATGAGCGGGACCTGCTCAGCCTGGCCGACCTGCTGCCCGGGGACTTCGCCGTCGCGTCCGTGCGTGCGCCGATCGCCACGGGCCCCGGCTACACCTGGTTCCCGCTCACGGCCTCCATCGAGTACTCGCTGGAGCGGGTCAAGAAGGCCTCGGCATACGTACTGGAGTGGATCGACACCATCCGGGTGGGGCATCCGTCGGTGACCCTGCTCGGCTTCTCTATGGGCATGGCCATGGCAACCACGCTCCTGCGGCAGCGGCCCACGGACTTCGCTGCCGTCGTCGGACTGTCCGGTTTCGTGGTGGACGCAGCCGGCGACCCTTCGTTCAGGGACGATGAGCTGGACGGCACCGTGCCCATGTTCTGGGGCCGGGACCAGCAGGATCCGGTGATCACCCAGGACAAGATCGAGTACACCATGGGCTGGGTCCGCAAGCACGTCAAGCTCACCAAGGTGCTCTACACCGGCATGTGGCACGGGATCAACCAGCAGGAGATCGGGCACGTGGGGGAGTTCCTCACTCACGAGGTGCTGAACAAGTAGGCGTACGACGGCGGCCGGCAGTCCCGGCGGACGTCACGTCACGCGGCCTGCACGTCCTCCGCCGGGCAGTGCGCCTGCGTTGCGTCAGTCCGTTTCGGGCGCCACTACCCGGACACTCTGTCCGTTCACCGTGACAACGTCGCCGTTGTGCAGCTGGCGGCCGCGGCGGTCGTCGATTTCGCCGTTGACCTTGACCAGCCCGTTCTTGATGAGCTCCGCCGCCTCCACGCCGTCCTCCACGAGGTTGGCGAGCTTCAGCAGCTGGCCCAGCCGGATCATGCTGTCGCGGATGGGGACGTCGTCAATGGGGTTGCTCATAGAGCAATAATGCCTGAACTAAGGTGGATTCAATGACCTCCCCTTCCCGCCTGCCGGTGCTCGCAGGCCTGCCCCTGGCCGTGGGTTCCGGCCTTGCCATCCCAGTCCAGGGGCGCATCAACGGGGCCCTGGGCGCCCGCCTCGGTGACGGCATCGCCGCGGCGGCCGTGAGTTTCAGCACAGGCCTGCTGGTCATGATCGTGATTTCGCTGGTCCTGCCGCGCGGGCGGGCGGGGCTGGCCGGCATCCTTCCCGCGGTCCGCAAACGCGCCTTTCCACGTATCTACGTGGTGGCCGGTGCCATCGGCGCGCTGTTCGTTTTTGCCCAGTCGTTCACGGTGGGCATCCTGGGCGTGGCACTCTTCACCGTGGCCACGGTCACCGGGCAGACCGTGAGCGGCCTGCTGGTGGACCGCCTGGGAATCGGGCCGGCCGGGAAGAAATCCGTCACCGGCATCCGCATCATTGGCTGCGTCCTCACTATCGCCGCCGTCGCCTGGGCGGTTTCGCCCCGGTTCAGCGGCGCGGAGGCCGGCGGAACCGACGGTGGTCCGTCCTCCCTGCTGCTTCCCATCCTGCTGCCCGTGGCGGCTGGCTTCCTGATGAGCTTCCAGCAGGCCATGAACGGCACCGCCACCGTCCACTACGGCACACCGATCGCGGCCACCCTGGTCAACTTCGTGGCCGGCTGCATCGTGCTCTGGACAGCGCTGGCGGTGAAGCTGGCGGTGGCCGGCCCAGCCAACCCGCTGCCGTCCGAATGGTGGTACTACCTGGGCGGTCCCATGGGCTGCGTCTTCATTGGGCTCGGCGCCCTCCTGGTCCGCAGCCTTGGCGTACTGGTCACCGGGCTGGGCATGATTGCCGGCCAGCTGCTCGGCTCGCTGGCCCTGGACCTGGCGCTGCCCGCCCCGGGCACCGTCGTCGCCCCGGCCACCGTCCTCGGGACCCTGCTGACCCTCGCCGCGATCATCCTGGCAACTCTGCCGTGGCCGCGGGGCGCGCTCCGCAGGCAGCGGCCGGTACGCTAGGACACGAGCTTTTCAACGATCTTCCTTCATTCGCCCCGGCACCCTGCCCACTGTGCCTCCAGGCATACGGCGGCCGGGGCCTGACAACCCGCGGACCGCACCCAGCGGCCCTGTAGAAATTGGAGTTACCCCATGGCAGCAAAGTCCGTCCTCGACCAGGTCATTTCCCTCTCCAAGCGGAGGGGCTTCGTGTTCCAGGCCGGTGAGATCTACGGCGGCTCGCGCTCGGCCTGGGACTACGGCCCCCTGGGCGCGGAGCTGAAGGAAAACATCAAGCGCCAGTGGTGGCAGTCCATGGTCCGCGGCCGCGAAGACGTGGTGGGTCTGGACTCATCCGTCATCCTGCCCCGCCAGGTATGGGAAGCCTCCGGCCACGTAGAGGTCTTCTCCGACCCCCTGGTGGAATGCCTCTCCTGCCACAAGCGCTACCGCGCCGACCACCTCGAGGAAGAATACGAGGAAAAGAAGGGCCGGCCGGCCGAGAACGGCCTGAAGGACATTGCCTGCGCCAACTGCGGCACCCGCGGCCAGTGGACCGAACCGCAGGAGTTCTCCGGCCTGCTCAAGACCTACCTGGGCCCGGTGGCCAGCGAGGAAGGCCTGCACTACCTCCGCCCGGAAACCGCCCAGGGCATCTTCGTGAACTTCAACAACGTCCTCACCACCTCCCGGAAGAAGCCCCCGTTCGGCATCGGCCAGATCGGCAAGTCCTTCCGCAACGAGATCACGCCCGGCAACTTCATCTTCCGCACCCGTGAATTCGAACAGATGGAAATGGAGTTCTTCGTCGAGCCCGGCACCGATGAGGAATGGCACCAGTACTGGATGAAGGAGCGCATGGCCTGGTACACCGGCCTGGGCATCCGCGAGGAAAACCTGCGCTTCTTTGAGCACCCGAAAGAGAAGCTGAGCCACTACTCCAAGGGCACCACGGACATCGAATACCGCTTTGGCTTCCAGGGCTCGGAGTGGGGCGAACTCGAAGGCATCGCCAACCGCACCGACTTCGACCTCACCACGCACTCGAAGGCCTCCGGCCAGGACCTGAGCTACTTCAACCAGGCCACCAACGAGCGCTACACCCCGTACGTGATCGAGCCTGCGGCCGGGCTCACGCGCTCCTTCATGGCCTTCCTGGTGGACGCCTACACCGAGGACGAGGCCCCCAACGCCAAGGGCGGCGTGGACGTGCGCACCGTCCTGAAGCTGGACCCGCGCCTGGCCCCGGTCAAGGCCGCCGTGCTGCCGCTGAGCCGCAACGAGGACCTGTCCCCGAAGGCCAAGGACCTCGGCGCGCAGCTGCGGAAGAACTGGAACATCGACTTCGACGACGCCGGCGCCATCGGCCGCCGCTACCGCCGCCAGGACGAGATCGGCACCCCGTTCTGCATCACCGTGGACTTCGACACGCTGGAGGACCAGGCCGTCACCATCCGCGAGCGGGACACCATGAGCCAGGAGCGGGTCTCCCTGGACAAGGTGGAGGGCTACCTGGCGGCACGGCTGATCGGGGCCTGAGCATGGCCATCGAATACCGCGAATGGCGGGACGGCGACGACCTGGCGCTCCTGGAAATCTGGGGCGACCCGGACACCGCCCAGGCCCGCCAGTTCCGCGGGGCCCTGGCCGTGTCCTCCAACGGGAGGGACGGCTCCCCGTGGCGCCGCTGCGTCGTGGCCGAGGACGTCATTGACGGCGTGGGCATTCCGGTGGCGGCCGGCGTCGTCTATGAGGCCTCCCTGCACCCGGAACGCCTCTGGTGCTACATCGAGGTGGCCCGCGACCACCGCCGCGCGGGCATCGGGGCGAGCCTCCTGACCATGCTGCGGCGCGAGGCCGAACACGCGCCGTCGGGGGTCACCAGGCTGCGCGCCAAGGTGGAGCCCGGCACCGCGGGGGCGGCCTTTGCCGAGGCGTTTGGGCTGGCACCCATCCAGCGTTCCCGCCTTGTGGTGGTGGAGCCGGGCGCCCTGCGGCTTCCGGTGTTCCCCGCCAAGGACGACGGCGGCGCGGCCAGCGGCGAGAACGCCGGCTCGGACGTGGTGATGGACCTTGCCACCGGCTCCGTGGAGCTGACCGACGTGGTGGGCCGGTACTACACCTCCATCCACGGGTGGGACTCGCCCGGCGTCCTGTCCCTGGGGCAGGTGCAGAAGCTGTTCCTGGACGAGCTCACCGGGGCCCACGGCGCCATCGTCCTGCGGGCGCAGCCGGAGTCCGCGTTCGGCTCAGGCGTGGCGCCGACCAAAAAGGGCCGCATCCGTGCCTTCGCGGTGAGCTACGCGGCCCCGGCAGACCCGGACGCCGCACCCCATGCTGACGCGGCTGCGGGCTCAGGTTCGGATACGCCCACCGACGTGTTCGTGGGGCACGAGCCTTCGCTGGACGCCAACGATGCCGCGGAGGCGGTCCGGGACATGCTTGCCCTGATCGCGTACCAGCACCCGGTCATGCTGGAACTGGACGACTCCATGGCCGCCCTGCGCGCCGCCGTCGAGCCCCTGCTGGAAAGCGGCAAGGCACGGTTGGCGGGGTCTGAAACCCTGGTGGTCTCGGACTAAGGAACTGCCTGCCTGCCCCCAGGCGGCCCCCGTTGGACGCCCACACAGGCCCTCAACGCTGCGTGCGGGTCACTTGGGGGAGCGGGCTGTCCGTTGCGGGGCCTGCCTTCGGCGGGGAGCCCGACGGCGGCCCGCGGCTGCGTCTGCCGCGTCCAGCAGCTGCCGCTCGGCGTCGGTCGGCGCGCCGCCGCCCAAATGCGCCGGCATCCACCACGCGCCGGATTCCGGTCGGAGGGGAAACCCGGCGATGCACTGGTCGATCCCTGACTGCAGTGTCCGGCGCAGTGCTTCCGTGGCCGCTTCAACGTCAACGTCAGGCGGATAGACCACCGGTTCGGCCACGTGCACCCGTACCGGCGCCCGCCAGCTGCGGCGCAGGGAAAAGCCGTGGCCGCGGGTCAACACCCGGTGGGCGCCCCAGACGGACACCGGAATCACCGGGACGCCGGCCTCCGCAGCCATCCGGACAGCCCCAGTGCGGCACTCGCGTACGGTAAAACTGCGGCTGACCCCCGCTTCCGGGAACACGGCAAGGTACTCGCCGTCGCGCAGCTTGGCCACCGCGGCGTCATAGGCGTCCGAACGGTCCGTATATCCCACCACCACGTGGCCGCTGGCGCTGATGGCGGGGCCGGCAAGCCAATGGTCTGCCGCGCCCTGGTGGACCAGGAACCGCAGCTGGGCACGGGCGTGCCGCCACAGGAGCAGCTCCAGCACGGCAAAATCCAGGTAGCCGAAATGCGTGACGGCGAACACCGCCCCCTTGCCGGGGGCCACCAGCCGCGAGGGCCCCCTGGTGGGTCCCTTTTCGGGCAGGTGTTCCAGGCCGGTTGCGTGGATGTCCAGCCGCAGCGCCCAGCGCAGGAACTGCCCGGTCCGGACGATCAGCCGGTAGAAGCGGTCGTTGGTTGGTGGACGCCAGGGCATGGGAAACTGCCTAGAGGGTGACCTGGGCGGATGAGTCCGGCAGCAGCCGGGTGAAGGCAGGCGACGGCCGGACTGCGGCGCCCGTGCTCTCGGCAAAGGACTTGATGACGAACCCGGTGGCGAGTGTCTGCCACACCCGGATCTTACGGAGCATGAAGTGCCCCACGCCTTTGAGGGCCACGTACTGCATGCTCGCGGCGTCGGCCGAGGCCCGGCGGGCGAAGGCAAGGGACTGGGAGGGGCTGGTCATGTGGTCGGTGGTGCCGTGGATGATCAGGACTTTCCTTCCGGCGACACTGGCTGCGGGAGTCTGCGGGCTCAGCCACGGGGCAAGCGCCACAACGGCCTCAACCTGGGCGTGGTCCGCTGCGCACACGGCTGTCAGGCCGCCCATGGAGTGGCCCAGCAGGAAGACCGGAACGTCGGGGTGGCGTTCGGAAATCTTCCCCAGCGCCCAGCGGGCATCCTGCAACGGCGACATGTCAGGCCCGTTCCAGCCGCGGACGCTGTTGCGCAGTGACCAGACGGCCAGCCCGTGTTTCCGGCCGGCGCGGTGCAGGTGCCTGGCGAAGGGGACCATCCTGGCCGGACTCAGGTGCCGGGCCTCCACCGGATCGCGGCTGTGGGCCTTGCCGCCGTGCAGGACCAGGACCACGCCCTTGGTGTCGCCGGATGCTTCAAGGACGCTCAGTACAGGCTGGTGGCCGGGAACCACCGGCGCCTGCCCGGCCTGCACCCCGCCGGCGTCACCTTCGCCTTGAACTCCTGCCCCTTGAACGCCTGGCCCATGCGTACCACGGTTGCCCATGCCTGGTTCCTCCCCATCCCGATGGTCCATTTATAAACCCTAAGGCGGCCCACGTAGAGTTCAACCATGAGGTTGTACTGCTGATGGGCGCCGGTCACTCCCATGCTTCCTTGGATCATTCGGAGCCGACGCCCCAGGCGATGGCTGCCCGCAGCAAGGCGAACCGTATCCTTGCCGCGGTGCTCATTCCGCTGGCGCTGCTGACCCTGGCCGGGATGGCCGCATTGTGGCCGTCGGGCAGCAGGGAAGGTGTCTCGCTCGCCAACCCGTACTCCACAGCCCCCGGGGTGACCTTCGATACGGGCACCATCCAGAACGTGGTGACCGAAAACTGCATGCAGGGCACCAGCCAGCAGGGGACGGGTCAACAGGGCACCAGCCAACAGGGGACAGGTCAACAGGGCACGGGCCAACAGGGCACCACACAGCAGCCGCCGGGACAGGGCTCGGACTGCACCTTCGCCTTCACGGAGCCGGACAAGGGCGGCAGCCCGGTGAAGGTGGTCATCAACCCGGATGTGGCCTCCTCGCACGGGGTCAAGCCCGGGGACCAGATCCGGTACCTGAATCTCTCCAAGGTCCAGGGCGCCACGGGCTCGCAGGGCTCACCGGCCTACATCTTCGTGGACTTCGTCCGCACGCTGCCGATTGTCCTGCTCGCCGTGCTCTACGCCGCGGTGGTCATCGCGGTCGCCAGGTGGCGCGGCCTCCGGGCCCTGATCGGGCTGGTGGGCGCCTATTTCGTGCTGGCCAACTTCCTGCTTCCAGGCCTGGTGGAAGGCAAACCGCCGCTGCTGCTGGCCCTGGTGGGTTCCACCGTGATCATGATCGGGGTGCTGTATTTCGCGCACGGATTCTCCGCGCGCACATCCACCGCACTCCTGGGCACCATCTTCGGCCTGGCCATCACCGCGCTGCTGGCAGCCTGGGCCACCGACGCCGCCAACCTTGCCGGAGTGGGCAGCCACGACGCCGCCACTCTGGTGAACACCTCGGCCAACATCTCCATCTCGGGGGTGATCCTTTGCGGACTCATCATCTCCGGCCTGGGTGTCCTCAACGACGTCACCATCACCCAGTCCTCCGCGGTGTGGGAGCTCTACGAACTGGCACCGGCCAGCAGTGCGCGGAAGCTGTTCACCTCCGCCATGCGGATCGGCCGCGACCACATCGCCTCCACCGTGTACACCATCGCCTTCGCCTACGCCGGCGCCGCACTGCCCATCCTCATCATCGTCATGCTCTACGACCGGCCGCTGCTGGACACCCTCACCAGCGCCGAACTGTCCGAGGAAGTCATCCGGACCCTTGTGGGATCGATCGGGCTGGTCCTGGCCATCCCCGTCACCACCCTGATCGCCGTGCTCGTAGTCAAGGCAACCGGCATCAGGGCCGCGGACGCCGCTCCTGCGGTTGCCGGGTCACAGGACACTGAGGCGCAGGACATTGCAGCAGGAGACGGAAAGAACGACGGCGGGCACAGCCCCGCGGACGGCGTTGCGGACACCGGGGCGCTCGCCGCTGCCGCGCTCGAGCAGCGCAGCCGGCGCGCCGCCGTCGAACCCCCGCACGAACAAGTGAACGAACAAGTGCACGAACCCGCCACCCGGCGGGGCCGCCGGGCCGACCGCGGCTGAACAGCCTTACGACGGACGGCCTTTCAGCGGGCTGCTTTGCTGCCGCGTGCTGCTGGGCGTCGGCCAGCCTGGAAATCCGGTTGCCCAAAACCTGCGACGGGCCACTGGCACTGGCGGGAATGGCCGATTTGCCCGGCTTTGCAACAATGGACAGGTGACTGTTGCAGCAACTCCCCCCGCCCCCAAGCTGGAACTCCCGCCCCTGAAGCTGGGACCCATCACGGTTGACACCCCGGTGATCCTGGCCCCGATGGCCGGCATCACCAACTCCGCCTTCCGCAGGCTCTGCCGTGAGTACGGCGGCGGCATGTACGTGGCGGAGATGGTCACCTCCCGCGCGCTGGTGGAGCGGACACCCGAATCCCTCCGCATCATCTCGCATGACGAGGACGAAAAGGTCCGGTCCGTCCAGCTGTACGGCGTGGACCCCGTCACCGTCGGCGCCGCCGTCCGGATGCTGGTGGAGGAAGACAGGGCGGACCACATCGACCTCAACTTTGGCTGCCCCGTTCCCAAGGTGACCCGGCGCGGCGGCGGCTCCGCCCTGCCCTGGAAGACCGACCTTTTCACCTCGATCGTGCAGACCGCCGTCAGGGAAGCCTCCAAAGGCAACGTTCCACTGACCATCAAGATGCGCAAAGGCATCGACGATGACCACCTGACGTACCTCGACGCCGGCCGCATCGCCCGCGATTCCGGCGTTGCCGCCGTCGCCCTCCACGGGCGCACCGCCGCCCAGTTCTACTCAGGCAAGGCCGACTGGTCCGCCATCGCCCGGCTCCGTGAGGCCCTGCCCGACATCCCGGTGCTGGGCAACGGCGATATCTGGTCCGCGGAGGACGCCGTCCGGATGGTCCGCGAAACCGGCGTGGACGGCGTAGTCGTGGGCCGCGGCTGCCAGGGCCGGCCGTGGCTCTTCGGCGACCTGCAGGCCGCTTTCGAAGGCAGCGACGTCCGCCACCGGCCCAACCTGCGGCAGGTGGCAGAGGGCGTCTACCGGCATGCAGAACTGATGGTGGAAACCTTCGGCGATGAAGGGAAGGCGCTGCGCGAGATCCGCAAGCACATCGCCTGGTACTTCAAGGGCTACGTGGTGGGCGGGGAACTGCGCACCCGGCTGGCCCTGGTCACCAGCCTGGAGGTACTCCGGGACACCCTGGCCGAGCTGGATCTGGATTCGCCCTATCCGGGGGTGGACGCCGAGGGCCCGCGCGGCCGCGCCGGCTCACCCAAGAGGCCTGCCCTGCCCAAGGACTGGCTGGACTCCCGGGCCCTGAACGATGATCAGTCCCGGGATATTTCCGCCGCAGAACTGGATGTTTCCGGTGGCTGAAACACCGACGGCAGGAACCCCCACCGCCGCCCTGGCGCTTCCCGGGTACGACACGCACGATTCTGCCCGCTGGTTTGAGGAGCCGCCGAAGAGCACCTACCGGTCCGACTTTGAGCGGGACCGCGCCCGGGTGCTGCATTCCTCGGCCCTGCGCAGGCTGGGCGCCAAAACCCAGGTGGTGGCACCGGACACCGACGACTTTGTCCGCACCCGCCTCACGCACAGCCTGGAAGTGGCGCAGGTAGGCCGCGAATTGGGCCGTGCCCTGGGCTGCGATCCGGACGTGGTGGACACCGCCTGCCTCAGCCACGACCTGGGCCACCCGCCCTTCGGCCACAACGGCGAATCGGCGCTGAACGAGGTGGCCCATGCCATCGGCGGTTTCGAGGGCAACGCCCAGACCCTCCGCCTGCTCACCCGGCTCGAACCCAAGGTGCTCACTGCTGACGGCCGGCCTGCCGGACTGAACCTCACCCGCGCCAGCCTTGACGCGGCGTCGAAATACCCGTGGTCCGCGCTGGAAGCGCCGGTGATCCACGGCCAGCGCACCAGCAAGTTCGGCGCGTACGAGGACGACCTGCCCATCTTCAACTGGATCCGCGAGGGCGCCCCGGAACGCCGGACCTGCCTGGAAGCCCAGGTGATGGACCTGGCCGACGACATCTCCTACTCGGTGCACGACGTGGAGGACGCGATCGTTGCCGGCCACTTCCAGCTGCGCTGGATGGACAACCCGGACCACCGCGCCCGGGTGGTGGGGTACGCCAAGCAGTGGTATCTCCCGCACAACGACCCCGCCGCCATCGACGCCGCCCTGGGACGGCTCGAAGCCACGGACGTCTGGGTCCGCGAGGCGGATGGAAGCCGCAAGTCCATGGCTGCCCTGAAGAACATGACCAGCCAGCTGATCGGCAGGTTCTGCCAGAGCGCCCTGGAAACCACCCGGGCCGTTTACGGGCCGGAGAACCTCACGCGCTACAACGCCGAACTCATGGTCCCGGACGAGACCGTCATGGAAATCGCGGTGATGAAGGGCCTTGCCACCACCTTCGTGATGACCACCGAACACCGGCAGCCCATCTATGAGCGCCAGCGCGAGGTGCTGCACGCCCTGGTGACAGCCCTCAGCGCCACGGGGGACCGGCATCTGGAGCCGATGTTCGCTGCGGACTGGCGGGCGGCGGACGACGACGGCGCCCGCCTTCGCGTGATCATCGACCAGGTGGCGTCCCTCACTGACGGGTCCGCCCTGGCCATGTACGAGCGTTTGGTGGGGAGCCTGCCCTCGCTCTGGTGAACCGTCCGTGAAGGCCGCCCCTGGACATCGGCCGGATCAACAGCTTCCTTAAAGGATCTACACAGGAATGAAGCGCACCATGGGAGGAAAGACGGGCCGCTAGGATCGGGAGCAGGTCATGAGTACTCGCAGCAGGGGCAAGCGCCTCGCCACCGGGATTACCGCGGCCGTGGGCGTTGGCAGTTTCGCCGCTGCCGGCGTGGCGGCGGCTGCCGTCTATGCTGCAACGCCGTCCGTGATAGCCAGGACCACCCACACCCAGGACAGCAGCACCCAGGACAAGAGCACGCAGGACAAGAGCACCCAGGGGAGCACGCCCAAATCCGGTTCTTCCCGCTCTGACGGCGACGACTACGGAACCCGCAAAGACAACAGCACGCGCCGCTCCAAGAGCTATGGCAATAACGGCAGCACCAGTCCGGTCCAGCCCGGGAACGGCGGCACCGTCCATGGCAGGTCCTCGGGGTCCTGACGTGGACAGCGTAGATGTTTCCGGTACCGGGGTTGCTGGTTCCACCACCACCGGCGGCGCAGCAGCCTCCGTCGACACCATAACTCCGGAAGCCACTGCAACTCCGGAAAGCACAGCGCAATCCAGCTGGACAGTCTGGCAGTTGGACGCATCCGTGACCGTTACCGATCCCGGCAAGCTTGCCGCGGCGGAAGCCATTGTCCGCGGCGTGGTGGCCGCCGTCGACCTCGCCTGCAGCCGTTTCCGCGGCGATTCTGAACTGGTGCGGCTCCAGCCGCGAATGGCGTCGGGCGTCAGCGTAAGCCCACTGTTCCGGCTGCTCCTGGAACGCGCCCTGGACGTGGCGGAGATGACCGGCGGCGATGTGGATCCCACGCTCGGGGCAGACCTGGCAGCCCTGGGCCACGGCCCGGGGATGCAGGGCCGGCCCGGGCTGCACAGCGTGCCGGTGCCGGCGCTGCCCGCGCCGTCGCCGCACGTCCCGTTGCCGCCCGACCCTGCTCCCAGGCTCCCGGGATGGTCCCGGGTAACACTCGATTCGGCCAAGCTGACCGTACCGGCTGACCTGCGCCTCGACCTGGGCGCGTCAGCCAAGGCTGTCGCCGCGGATCTTGCCGCCGCCGAGGTGCACCGGAAGCTGGGCTGCGGGGTCCTCGTGGGCCTGGGCGGCGACCTTGCGTCCGCAGGGCCGGGACCCACGGTGGAAGGGAAGCCGGGCCAGTGGCAGATCCTGGTTCAGGACCTTCCCGCAGACCCAGCCCAACAAATCTCTTTGGCGCCGGGATATGCCCTGGCTACGTCCAGTACCCAAAAGCGCCGCTGGACGCACGAAGGGACGACCGTCCACCACATCCTTGACCCCCGCTTTGGCCTCCCGGCCGAAACAGTTTGGCGTTCGGTGACCGTGGCGGCCCTTACCTGCCTGCAAGCCAACGCGTTCAGTACTGCTGCCATAGTCCGCGGCTTCGCGGCCCTGGAATGGTTCCGGGCCGAAGGGATCCCGGCCCGGCTCGTGGACAGCAGAGGCAGGGTGACAACCACCGGTGGCTGGCCGGCCGGTGGCTGCCACCCTGCCGCAAACGCTGCAGGCACCAGCGCTGGAAGCTTCACGGCCGGTGGGGGTGTCCGCCATGGATGAAGCGATGTGGGCCTTTGGCCGCGTCAGTGGGTTTGTGTCCCTTGCCCTGTTCACCGGATCCGTACTGCTGGGGATCCTGAACCGGTCCGGCCGGCCGTTCATGGTGCTGCCCCGGTTTTCCATCAGCCTCCTGCACCGGAACATCTCCCTGCTCGCCACGGTCTTCCTGGGGCTGCACGTGGGCTCCCTGCTTCTTGACTCCTACGCAAAATTGAACCCGGTGGACATCGTGGTGCCGTTCCTTGGTTCTTTCCAGCCGTTCTGGCAGGGGCTGGGGACGGTGGCCCTGGACCTTGTCCTGGCTGTGGTGGTGACGGGGCTGCTGCGCCACCGGATCGGGCTGCGCAGCTTCAAGGCCGTCCACTGGCTCAGCTACGGCGTGTGGCCGGTGGCAATGGCGCACGCCCTCGGCAACGGCACCGACGCCTCAAGCGGCTGGTTCCTCCTGCTGGCTGTGGCGTCCGCGGTGGCTGTTGCCGCGGCCCTGCTGTGGCGGCTGAGCCCGTCCTTCCTCGAGACCTCGCATGCCAGGCAAGGAAACCTCCCGTGAGCCGTGACATCCACCCCCAGGTGGCCCCCGGGATCCAGCCGCAGGTGTCCCGGAAGGGCCACGATGACCCCCACAACAGCGGTCACCGGCCGGCATCCCGGGACAGCAGCCACCAGGAGCCGCGCCTCCTGGCCGCAGGCCCCGACGCAGGGTGGGCCCAGCACCTGGACACCTTCGGGCCCTGGGAGCCGCAGCCTGCCGCGGGCGGCCTGCTGGAGGCGCTGGCGGTGGCCGGACTGACTGGCCGGGGTGGAGCCGCCTTCGAAACCTGGCGCAAGGCCACGGCGGCCGTCGGCCCGGGCAGGAAGGGTTTGTTTTCCGCCAAACCTGTGGTGATCGCCAACGGCGCCGAAGGCGAACCGCTCAGCTTCAAGGACCGGACGCTCCTGGCCCATGCGCCCCATCTCGTCATTGACGGACTGTTGGTCCTGGCCGCTGCCCTGGGCGGCGCCGGCATGTACGTCTACGCGCCGGCGGCCAGTCTGCCCCGCATGCGGCAGGCGCTCAAAGAGCGCCCGGGGGCCGCGAAGATCCGCCTGGTGGAGTCACCCGAAACGTTCATCTCCGGGGAGTCAAGCGCGGTGGTCAACATGATTGCCAACGGTGCCGCCGTGCCCACGGACCAGCGCGGGCGCCTCAGCGAGTCGGGACTCAACGGCCGCCCCACCCTGGTGGCCAATGTCGAAACCCTGGCCCAGGTTGCCCTGATCGCACGCTACGGGGCGCAGTGGTTCCGCCAGGCCGGCACCGCAACGGATCCCGGCACCCGGCTGGTGTCCGTGTCCGGCCCCGCCCCGGTCCGGGATGTGGTGCTGGAGGTGCCCGGCGGCGTGCAACTTTCTGCGGTCCTGAAGGAAGCGGGGATGGATCCTGCCTCCTTGTCCGCCGTCCTGGTGGGCGGCTACCACGGCCGGTGGGTACGTCCCGGGGCACACGCCATCTCGCCCGCGGGACCGCCGGACCGGACCGCCCGGCCGGGTGCAGGAGTGATCCATGCCCTGGACCTCCAGGACTGCGGCATCCAGGCGACGGCCCGGATTGTCAGCTACCTGGCCAACCAGTCCGCCCGGCAATGCGGGCCATGCATGTTCGGCCTGCCGGCCATGGCATCCGTCCTGAACAGGATTGGCGGAGGGGAACGCAATCCCCGCTTGGCCTCCGAGCTGGACCGCCTGGGGCGGCTGGTTTCCGGCCGCGGCGCATGCCGGCATCCGGAGGGAACCACCGGACTGGTCAGCAGCGCCCTTGAGGTGTTTGCCCCGGACTTCCGGGCCCACCTTTCCGGATACTGCACGGGTCCGGGAGGCGCAGCGGCATGACGACGTACCTGCACATCGACTGGACCAGCTGTGACGGCCGGGGCCTGTGCACCGAACTTCTTCCCGGCGTGCTGGACCGGGACGACTGGGGGTATCCCGTGGCCCGCGGCAAGGCGGGCCGCGAACGCACGGACGTGCCCCTGCGGGAAGCCGACCGGGAAGCCGCCCAGGAGGCCGTCTTCCTCTGCCCCAAACTGGCACTGAGCCTGCACGGGAGGACGCCGCAGCAACCGGACCAGAAGGTGCCTGGCCGGTAGGGGCCAGGCCTGACACTAAGATTGCTGTGTGGCTGGGCTGATCAAACGTGAAGATATCGACGAAGTACGCCAGCGCACGGACATCAAGGAAGTGGTGGACGGCTACGTCACGCTCAAGGGTGCCGGGCTGGGAACCTTCAAGGGTCTGTGCCCCTTCCACGACGAGCGCTCGCCGTCCTTCACCGTCCGTCCCCAGGTAGGCCGCTACCACTGCTTCGGCTGCGGCGAGGACGGTGACGTCATTGCCTTCGTGCAAAAGCAGGACCACAGTTCCTTCCAGGAAGCCGTGGAAAAGCTTGCCGCCCGGATCGGCTACGAACTCCGCTACGAGGACGGCGGGACCGGGCCCAACCGCGAGGAGGTGGGCCGCCGCCAGCGGCTCCTGGACGCGCACAAGATCGCGGACGAGTTCTTCCGCGCCCAGCTGCTCACCCCCGGCGCCGCCGAGGCCAGGAATTTCCTGTTTGGCCGGGGCTTTGACAGGGCAGCGGCGGAACACTTTGGCTGCGGGTACGCCCCGCAAGGGTGGGATGCCCTCCTGAAGCATCTCCGCGGCCGCGGTTTCACCGATGCCGAGCTCAAGCTCACCGGGATGTTCAGCGAGGGCAACCGGGGAATTTACGACCGTTTCCGTGGCCGCCTCATCTGGCCCATCAAGGACATGGCCGGCGACACCATCGGCTTCGGCGCGCGCAAGCTCTACGAGGACGATCAGGGCCCCAAGTACCTGAACACCCCGGAAACCACCCTCTACAAGAAGTCACAGGTCCTGTACGGCATCGACCTCGCCAAGCGCAGCATCGCCAAGGACCGCCAGCTGGTGGTGGTGGAGGGCTACACCGACGTGATGGCCTGCCACCTGGCGGGAATTACGACGGCGGTGGCCACGTGTGGCACCGCGTTCGGCACCGAGCACATCAAGATAGCCCGCCGGCTGTTGTCAGACGACGGCACCGGGGGAGAGGTGGTGTTCACCTTCGACGGCGACGCCGCCGGCCAGAAGGCGGCCCTCCGGGCCTTCGAGGAGGACCAGCGGTTCACCGCGCAGACCTACGTGGCCGTGGAACCCACGGGTGCCGACCCCTGCGACCTCCGGCTCAGCCGGGGCGATGAAGCCGTGCACGCCCTGATCCAGTCCCGGCGGCCGCTGTTCGAGTTCGCCATCCGCACCACGCTGAAGCAGTTCAACCTGGACACCGTCGAGGGCCGCGTGCAGGGCCTGAAGGCATCCGTGCCCGTGGTGGCGGCCATCCGCGACGCCTCCACCCGCACCGGCTACTGCCAGGCGCTGACCGGCTGGCTGGGCATGCCGGACCCCAACGAGGTCCTGCGCCTGGTCAATGCGGCCGTAAAGCGCGGAGACACGGGGCGCCCCGCCGCACCCGGCCAACAGCAGGGGGGAGGGGCTGCCCACCCGGCCACTGCCAACTCCGCCACCGCCCAGGCCGGCGGGCCCGGCGTGGCTGCCGGGCCGTCGTCGGGCGCTGTGCCCTCCTACCACCGCCCCGACCCGCGGGACCCCGTGGCGTCCATGGAACGGCAGGCGCTGGAAGTGGCGCTGCAGCAGCCGTCGCTGCTGGCCGGTGGGGTTTGGGAGCGGTTCGCCGCCGCCAGGTTTGCCACCCCCGCCTTCCAGGCCGTCCATGACGCCATGCGCGCCACCGGCCCCGGGCTTGTGGGCGATCCCGTGCGCTGGGTGGAGCACGTCATGCACGAGGTTCCCGAGCCCCTCCGCCCCCTCGTCTCGGAGCTTGCCGTGGTGCCGCTGCCTGCCCACACGGAGGAAGCCGTGCTGAAGTACTGCCGCGACATCCTGTCCCGGCTTTTCGAACTCCAGATCACCCGCGTCAAGGCGGACAAGATGGGCCAGCTGCAGCGCCTGGACGCCGCAACGGATCCGGAAACCTACCAGCGGCTCAACCGTGAACTGATGATGCTGGAGATGGAACGCAGGGCACTGCGCGCGGAGACGTAGGCGGGAGCCTGGAGCGGGCGTGGCAGAGGTCACCGGCCGCCCGATTTCGTTTCCGCCGCAGGTGTTTGCTAGGCTAATACCCGCTTCATTCCTCCTTAGCTCAATTGGCAGAGCATTCGACTGTTAATCGAAGGGTTGCTGGTTCAAGTCCAGCAGGAGGAGCTTCCAATCCCCGTTCCGGCCTCCGGAACGGGGATTTTTTGTCTCCCATATGGGGCGTGTGGGCCCGTGAAACCGCCGATTTCCCTTGGGCCGGAATCCTTTGCTAATGTCATACCTGCTTCATTCCTCCTTAGCTCAATTGGCAGAGCATTCGACTGTTAATCGAAGGGTTGCTGGTTCAAGTCCAGCAGGAGGAGCGCTACGAAAAATCCCCGTTCCTCCACCCGGAGGAACGGGGATTTTTTCTTTCCGCGGGGCGGGAAGCCGGGCTAGACGAAGTCCATTTCCACTTGCAGGAATCTTTCGGCCTCGGCAATTGCTGCCTCGAAGGCCTCCTTCTCGGTAGGTGACTTCCGGGGCTCGCGGGGGTTCCATTCGTGCGGAGCGGAGTGGATCCTGACAAAACCGGCGTCCGGCGGGGCGTAGAAGATGCCGAACCGCTGCACGGGCCATTCCGGCGAGGTCTCCGGCGCCACCAGCAGGGCTGCATTGAAGGCGGGGTTGAACCATTGGGCGATGGGCCGGCGCCGGTCTTCGGTGAACAGCCCGGCCGCGTACAGTGCCGCCGACTGCTGGCCCGCCTGCGCGCACAGCCGCTCCCACCACAGTGGCAGGATTCGGGCGTCGCACCGTTGCCATGTGGCCGGAAGTGGCGGTTGGTTCTGCCAGCTGGACACGGGATTATTTTATCCCTGCAGGCAGCCGCAGGGGCAGGGAAGGCCGCCCCGGTGCGGCATGTCGGTCAGCGGCGGTTCCTGCGCCCGCGCTTCCCTGGTCCGTCCTTCCCCGGTCCACCCTTCCCCGGTCCAGGGTTCACGCGGTAGAGGAGAGCGGCGCCTGCCAGCATCCCCAGGACGATGCCGATGGCAGGGTTGCCAAGGGCGCGGCCGGCGAAATAGCCCACGACGGCGCCAAGCACCGCCCCGAGGAAAAGTCCCCTGCCGTTGCGGTGCGGTTTGCTGCTCATGGGCTGCCTTTCACAGGACGGCTGGAACGTGGAGTGGATTGACGGGGCTCAGTGGATCGAAGGGGCTCAGTGGATTGAAGGTACTCAGTGGATTGAAGGTACTCAGTGGATGGAAGGTACGGTGCGCGGCCGGACCACCAGCCAAAGGGCGGCGATGGCCAGCAGGATGCAGGAGGCCTGCACCGCACCCATCGGCGCGGCGCTGGTGATGCCCAGCCAGCCCACCACGGGCGAAATCAGTCCTGCCATGAGGAACGTGGCCGCACCCAGCAGCGATGCCGCAGTCCCGGCCTGGGCCGCATGGCCCGCCAGCGCCAGCACCTGCACGCAGGGGAACATGAAGCCCGTGCCCAGGATGTAGAACCACAGCGGGACCATCACGCCCCACAGCCCAAGGCCCGCCCGGTCGAACACCACGATCAGCAGGCCCATCAGGAACATCCAGGCGGTGGCCCCGGCCAGGATCCATTGCGGCGGGACGATCCTGATCAGCCGGGCACTGGTCTGCACGCCGGCCACGATGCCCAGGGAATTGATGCCGAACAGCAGCCCGTACTGCTGGGCAGAGAATCCGAACACTTCCTGGAACAGGAAGGGGGAGGCGGAGAGGTAGGTGAAGAGGCCGCCGAAGTTGAAGCCGGCCACCATCAGCAGCCCCACGAAGATCCGGTCGCTGAAGAGTGCCTTGTAGCGCTGCCGGGCCGTCATGCCGCTCTGGCCCCGCTTCTCCGGCGGAAGGGTTTCGCGCACCAGGAGGAGGGCGGCCACGATCACCAACGTCCCGTATACCGCCAGGAACACAAAGATGCCGGGCCACGGCATCACCAGGAGCAGCTGTGAGCCGATGACGGGGGCCAGGATGGGTGCCAGCCCGTTGACCAGAGACATCCGGGAGAACATCCGCACCATGGCATAGCCGGAGAACAGGTCACGCACCATGGCCATGGCCACCACGCCGCCCCCGGCCGCGCCGACCCCCATGAGCACACGGAAGACTCCCAAGGTGGCGATGTCCGTGGACAGGGCAGCACCCAGGGAGGCCGCAATGTGCACTGCCGTGGCCAGGATCAGCGGGGTCCGCCGGCCGAACCTGTCACTGAAGGGACCCACCACCAGCTGTCCAAACGCAAAACCGACCGTTGTCCCGGCCAGGGTGAGCTGGACCTGCGCCTCGTTCACCCCCAAGCTTGCCTCCAGCGCGGGAAAGGCCGGCAGGTACAGGTCGATGGTGAACGGGCCGAGGGCCGTGAGGGCGCCCAGGAGGAGGATGTACAGGAGCTTGCGGCGGCGGCTCAGCAAGTCGCCCGGATTGGGGGGATTGGTCACGGAGAACAATCCTAGGCCCGGCCACGGCAGTTTTTGCAGCGTTGTAGGCCGCGCCGCCCGGCAAGCCCCCAAGTTCGCCCTGAACCTGAATGGTAGTTTGGGTGGCGTGGACTGTGCGGCTGCACATTTCCGCAGTAGACGGAAGCAGTATGTGACCCATGAGACCAGTAAGGCGGAACCGATGAGCGGACGTCACAGCGGGCGTACCAGCCCCGGATTGCGTATCACTGCGCTGCCCGGGACGGCAAGACTCCTATTCCGGTTGGCGCCCCGCCAGCTCAATGACGAGATCGCATTCGCCAAGATCGAACTCAAGCGCAAGGGAATCCAGGTCGGCGTGGCTGCGGCCTTCTTCGCCGTGGCGCTCCTGTTCCTTGCCTTCCTGGTGGTGGGCCTGATTGTCGCAGCCATCATGGGACTGGCCACCATCATGCCCGCCTGGTTGGCAGCCCTCCTGGTGTCCGCCGCTTTCCTGCTGGTGGCCCTCATTGGCGGACTGGTTGGCCTCGCGAGGTTCAAGAAGGCCATGCCGCTGATGCCGGAGGAAACCATCCGCGGCATCAGGCACGATATCGGCGTGGCCCGCGAAGGGTCCGCCTTCAACCCGGCTGTGCTGGATCCTGAAAGCCCGGAGGGCAAGGCTGCGAAGGCCGCCAAGGCTGAAGCAGCTGCCAAGGCCAAGGCCGAGAAGGCGGCAAAGGCCGCCGAGCACGACAAGGAATTCCCGCACGCATCCGAGCCCGAGCTTGTCCGCCGGCTCAGCCAGCGGCGCCACCACATCACCGAGGTCCGTGACGAACTCGGCGTGGAGCTGGACCTCAAGACGCAGGCCCGCTACGTGCTGGCCGCCGCCCAGGTCAAAGCCCGCGAGAGCCAGGTGCTGGCGCAGCGCGGTGTGGAGGCCGCGGGGCAGAGGTTCGCGGCGTTGTCCGGATCCGCGGACCTGTCCACGCGGTGGAAGCCCCTGGCAGCTTTCGTGGCAGCCGGAACCCTCCTGGTGGTCCTCCTCCGAAAGCTGCTCCGCTCCAACTAGGCCGTTTCCGCTCAACAACTCATGACCGAAAGACCGCCACGCGGCGCAGGAAGGAGAGGGGGACGGGTGAAGTTCATTGGTGCAGGTGCCCGCCCCGGCCGTCCGCAGGTGGACCACGACCTCGTACTCACCATCCCCAACCTGCTCACCGTGGTGCGGTTCATGGGCGTTCCGCTCTTCATGTGGCTCGTCCTGGCCCAAAAGGAATATGGAGCCGGCGTGGTCGTCCTGGCAATTATGGCCGGAACGGACTGGATCGACGGCTACATTGCCCGCCGCTTCGACCAGGCCTCCAAGCTCGGCAGGGTCCTTGACCCGATCGCCGACCGGCTGGCGCTGCTCACCGTAGCGTTCACCCTGGTGATTGCAGGCGTCGTGCATTGGCTGTACCTGGCCGCGCTGGTAGTCCCCGACGCCGTCCTGCTGGTCCTGACGCTCTCCCTTTTCCGCGGGCACCCGGATCTTCCTGTCAGCGTGGTGGGCAAGGTTCGGACCGGGCTGCTGCTCCTGGGAACGCCGCTGCTGGTCCTCTCCCGCCTGGACACCGGCTTCGCCGGCCAACTCTTCATCGCCGCCTGGGTGGTGCTGGGCCTTGGCCTGGTTGGCCACTGGGTGGCCGCCTACAACTACTTCTGGGCCATCCTGCGAAAGGGCAGGGAACTGAAACAGCACGACGGCGGGAACGGCTGATGGTGTGGGTTGCCGTCGGCCTGGCGGTGCTGGGCGCCTTCTGCCTGGCCTTGGGCGCCCAGCGCCAGGGCAGCGCTGTCAAAGCCGACACCGGCGGCCTCGCCCTGAGTTCCAACGGGTTCCTGCGCCTCCTGCGCAACCCCCGGTGGATGTTCGGGCTCCTGCTGCTCTGCACCGGAATGGCCATGAACGCGGTGGCCCTGGTCTCCGCGCCGCTCACCGTGGTCCAGCCCATCGGCGCCATCGCCCTGGTGATCACCACCGTGGTCAACGCCCGGGACCAGGACCTGACCATCAACCGTGCCACCACCGTGTCCATCGCCGCATGCGTCACCGGCTCGGCGCTCTTTGTCCTCCTGGCGGTCAATGTCACCCAGGAGAGCCACCACGTCAGCCTGGCGGACGAACTCACCATCGTGCTGCTGCTCGCCCTGGCGGTGGGCCTGTTCGGCACGCTGGCCGTGATGTTCAAGCACCGCATGAACGCGTTCGTCTACATCCTCGGCGCCGGTATCCTGTTCGGCTTCGTCGCGGTCCTGACCAGGATCATCGGCAAGCACCTCCTGGACCCCAACGGCCTGTTCCTGCTGAACGTGCAGTGGTACTCGGTGGTGGCCATCGTCGCGGCCGGCGGCCTGGGGTCCTGGTTCGTCCAGAGCGCTTACTCCACCGGTCCGCCGGACCTGGTGATAGCCGGCCTCACGGTTGTCGACCCCATGGTGGGCATCGCGATCGGCATCATCATCCTGGGTGAGCTGCGTCCCGACGTCCATGCCGTCATGGCGATTGCGATGGGAACGGCCGCCTGCCTTGCTATCGTTGGGGTTATCGCCCTTTCCCGGCACCACCCGGAGGTCACCAAGCGCAAGAAGGACGCTCGGAAGGCCGCCGGCAGGCCGTCCCACTAGCCCATTCCAGCAATTCCAAGCAATCCCACGAGGCCGCGGGCCAACTGCGCCGCCGGCCAACCGTGCTGTCAGTTCCACGCTGCCCGCACCGTGACCATCAGGAGTACTCCATATGACCACGCCAGCCGACCAGCGCCCCCTGACCATCCTGATCGCGGCGGACACCTATCCGCCGGACGTGAACGGCGCGGCACAGTTTGGATACCGGCTGGCCAAGGGCATGACTGCACGGGGACACGACGTCCATGTCCTGGCGTCCCGCGACAGCAAGGGAAAGAGCTTCACCGAGTTCCGCGAGGAAGCAACCGTGCACCGGCTGCGCTCGCACAGGGCTTTCACCCACGAGACCTTCCGCCTCTGCTTCCCCTGGGAAATCAAGAAGGACATCAGCCTGCTCTTCGACCGGGTCAAGCCGGACGTGGTGCACATCCAGAGCCACTACATGATCGGCGAGCACGTGCTCTATGAGGCCGTGAAACGCGGCGTCAGGATCATCGCCACCAACCACTTCATGCCCGAAAACCTCAACCCCTTCCTGCCCTTCCCGCAGTGGTTCAAGGACATCATCGGGCGCGTCTCCTGGAAGGACATGGGCAAGGTCATGGGACAGGCAGACGTGGTGACCACCCCCACGCCCCTGGCCGCCCGGGCCATGCACGACCACGCCTTCCTGCGGAAAGTCCTCCCGCTGTCCAACGGCATCGACTCCGCGGCCTACGAACTCAAGCCGGGCGAACACATCGAGCCCCATGCCAACCCCACCGTCCTGTTTGCCGGACGCCTGGCGGAGGAAAAGCATGTGGACGTGCTCATCGAGGCCATCGGCAAGACCCCGCCGGAGCTGAACGTCCATCTGGAGATTGTGGGCGGCGGCGAAGTGCGCTCCGCCCTGGAGGACCTGGTGCGGCGTCTGGGGCTGGGAAACCGGGTGAAGTTCCTGGGCCTTGCCAGCGACGAGGACCTGCGTAAGGCCTACATCCGGGCGGACCTGTTCTGCATGCCCGGAACGGCGGAACTGCAGTCGCTGGTGACCCTGGAAGCGATGTCCGCCTCCACCCCGGTGGTCCTTGCGAACGCCATGGCGCTGCCGCACCTGGTGCGTGACGGCGAGAACGGGTATCTGTTCACGCCCAACGACAGTGACGACCTCGCCAAGAAGATCACCCAGGTCCTGGAGCTGCCCAAGGAAGAACAGCGCGCCATGGGCCGTGCCAGCCGCCACATGGTGGAGCCGCACAGTATCCAGACGACGCTGCAGACCTTCGAGGACCTCTACCGCGGCGCCACCTACGAGGACAAAGTGGTCTGAACCCTTTCCCGGGTTTGCTAGAGTGTTTCTGCCCTGCCGGAGCGTGGCGTTTGACCACGTGTCTGCGGGGGTTTGGGGCTATAGCTCAGCTGGTTAGAGCGCGGGACTCATAATCCTAAGGTCCTCGGTTCAAGTCCGAGTAGCCCTACCGCCAATCGACAACCGCGGCCGACGATCTTCGTTGGCCGCGGTTTTCTTGGTTAACCCCGCATCCTGCGGTATGTTACTGACCAGTAACATACCGTGCTCCGCTCCGCGGCATGGTCAGCGCTGATCACCAAAGAAGGTACCCATGGCCACCTCCGCAGCCGATCCCCACGAACTTCCCTGCGCCGACGGGGATTTCTTTGCCTTCGAACAGCTTCTCTCCGGCAAGGAACAGGACCGCCTCGCAGAGGTCCGCGACTTCCTGGCACGTGAGGTCAGGCCCATCGCGGTGGACTGCTGGAACCGCGGTGAGTTCCCCGCGGACCTGGTGCCTAAGCTTGCCGGCCTGGACCTGGTCAGCCCCGTCCGCCGGCAGGGGTACTCCAACCTCTTCGCCGGCATGCTGCACGCCGAGGTCACCCGTGCCGACGCCTCCATCGCCACATTCCTGGGCGTGCACGACGGGCTGTTCACCGGTTCCATCGAGTTGCTGGCGTCCCAGGAGCAGAAGGACGCGTGGCTTCCCGACATCTACTCGCTGAAGAAGATCGGTGCCTTCGGCCTGACCGAGCCGCTGGGCGGCAGCGATGTTGCTGGCGGAACGCGCACCACGGCGCGGAAAGACGGAGGCAACTGGATCCTCAACGGGGCAAAACGGTGGATCGGCAACGCCACCTTTTCCGACTGGGTGGTGGTGTACGCCCGGGACGTGGCGGACAACCAGGTCAAGGGCTTCATGGTGGACACCACGCTTGACGGGTTCAGCGCGACGAAGATCGAGAACAAGATCTCCCTGCGCACCGTCCAAAACGCCGACATTGTCCTGGCGGACGTGGTGGTCCCGGAACGCTTCAAACTGGCCAACGCCAACAGTTTCCGGGACGTCAACAAAGTACTCAAGGCCACCCGCCTGTCCGTCGCCTGGCAGGCCGTTGGTCTCCAGCTGGCCGCGTTCGACGTTGCCCGCCGGTATGCCGTGGACCGCCACCAGTTCGGCCGCCCCCTGGCTTCCTTCCAGCTCATCCAGGACCAGCTGGTCCGGATCCTGGGCAACACCGTCAGTTCGACGGGGATGATGGTCCGGTTGTCACAGCTGGAGGACGAGGGCGCGGCGAGGGACGAACAGTCGGCGCTGGCCAAGGCTTTCGCCACGGCGCGCATGCGGGACAGCGTGGCGCTGGGCCGCAGCATCCTTGGCGGCAACGGAATCGTGACCGACTTCGAGATGGCCAAGATCTTCGCCGACGCCGAGGCCATCTACTCCTACGAGGGCACAGCCGAGATCAACACGCTGGTCACCGGGCGGGCCATCACGGGCATCTCGGCCATCGTCTAGCCGGCATGCCCAAGGTGCCACCCCACCGCCTGGCCGCCACCGACCCGCCGCTCCCGACCGGCCCGCCGCTCCCGACCGGCCCTCAGGCACTGTCCGGCTGGCACCGACCGGACTGCAGGTCACGGCGGGCCTGGCAGCGGAAGCAGGATGGACGGGCGAAGGTCCAGAACGAACTGCAGCGGATTGACGTAGTCCTCTCCGTCCCGGACTCCCCAGTGCAGGCACTGCGCCGCCGGGCAGTGTCCCGGCAGCACGGCCCCCACCACCTGGCCCGCAGTTACGGTGGCCCCCACTGCCAGGGTGCTCTCCACGGGTTCGAAACTGCTCCGCAGTCCACCGCCATGGTCGATGGTGATCACGGGCCGGTCCACCACGACCCCCACGAAGCCCACCGTTCCCGCCGCGGGGGACGTGACGGGAGCCCCGGCCACGGCGAAACCCAGGTCAACGCCCCGGTGGCCGCTGAGCCAGGGCTTTGGCGGGGGATTGAAACCGCGCAGCACAGGCGGGCGCGGTGCCAGCGGCCACTGCCAGGAAGGTGCTGCACCCGCCGCGGCAGCCGCCGTCGTTCTGTCCCTGTGGATGGTTGCCGCGCGGGTGGATGCCTGGAGTGTGGATGCCTGGAGTGTGGCTGCCTGGAGTGTGCCAGCGCCGGACGGCAGGGCCGGGCCGGGCGAGGCCACGGACGCAGGCAACAGCAGGAGTGCGGCCAGGAGCACCGGTGGTTTCATGGGACCAGCCTGCCCGGCCGCGCGTGGTACCGGCAGGGCATTTTCCGCCTATGTGGACAACCACCTGGCGGCGTGCGCCGGCAGCGCCGGGTGTCCGGTGGAAGGGGACGCCTGTAGTACACTTGATGGAGCAGTTTGCTGCGCCCTCAACGCTTCCCGTCCCAGTGGTTTACCCCCGCGGTACATGCCCCTGTCCGGATTGCGTCGGCACATCTCATTCAGAAGTGTGGGGGAGCGGCGGCTGACTACGCGCATCCAGCCCTCCGGCTGCCGACGCCCCGGTGTCGTGCACGGAGGACTGCGCTTCCTGCGGTCAGGCTTTGGTCCTGATGGGAAGGGCGGTGGATGCCAGGAGCACGGCCCGCCCGGGCCACGCTAATCAACCGTCAACTATTGGCAGGGTAAGAAGCCTCCGGGTTTTCTCATGAATGACCTGCCGGAAAATAAGGAGCGTCGGAATGCCCGTCGTAACCATGCGCCAGCTGCTTGACAGCGGCGTCCACTTTGGACACCAGACCCGCCGTTGGAACCCGAAGATGAAGCGCTTCATCTTCACCGAGCGCAACGGCATCTACATCATCGACCTTCAGCAGTCGCTGTCCTACATCGACCGTGCCTACGAGTTCGTCAAGGCCACTGTTGCCCACGGCGGCACCGTGCTCTTCGTCGGCACCAAGAAGCAGGCCCAGGAAGCAATTGCCGAGCAGGCCACCCGCGTGGGCCAGCCCTACGTCAACCAGCGTTGGCTCGGCGGTATGCTGACCAACTTCCAGACCGTCGCCAAGCGCATCCAGCGCATGAAGGAACTCGAAGAGATCGACTTCGACGACGTCGCCGGCTCCGCGTACACCAAGAAGGAGCTGCTGCTCCTCAAGCGCGAGCTCACCAAGCTGGAGTCCAACCTGGGCGGTATCCGCAACCTGACCAAGGCTCCGTCCCTGCTCTGGGTCGTGGACACCAAGAAGGAACACCTTGCCGTTGACGAGGCCAAGAAGCTGAACATCCCGGTTGTGGCCATCCTGGACACCAACTGCGATCCGGACGAAGTCGACTTCCCGATCCCGGGCAACGACGACGCCATCCGCTCCGTGAACCTCCTGACCCGCGTTGTCGCCGACGCCGTTGCCGAGGGCCTGATCGCCCGCAACAACCGCGGCACGGGCGCCACCGAAGCTCCGGAAGAGCCGCTGGCTGAGTGGGAGCGCGAGCTCCTCGAAGGCAGCAAGGCCGAGGAAGCTGCTGCAGCCCCCGCTGCTCCGGCTGAAGAAACCGAAGCTCCGGCCGCCGCCGAGGCTCCCGCCGAAGACGCCAAGTAACACAACTTAAATCCGGATTTTCCGCGCTGTCCGCAGCCGGAACTGCTGACAGGATGGCAGCCCACCTTGTGGGCCGCCGTCCTGTCGGTCCGTACACCACCACACATTTTCTAGACAGAGGGGTTCACATGGCGAACTACACTGCCGCGGACATCAAGGCCCTGCGCGAGCGCACCGGCGCCGGCATGATGGACGTCAAGAAGGCTCTTGACGAAGCCAACGGTGACGCCGAGAAGGCCATCGAGATCATCCGCATCAAGGGCCTCAAGGGCGCTACCAAGCGCGAAGGCCGCTCCACCGCTGAAGGCCTCGTGGCCGCCAAGGTCAGCAATGGCGTCGGCGTCATGATCGAGGTCAACTGCGAGACCGACTTCGTTGCCAAGGCTGACAAGTTCATCCAGCTGGCCGACAAGGTCCTGGCCGTCGCCGTCGAGTCCGGCGCCGCCGACCTCGAAACCCTGCTCGCCACCGAGGTCGACGGCAAGCCGCTGTCCGAGGTCGTCATCGAAGAGGGCGCAGTCCTGGGCGAGAAGGTTGTTGTCCGCCGCATCTCCCGCATCGAGGGTGCAACGGTTGACGCTTACCTGCACAAGACCTCCAAGGACCTCCCGGCCCAGGTTGGCGTCCTGTTCGCTGTCGACGGTGAGGGCGAAGCCGCCGCCACCGCCGCCCACGACGTCGCCGTGCACATCGCGGCCATGGCTCCGAACTACCTCACCCGTGAGGACGTTCCTGCCGAACTCGTTGAGTCCGAGCGCCGCATTGCCGAGGAGACCGCCAAGGCCGAAGGCAAGCCCGAAGCTGCCCTCACCAAAATTGTGGAAGGCCGCGTGACGGGCTTCTACAAGGGCGAGGTCCTGGTTGACCAGGCATTCGCGAAGGACGCAAAGAAGTCCGTGGCACAGATCCTCGAAGAGGCCGGTGTCAAGGGAACCGCGTTCACGCGTTTCCGCGTCGGCTCCTAGTCGATTCCGCAAGGGGGTGGCCACTTCGGTGGCCGCCCCTTTTGCATGCGTGCAGTCCACATGGAGCGCGGCCGGTTCCGACCACAGGATCCGGCAGGATACCCTTTTTTCAAAGTCATCAACGGGAAGGCATCATGGAAGCCGTCAACACTGTCATCCATTCCGAGAAGAACAAGCGGCGGGTCCTCCTGAAGCTTTCCGGCGAGGTCTTCGGCGGCGGGAAACTCGGTGTCGACCCCGAGACCGTCCGCGACGTCGCCAAGCAGATTGCGGCGGCCGTCCCGCAGGTGGAAGTGGCCATCGTGGTGGGCGGCGGTAACTTCTTCCGCGGCGCCGAACTGTCCCAGAGCGGCATGGACCGATCCCGCGCCGACTACATGGGCATGCTGGGCACGGTCATGAATTGCCTTGCACTGCAGGATTTCCTGGAGCAGGCGGGCGTGGAAACCCGCGTCCAGAGTGCCATCACCATGGGCCAGGTGGCCGAGGCCTACATTCCGCGCCGTGCCATCCGCCACATGGAAAAGGGCCGCGTGGTCATCTTCGGCGCCGGCGCCGGCCTGCCCTACTTCTCCACCGACACCGTGGCAGCCCAGCGGGCCCTGGAGGTGCATGCCGACGTGGTCCTCATGGCCAAGAGCGGGGTGGACGCCGTGTACACCGCAGACCCCAAGAAGGACCCCACCGCGGAACGCCTGGAGACCCTGAGCTACGACGATGCGCTGCGCCGCGACATCCGCGTCATGGACCAGACGGCCATGACCATGTGCAAGGACAACAACCTCTCCATGGTGGTCTTCGGCATGGAGGGTGAAGGCAACGTCACCCGCGCCATCCTCGGCGAAAAGCTGGGCACGCTGGTCACTGCCTAGCTCCGGCTAGGATGATTCCAGGACAGTTCCGTCCCCGCCCCTCCCGGCGGGGACGGAAACGGCAACAAAGAACCACGTGAGTGCAGGGAACCGGCGCCCCGGACTGCACCAGAACCGTCAGGAGAGACCGTGATCGAAGATACCTTGCTTGAGGCCGAAGAGAAGATGGACAAGGCGGTTGAGGTAGCCAAGGAAGACTTCGCCTCCATCCGTACCGGTCGCGCCAATCCCGGCCTCTACAACAAGGTCCTGGTGGACTACTACGGCTCGCCCACCCCCCTGCAGCAGCTGGCCTCCTTCGCCATCCCGGACGCCCGGACCATCCTGATCACCCCGTTCGACAAGTCCGCCATGCGCGACATCGAACGCGCACTGAGCGATTCCGAGGTCGGCGCCAACCCGTCCAACGACGGCAACGTCATCCGGATCACCATCCCGGAGCTGACCAAGGAACGCCGCAAGGAATACGTCAAGATCGTCAAGACCAAGGGCGAAGACGCCAAGATCTCCATCCGCAACATCCGCCGCAAGGCAAAGGAGACCCTTGACCGCCTGGTGAAGGACGGCGAGGCCGGCGAAGACGAAGGCACCCGCGCCGAAAAGGAACTGGACAGCCTCACCAAGGCACACGTGGACGGCATCGACGACCTGCTCAAGCGCAAGGAAGCAGAGCTGCTCGAAGTCTGATGGGCCAGGCAGATCAGGCCCCCGCACCCAGGGCGCGCACACGGGGGAAGCAGCCCAGGAGCAACCCGACGCCAAAGGCCGGGCGGAACCTGCCCGCCGCCGTCGTGGTGGGCCTGGCGATGCTGCTGGCCGTCCTGGGCGGCCTGCTGTTCATCCCGCTGGCTTTCGTAGCCATCGTCGCGGCCTTCGCCGTTTTTGGCGTGTGGGAGATCTACCGGGCGTTGGAGCACAACGGGACCAGGATGCCCATCGTGCCGGTCATGACCGGCACGGTGGCCTTGCCTTTCGCCGCCTACTTCGGCGGCATCGAGAGCCAACTGTTTGCCCTGCTCCTCAGCGCCGTGGCAGTCCTGCTGTGGCGGTCGATCGAAAGCGCCGCCGGATCGGCCAACAGCATTTTCGCCGGTGTCTTCACGCTGGGCTGGGTACCGTTCTTCATCAGCTTCGCGGCACTGCCGCTGCATGCCGCCGGTACCACGCCGCTGGGGCTTTGGCCCGGCGGCGCCGCCCCCATCGGTGCGTGGGAGATTGCCGTCATGCTGCTGCTGGTGGTCTCCAACGACACGTTCGGCTACCTCGTGGGCGCGTCCATCGGCAAGCACCCCATGGCGCCGAAGATCAGCCCCAAGAAATCCTGGGAGGGATTCGCAGGGTCCGCGGCGGGCGCCATGCTGATCGGCGTGCTGGCGGCCATCTTCGTGCTGGACAAGCCCTGGTGGGTAGGGGTGGTGCTGGCGGTGGGAACCGTTGCCGCGGCCACCGCCGGTGACCTTGGCGAATCCATGGTCAAGCGTGAACTGGGCGTCAAGGACATGAGCAGCATCCTGCCCGGACACGGGGGAGTCATGGACAGGCTGGACTCCATCGTCTTCGCCTCGCCCGTGGCCTTCATCCTGTACGGGCTCGTGGCCGGCGCATAACCCATCAGTCCCGGCACAACCGGGCGTCCGACATAAAAAGGGCCCGGGCGGCTGAAGCAACCCCGGCATCCTAGACTGGTGCGGAAGCACTACGGCTGAAGAGCATTGAAGGAATCGAAGTGGCATTGGACATTAATCGGCAGATCCCTGCGTCCTTTGAGCGCGTGCAGCGCAGTGAGTACGGGTACAACGCCAAGCAGGTGGACGAGTTCCTGCAGCGGGCGCGGGTCTCGCTGGAAACACCCCATGCCGCCACCGACCCCGTCACCAGCGCCGATGTCAGGGCCGTGTCCTTCGACCCCGTCAAGGGCGGCTACTCCGCGGCCGTCGTGGACGCCGCACTGGACCGGCTGGAGGACGCCTTCGCCCGCCGGGAACGGGATGAGCTCATCGCGGCCCAGGGCGAGGAAGCCTGGCTGCGCGAGATCGGAAGCCTCTCCGGCATCCTCCGGGGACGGCTGCACCGGCCGGACGGTGACCGCTTCCGCAGGCCCACCAAGAAGAAGGCCCGCAGTTACAACACGGCCGACGTCGACCGGCTGTGCCACGAACTTGTCGCCTACCTCGAACAGGACAAGCCGTTGAGCGTGGACAGCGTGCGCCGCGCAGTCTTCCGCCCGGCGGTTGGCCAGGATGGCTACGAGGAATCCCAGGTGGATGCCTTCCTGGACCGCGTCGTCGAACTGATGGCTGCCATCGACTGACGGGCCACGCCACGCAGCCGCTATTCCCGGTCCCGCGGCGGAGTGGGGGAGAGCGGCGCAAAACGACGCCATACATCGCGATAGCCCCTGTACCCCTTCACGGCGGCCACGCCGAGGAACCCTGCACCGCATGCGGCGCCCGCCACAATGGCTGCCGTCATACCCGCTCCGGCCAGAGTCACCAGCAGGCCCGAAAGGATGGCAATCAAGGCGGCGTTCGTCGTCGCCATGAAGATCATGCTGCTGCCCGCCACATGGCTGAAGCTGCCCCTGCCCCCAAAGAAGTAGTACGTCTGCCGGGAGCCTGCCTCGTCGTCGTGGTGCGCAGCCATCAGGTATGGTGCCACTCCCGGATCAAGGTCCACGTAGGCAGCCCGCAACCTGTTCATGGCCGTGACGTACATGAGGTCCTCGTGCGCCACGTTCATGACCCGGAGCTGGGTCAGGAGCCCGATCGCCACGTCGATGAAGAGAATAACCACGGCCAGCAGGACAAAGGCATCCGAAAACCCCGTGGCCTGCCCCACCAGCGCCACGCTGACCAGGCTTGCCGACGTAAAGGTGAGGAACATGCTGATGCGGGTCAGTACCTCGCCTTGGGCCGTGCTGCGGGATGCCAGCAGGCCCCAGTGTTCCGTGGCGAGCAGCTGCGCACGCACGGAGGCCGGAACTGCACCATGCTGGTCGGACGTACCGCCGTCCTGGGTGGACATGGCGTTATTGTCCTCCCGGCCCCCGTTCGGTGGCCAGCGGCCGCTCCGGGGTATGGAGGCGGGTCATGATCCGCGGCATCGTGGCGGGAACCCGGTGGGAGGTGGCCCGGGACACGATGACCATGACGGCGAAGGCGGCAGGCACGCTCCACGCCGCAGGCTGCGCGAGCCACGCGGGTGTCTGCACCGAACCGGTCACGGAGCCCGCAATCATTGCCCCGCCGCACAGCACCCCGCCGGTCAGCATGCCGGCGATGGCCCCGGCGTCGGTCAGGCCGCGCCACCAGATGCCCAGCAGCAGGACCGGGCACACGGTGGAGGCGGTGAAGGCGAAGACCAGGCCCACGCTGCCAGCCAGTGCCAGGGATCCCGTCATGAAGGCAAAGCCAAGGGGGACGACGGCGGACACGACGGCGGCGAGGCGGAAACCGCGGACGCTGCCGCCCAGGACGTCCTGGCTGATGACGCCGGCAAGCGACACCACCAGGCCCGACGTGGTGGACAGGAACGCGGCGAAGGCGCCCGCCACCACCAGGGCAGAGAGCAGGTCCCCGGGCATCCCGCCGACGAGTTCACCCGGCAGTCGCAGGACCATGGCGTCCGGCTGTCCGGAACGGGCCAGGCCGGGTGCGTACATGCGGGCCACCAGGCCGTAGGCCGTGGGGAAGAGGTAGAACACGGACAGCAGGCCCAGGACGATCAGGGTGGTGCGCCGCGCCGAGTGCCCGTCCGGATTGGTGTAGAAACGCACCAGCACGTGCGGCAGCCCCAGGGTGCCGAACAGCAGGGCCACCAGCAGGGACACGTTCTGGTACAGCCCGGCGGGTGCCAGGTCCGTGGGGTTGACCGCCGGCGCGGACTGCGGCTGGGCCCCGTGGCCCGCCAGCACGAAGATGATGAACAGGATGGGCACGGCCAGGGCTGTCAGCTTGAGCCAGTACTGGAACGCCTGGACAAAGGTTATGGACCGCATTCCGCCCGCCACCACCGTCAGGCAAACCACCACCACGACGGCCACGGAACCCACCCAGGACGGCAGGCCCGTGGCGATGTGGATGGTCAGGGCCGCTCCGTGGAGCTGCGGGACGATATACAGCCACCCCACCACAACCACCACCAGGCTGGTAACCCTCCGCACCGTCCTGGAAGAGAGCCGTGATTCGGTAAAGTCCGGGATGGTGTAGGCGCCCGAACGCCGCAGCGGCGCGGCGACGAAGAGCAGCAGCATCAGGTAGCCGGCGGTGTATCCCACCGGGAACCAAAGCGCGTCGGTCCCGGACTGCAGGATGAGCCCGGCCACGCCCAGGAAGCTGGCGGCGGACAGGTACTCGCCGCCGATCGCCGACGCGTTCCACCACGGCCGCACGGTGCGCGAGGCAACGTAGAAGTCCCCCGTGGTGCGTGAGATCCGCAGCCCGTAGAAACCAATAATGGCCGTGGCAAGGGACACCACCGCCACGGCTGCCATGGCGACGCCGGCATTCACCCGTACCTCACCGGGTTGTGGTGCGAACGCGTGTTCATGGTTCGCCGGCCAGGTCCCGGTAGCGGGCCTCGTTGCGCGCCGCAGTCCTGACGTACAGCCAGGCGCTCAACCCGATCACCGGGTAGATCCCAACCCCCAGCAGGAGCCAGCCGAACGGGAGGCCGCCGATCCGGGTTTCGGCCAGGCCGGGAACCACCACAAGGATCAACGGGAAAGCGGCAAGGATCAGCAGGAAGCCGCCCGCCACCACCAGGGCCAGCCGCAGCTGGGACCTGATGAGGGAGCGGACGAACACCTGACCCACCTCGGAATCCTGTGCGGCTTCACGCGATTCGAGCGAACGCCGCCCGCCCTGCGCCGGGGACCTGGGGAAAGCGTGCGGTGCGGTGACCCGGACGCGGCTCATGCGTGCGGCCTGATCCTGGTGGCCTCCAGCCTTTCCCGCACGGTGGGCAGGTGCCGCCTGCTGATGGGGAGGCCCGCGCCCGCCACCGTGACGCGCGGCCCGTCGGCCGCCAGCTTCATTGAGGACACATGCTTCAGTGCCACCAGGTAGGAGCGGTGGGTGCGGATGAAGCCGGCGTCCGCCCATTGCTGTTCAAGGTCGGCCAGCGGCACCCGGATGAGGTAGCTGGCATCGGCGGTGTGCAGCCGCGCGTAGTCCCCCTGCGCCTGGACGTAGGTGACGTCGTCGCGGCGGATCATCCTGGTGGTCCCGCCCTGGTCAACCGTGATCATCTCCGGTGCCGCGCCGCCGTCGCGCAGTTCACTGATCCGCCCCACGGAGCGGGCCAGGCGCTCGGCACGCACCGGCTTGAGCAGGTAGTCCACGGCGGCGAGTTCGAACGCCGCCAAGGCGTGCTCCTCGTCGGCGGTGACAAACACAACGGCCGGGGGATTGCTGCTCCGGGCGATGGCGCCGGCGATGTCCAGGCCGGACACGGCGGGCATATGGATGTCCAGGAAGACGGCGTCGATGCTCCCGGCGGACAGGGCCGTGAGTGCTTCAGCGCCGGACGTCGCCCGCAGCACCTTGCCGATGCGTTCGTCCCTGCCCAGCAGGAACGCCAGTTCCTCAACGGCGGGCAGCTCATCATCAACGACGAGGACGTTAATCATTCTCCTAGGGTACTTCCAGCTGCAGCGGCCGCCTCACGCGTCGTGCCCGGGCTGGGACTTTGGCACCCGCATGGTGATCAGCGTTCCCTCACCGGGCGCGGTTTCCACCACCAGTCCATGGTCGTTGCCGTACACCTGCCGGAGGCGGGCATCGACGTTCCGCAGCCCCACGTGGTCCCCGTCCGCATGCCCCGCCAGCACCGACCGGAGCTGCTCCGGGTCCATTCCCACGCCATCGTCCTCAATGGTGACTTCCGCGAATGCGCCGGCGTCCTCGGCGGTGATGCTGATATGACCGGGTCCCGCCTTGGCCTCGAGCCCGTGCCGGACGGCGTTCTCGACCAGTGGTTGGAGGCTGAGGAAGGGGATGACGGTGCTGAGCACTTCGGGGGCGATGCGCAGGCTGACCTGCACGCGCTCACCAAACCGGGCCCGTTCCAGCAGCAGGTAGCGGTCGATGCAGCGAAGCTCCTCTGCGAGGGTGGTGAAGTCGCCGTGCCGGCGGAAGGAGTAGCGGGTGAAGTCCGCGAACTCCACCACCAGCTCCCTGGCCCGTTCAGGGTCCGTATTGATGAACGATGCGATGGCGTTCAGTGAGTTGTAGATGAAGTGCGGGCTGATCTGGGCACGCAGCGCCCGCACTTCCGCCTCCATCAGCAGGGTGCGGGACGCGTCCAGTTCCGCGAGCTCCACCTGCACCGCCACCCAGTCGGCCACTTCCCCCGTCGCCCTGACCAGGCCCGCCCCGGCGGAAGGAGCGAAGGCGGCCACGGCGCCGACTATACGGGTGCCGGCCCGCACCGGGGCGACGACGCCGGCAAGGCGGCCGCCGGTTCCGTCCACGCCTGCGGAGAGGACTGCGGTCCGGCCCGACGAAAGGACCCCTGCGGCGAGTTCCATCAGGTGCGGCCGGATGTCCTCGGCGCCGCCGTCCCAGGCCAGCACGCCGGACGTGTCCGTGATAGCCAGGGCGTCGCAGCCCAGGAGGGTGCGCAGCTGGCGGCTGGCTTTGGCAGCGCCGGCCGGGTTCAGGCCGCGGCGCAGGTGCTGCCCGGCCTGGGATGCCGCGTGGAGCGTGTGGTAGGTGGCGCGCTCGGCGTCAGTGCCAAGGTCCCTGAAGGAGCGGAGCACCTTCAGGCCCACGCCGACGACGACGGCAATGGCCATGGCGATCACCGCAACGGCCGCAGCAGTGAGGAGGGGGGAGTCCGGCATGGTGCCCAGCGTAGCGGCGGGTGCCGTTTGCCGCAGCATCGCAACCGTTGAGCGACCGTGGGCGGCGAAGTTCTGGAACGGGCCGGCCGGCAGCGGCAGAGTGATTGGTGTCACATCTGCGGTGTTCCTGTGCAGTGCCTCTGCGCAGTGTCCCTGTCCGAAGCCCCAGTCCGGGGCCTTCGTCCCAGGGCCTGCCGCCCGGTGTGTACCGGCATCTCAATGAGGAGGAATCATGGGTAATGATGCCCATACTCCGGACGCAGCGGCGTCCGTGGACTTCGAGCAGGTCCAGTCGACGGGGCAGTTCCAGGAATTGCGCAGGCGTCACCGCAGCTTTGTCTTCCCCATGGCAGTGGCCTTCCTGCTGTGGTACTTCGCCTATGTCCTGCTCGCCGACTACGCGGTGGGGTTCATGTCCACCAAGGTCTGGGGCAACATCAACGTGGGCCTGATCCTGGGCCTGCTCCAGTTCATCTCGACCTTTGCCATCACCGGCTGGTACGTCCACTACTCGAACCGGAAACTGGACCCCATCGCCTCGGAAATCAGGCATGAGATCGAGGGCCACGAATTCGATAAGAATGGAAACCGAGTGGGCGGAGCCAACAAATGATCGCAATCCCAGCCGCGGTGGACGTTGCCGCCCTCAAGGAAACCACCCTTTTGAACATGGGCATCTTCGGCCTGTTCGTGGCCGTGACCATGGTGATCGTGTTCCGCGCCAGCCGCAACAACAAAACTGCCGCCGACTACTACGCTGCCGGGCGTTCGTTCACGGGCTCGCAGAACGGCACCGCCATCGCCGGCGACTACCTGTCGGCAGCATCCTTCCTGGGCATCACCGGTGCCATCGCCATCAACGGCTATGACGGCTTCATGTACTCCATCGGCTTCCTGGTGGCCTGGCTGGTGGCGCTGCTGCTGGTGGCCGAACTGCTGCGCAACACCGGCAAGTTCACCATGGCCGATGTGCTCTCCTTCCGGCTGAAGCAGCGCCCGGTGCGGATCGCGGCCGCCATCTCCACCCTGGCCGTCTGCTTCTTCTACCTGCTGGCCCAGATGGCCGGTGCGGGAAGCCTGATTTCGCTCCTGCTGGGCATCAGCGACTGGGGCGGCCAGGCCCTGGTGATCGTCGTCGTCGGCGCCCTCATGATCATGTACGTCCTGATCGGCGGCATGAAGGGCACCACCTGGGTCCAGATCATCAAAGCCATGCTGCTGATCGCAGGCGCCGCAGTCATGACCCTGTGGGTCCTGGCCATCTACGGCTTCAACCTTTCCGCCCTGCTGGGCGGCGCTGTGGAGACGGCCAACAACCCGGCCGTGCTCAACCCGGGCCTGCAGTACGGCAAGACCGAGACCTCCAAGCTGGACTTCATGTCCCTGGGCCTGGCGCTGGTCCTGGGCACGGCAGCCCTGCCGCACGTCCTGATGCGCTTCTACACGGTGCCCACGGCCAAGGAAGCGCGCAAGTCCGTGGTCTGGTCCATCTGGCTGATCGGCCTGTTCTACCTGTTCACCCTGGTGCTGGGCTACGGTGCTGCGGCCCTGGTGGGTCCGGACACCATCAAGGGCGCCCCGGGCGGCGTCAACGCTGCCGCCCCGCTGCTGGCCTTCCACCTGGGCGGGCCGCTGCTGCTCGGCTTCATCTCCGCTGTCGCCTTCGCCACCATCCTGGCGGTGGTGGCAGGCCTGACCATCACGGCTGCCGCATCCTTCGCGCATGACATCTACGCCAACGTCATCGCCAAGGGCAAGGCCGACGCGGCGACTGAAGTCCGGGTGGCCCGGCGCACCGTGGTGGTAATCGGCATCCTGGCCATCCTGGGCGGTATCTTCGCCAACGGCCAGAACGTTGCCTTCCTGGTGGCGCTGGCCTTCGCCGTCGCCGCTTCAGCCAACCTGCCCACCATCATCTACTCGCTGTTCTGGCGGAAGTTCACCACCCAGGGTGCCGTGTGGAGCATGTACGGCGGCCTGGCCGCGGCGATCCTGCTCATCGTGTTCTCCCCGGTGGTTTCCGGTGCGAAGACCTCAATGATCCCCGGGGCCAACTTCGCCCTCTTCCCGCTCAGCAACCCGGGCATTGTGTCCATTCCGCTGGCCTTCTTCCTGGGCTGGCTGGGCACCACCCTGGACAAGAGGACGGAAGACCCCGCGAAGCAGGCGGAAATGGAAGTCCGCTCGCTCACGGGCATCGGAGCCGAAAAGGCCGTGGACCACTGACAGCCGGACCACTGACTGGCTGGCCACTGGTGGATATGCCGGCAGCGTCGGCATGACAGCGAAGAGCCTCCAGCCGCATACTGAACTGCTCCCCGGAAGTTGGACTGACTAAATAAGAGCCTAAGCCGCGAGGGTCTGGGTCCGGTATTGCACCGGGCTCAGGCCCTTGAGCTTTGTCGAGATTCTTTCGGTGTTGTACCAGCGGATGTATTCGTGCAGCGAAGGATGTCGGTCTGCCCGCTGGTACTAACCG
>NZ_LMSF01000010.1:0-56681 GCF_001428325.1 Arthrobacter sp. Soil761 | reverse complement strand
CACGCTGAACCTCAGACAACGAACTACGTGCATGCATAAAACTGCTCCCCGGAAGTCGGAACTGAATTTCTCAGTCCAACTTCCGGGGAGCAGTTCAATACCGCGGCCTGGAGGCTCTTTGCGTTTGCCGCCCCCGCGCGCTTTACCGGAAGGGGGGATTCAGTGCTGGTGGTGGCCGCCCGGCGCCGGGTTCCCGTGCCCGCCGTGCGGGACGGCGTACTGGCCGGCCGTCGAGGCGGCGAGGCCCGGCGTCGCAATCCCTGCCACCAGGACGGCGCCGGCGAAAGCTCCCAGCAACAGCCGGCCCGGCCGCCCTCCGGCCCCTGCGGACGGAACCCGCGGTTCGCGGTGCTGCCGTTCGCGCTGGAGCCACCCGAGCGACGCGAGGATCATCAGCGTGAGCAGCAACGCCGAAAGGTGGGTCAGGCTGAGGCCTGAGGCCGGGCCGGCAACGGGAGGTGATGCCATCGCGGCCAGGTGGACGGCGGCTGCACCGGCCAGCACATACCGCGACTTCCGGCCGCCCGGCAGCCGGTCCCTTGCCAGGAACACCACGGCAGCGGCGAGCAGCATCAGCCCCCAGGCCCCGGCCGCAACACCTGCGGCAACCGCTGGGGTGGCCGCAGGTCCCGCTGCTGCCGAAAAGATACTGGACGAAATGGCGAGGTTGACCGATCCCGCACCAAAGCCCGCAAACCCGGTGACGAGTCGAACAGCACTGCCCGCCTGCAGGCCTGGTTGGTCCGGCGCCATCGGCCGGACCGGTACCGGGACCGCCACGGCTAAGCCCTTGCGGTGGCCGGGGACTTGTCCAGCGACAGGCCCACGCCGAGGAGGAGTACGGCGCTGGCGAGGTGCAGGACGTTGTCGGCGCCGTTCAGGGCGATGATGTTCAGCGGCGAGTTGAGCAGGAACAGACCCACGATGCCCACCAGGAGGTAGACGGCGCCTACCGTGGCGTTCACGGTTCGGGCGGTGGCCGTTCCGCGAAGCCCGGCGAAGAGCAGCGCGGCGCCGATGGCCAGGTGGATGACGTTGTGCAGCGGATTGACTTCGAAGATGATGAGGTTCGCGCCTTCGGTGGCGGCGAAACCGACGCCGGACGTGACAGCGAAGCCCAGGAGGCCCACCAGCAGGTAGACGGCTCCGAAAACGGTGGCGACGAGGCGGTTGGGTGAGTTGCGCATGGCCGGTTCCTTCCGATAGGGCGGGCAGCAGTTCCCGCCGGATAAACAGGCCCCTGGTCGGGACCCTCGGAAGCGATTCGGATCATGGCCGCGCATGGATGGGTAAAAAGATCAGTACCCTTTCCACTTTCCCGATCGGTGCCGCGCTGCCCGGGGCGCCGGCCGTCCGGCTAGGCTGCCGGCCGCAGTTTGATGTTGGTCATCAGCAGCCGGTCCGTGCCTTCGAAGCGGTAGGCGAGGTCCACCTTCTTGCCGGTGCAGCTGATCTGGCCCACTACCTCGGCCGACTTCATCCCGTTGTCGGTGGCCACCTTGAGCTCGTTGTAGGCGGGCTGGCAGGAACTGTCCATCTCCAGGCTCTTCACCCCTGAGATGAAGGCCTCCTTGGAAAGCTGCTTCTGCAGGGCCGGGTCAAGGTATTCGTCATAGGCGCGGGAGGTGTCGCCGGCGATGACTTTCCTGGTGAAGCCGTCCGCCAGGCCCCTGGCCTGGTTGGTGGCGCTTCCCACCACGTTCACCAGGATGACGACGCCGAGGATCACCAGGAGCAGCACCCCGCCGATGCTGCCAAGGATGATCCACAGCCTCCGCCGGCTCCGCTGCCGGGGCGGTTCCCCCGGGAGGCCGAACGGGGCGGGCTGCTCCGGCAGTGCTGGAAACTGCTGTGGCGTGTAGCCCGCCCGGCCCTGCCGGTACGGATCCTGGGGACTGCTCAAAAGGGAGGCCTCTCGTCTGACAGGCGCTGTGGCGCCGGCGTACTGGCCCGGGCCTCTCCCGGCCCGGCATATGACGGAATCCAGCCTATAACCCTGCCCCCCGCCGTCGTGCGTGCAGCGCCGCGCGAAAGGTCCGGTGCCTGCGCTAGGCGCCCTCCGTGCCGCGGTCCAGCAGGGGCTGCACCCGGAAGGGGATCAACTCACCCATCGCCAGGGCGGTGTCAGCCCGCTCCACGCCATCACAGGCCAGGATCTTGCCGTTGATACGGAAGAGATCCTCTGCGTCCCTGGCCACCACGCGCAGCAGCAGGTCCGCTGATCCTGTCAGCCCGTAACCTTCCAGCACCTCGGGGATGGCGGCAATGTCCTCCGCCAGCTGCCCGAGCCTCTGCTGTTGCACGTGGACGGAGATGAAAGCCATGAGCGGATACCCCAGGGCCACGGGATTGATGCGCCGTTCAAAGGACAGGAAGACGTGCTTCTTTTCCAGCTGGGCCATGCGCGCCTGGACGGTATTGCGGGACAGACCCAGCTTCTGCGCGAGGGCCACCACGGTGCGGCGGGGATCCTGCGCGAGTGCCGACAACAGGCGGGTGTCAGTGCCATCCAAAGCTCGCATAATGCGCAACGCTAGCACGGTGCCAGCTCTCCAGACAGGGCATCCTGCTCAATAAGCGCCGCAGTGGTTGTACCCGTTGGGCATTGTGAGTAGGGTCACAGTATCTGGGGCAATGACGCCCGGAAGGCCGGTGGCGGCAGGGCCAAAAGTCCGCAAACCACGGGTCAACGACGTACGAAGGTTGCGGCAATCGTGTCTACAGACGAAACGGGCCCTGGCGGCGCAAAAACCCCCGAAAGCACGAAAACCCCCGGCGAAGCCGGACCGGATCTCCTCCAGCTGATCACCCCGTCAGGTGAGCGCATCAGCCACCCGGAGTTTGATTTCTGGGTCCGGGACATTACCGACGATCAGTTGTGCTCCCTCTTCGAGGACATGACCGTCATCCGCCGGATCGATGTGGAGGCCACGGCCCTGCAGCGGCAGGGTGAACTGGCCCTGTGGCCCCCGCTCCTGGGCCAGGAGGCAGCCCAGATAGGGTCCGGAAGGGCATTGCGGGCGGACGACTTCGTGTTCTCCAGCTACCGCGAGAACGGAGTGGCGTACTGCCGCGGTGTTGACCTGACCGACCTCCTCCGGGTGTGGCGGGGGAACGCCTCCGGCGGCTGGGACCCGTACAGCATCAACATGGCAACGCCGCAGATCATCATCGGCGCCCAGACCCTGCACGCCACGGGCTACGCTATGGGGATCCAGAATGACGGCGCCGACGCCGTGGCCGTTACCTACTTCGGGGACGGTGCCACCAGTGAGGGCGACCTGAACGAGGCCATGGTGTTCGCCGCCAGCTTCCAGGCCCCGGTGGTGTTTTTCTGCACCAACAACCACTGGGCCATCTCCGAGCCCGTACGGCTGCAGACCCACATCCAGCTCGCGGACCGGGCCACGGGTTTCGGCATCCCAAGCCTGCGGGTGGACGGAAACGATGTCCTGGCGGTCATGGCTGCCACCCGGCTGGCACTGGACCGGGCCCGTCGCGGCGGCGGTCCCACCTTCATCGAGGCCGTCAGCTACCGCATGGGCCCGCACACCACCGCCGACGATCCCACCCGCTACCGGGACGCCAATGAACTGGAGGACTGGGCCGCCAAGGACCCCATCTCCCGGCTGGCCGGCCTCCTGGACCGGAAGGGAATCCTGACCGCGGAGCTGCAGCAGCAGGTCAAGGACAAAGCCGATGCCGTTGCATCGGAGATGCGCCGAGGATGCACCACCATGCCGGACCCCCAGCCCATGGACATCTTCAAGCACGTCTACAGCACGCCCAATTCCTGGCTGGAACGCCAGCAGGAGCATTACGCCCGTTACCTGGCGTCCTTCGGTGACCCCGACGGAGCCGTTTCCAAGGAAGGTGCACGCTGATGACCCAGTTGACCTTTGCCCGTGCCATCAATGCAGGGCTGCGCAAGTCGCTGGAAAACGACTCCAAGGTGGTCCTCCTCGGCGAGGACATCGGCGCCCTGGGCGGCGTCTTCCGGGTGACGGACGGCCTGCAAAAAGACTTCGGCAAGCACCGGGTGGTGGACACCCCGCTCGCGGAGTCCGCCATCGTGGGCACCGCCGTAGGCCTGGCCTACCGCGGCTACCGGCCCGTGGTGGAGATCCAGTTCGACGGCTTCATCTACCCGGCGTTCGACCAAATCGTCAGCCAGGTGGCAAAACTCCACTACCGCACCCGCGGGGCGGTCAGGATGCCCATCACCATCAGGGTGCCGTTCGGCGGCGGCATCGGCTCGCCGGAACACCACTCCGAATCCCCGGAAGCCTACTTCACGCACACCTCAGGGCTTCGGGTGGTGACCGTGGCCAACCCGCAGGACGCATACACCGTGATCCAGCAGGCCATCGCCTGCGACGACCCCGTGCTGTACTTCGAACCCAAGCGCCGCTACCACGACAAAGGCGAAGTGGATGAGTCCATGGACCCGCGTTCCGCCCTGCCCATGGACAAGGCCCGCGTCCTGACCGACGGCAGCGACGTCACGCTGGTGGCCTATGGGCCCCTGGTCAAGACGGCCCTGGATGCCGCCTCCGCCGCGGCGGACGAAGGCATCTCCATTGAAGTCATCGACCTGCGCTCGCTGGCGCCCGTGGACTATGAGCCCGTGGTGGCGTCCGTGCGGAAGACCGGGCGCCTGGTGGTGACGCACGAGGCCGCACAATCCGGCGGGCTGGGCGCGGAAGTGGCGGCCAGCATTACGGAGCGCTGCTTCTACCATCTGGAGGCCGCTCCGGTGAGGGTGACCGGGTTCGACATTCCCTACCCGTACTCCAAGCTGGAAATGCACCACCTGCCGGGCCTGGACCGCATCCTCGATGGCGTGGACCGCGCCCTGGGCCGCCCCAATTCCCTGAGCGGGCTGGAAGGATGAGCGCCACCATGATCAAGGAATTCCGGCTCCCCGACCTGGGTGAAGGACTCACGGAGTCCGAAATCCTCAGCTGGAAAGTGGCCGTTGGCGACACCGTCAGCCTGAACCAGGTCATCGCCGAAGTGGAAACCGCCAAGGCCGTGGTGGAGCTCCCGTCGCCGTTTGCCGGCGTCATCAAGGAACTCCACGAACAGCCGGGTTCCGTGGTGGAGGTGGGCAAGCCGATCGTCTCCTTCGAGGTGGCGGACGACGCCGGTGCGTCACCTGCGCAGGCGCCCGGCGCCTTTTCGCCGGGGATGGGGGAGGCAGCACCCCCGGAAGCTCCAAGCGCAGCGGAGACGCCGAAACGGGAACCCAACCTGGTGGGGTACGGCGCCGTCGTCGAAGGTTCCGGCCGGCCAACGCGGCGGCCGCGGAACTTCGCCCCGGTGGAGGCTTCCGGGAACCTGGCGCCGGTGGTTGAGCCCGCCCGGCCTGCCGATGTCCAGGTTGGCCATGTCCAGGTTGGCCATGTCCAGCCTGCCGAGCGACCCCGGTCCACGCCTCCCGTCCGCAAACTGGCCAAAGACCTGGGAGTTGACCTCGCGCAGGTGCACGGCACAGGTCCCGGCGGGCTGATCACGCGGGAGGACGTCCAGGACTTTGCAGGGCACGAGGGCGAGCCTGCTGCGCCGCCGGCCGGACCCGTGCCGGTAGCCGATGGAACCCGGCCGGGGGAGCGGGAGACCCGGACTCCCATCAAGGGCGTGCGCAAGCTCACCGCGGCGGCGATGGTGCAGAGCGCCTTCACCGCTCCGCACGCCACCGAATTCCTCACCGTGGATGTCACGCCCAGCCTTGAGTTGCTGGCGAAACTCAAGAACAGCAGGGAGTTCTCCGGAATCAGGCTCACCCCGTTGACGCTCGCTGCCAAGGCCGTCCTGGTGGCCGTGCGGCGGAACCCGGCGCTGAATTCCCGCTGGGACCAGGACAATCAGGAGATCGTCACCTTCAACTACGTGAACCTGGGCATTGCCGCCGCCACACCCCGCGGACTGATGGTCCCCAACATCAAGGACGCCGACGCCATGGCGCTCCCGCAGCTTGCCCAGGCGCTGACAGCGCTCGCGGAAACCGCCAGGGCTGGCAAGACCCAGCCCGCTGACCTGTCCGACGGTACCATCTCCATTACCAACATCGGCGTATTTGGCATCGACGCGGGTACCCCCATCCTCAACCCGGGGGAGGCGGCGATCCTGGGCCTGGGTGCGGTGCGGACCATGCCGTGGGAGTACAAGGGCGAGGTGGCACTGCGGCAGGTGCTCACGCTGAGCCTGTCCTTTGACCACCGCCTGGTGGACGGCGAACAGGGGTCCCGGTTCCTGGCCGACGTCGGAGCGATCCTTGCCGAGCCGGGAATGGTCCTCACGATGGTCTGACCGGGGGACTAGGCGCCCCGTTCGGCTGTAGGTGCGCTGTCCACCATCAGGGCTGCCAGTGCCATCCGTTCAAGCAGGGGGCGGGCAACCCCGGCCGCCAATCCGGTGCCGTGACGCCGGACGGAGTGCGGCGTGGAGTTGATCAGGCCGAATGTCGCGTGGGCCCGCATGCGCAGTTCAGCCGCACCGATGCCGGGGTGCACCTTGCCCAGGATGTCCACCCAGACCTCCACGTAGCTGCGCTGCAGGGTACGCACCGCGGACTGGTCCTGCTCCGACAAGTTGCTGAAGTCACGGTCCTGCACCCGGATTACGTCCGGTTTTCCGAGCGCGAAATCCACCTGGAATTCCACCAGTTGCCGCAGGGCAGCCAGGGGATTGGGCGTGCTCTGCGCCACCCGCCGCCCGCCGTCCAGCAATTCCTGGCTCACGGTGACCAGGAGGTCGGCCAGGACGGCCTGCTTGCCGGGAAAGTGGCGGTAGACCGCTGGGCCGCTGACGCCTGCCGCCGCGCCGAGGTCCTCCAGCGAAACGCGGTTGAAGCCATTCAGCGCGAACAGCGAGGCCGCGGCGGACAGCAAAGCCTGCCGCCGGTTCTCCTTGGCCTTGCCGCGCTGGGTTGTGGGAGCGGACTGGGTTGTGGGAACGGGCTGGGTGGCAGGGGCCGGCTGCACTGTATTGCTGCGCACTTTTCCTCCTTGGACCCCGCAGATTCTAGCAAGACAGCAGTGTGTTGGACATCACAGTTAATCGAGACTAACCTGAATTTCAGTTATTAGTCACTAACCGAGTTGGCTTGGGCCGGCTTGGCCCACCCTTAGGACGGACCGTCGATGGAGACCCTGGCCACCCGGCTTGATCCCGCAAGCGAGTCCTTCCGCGCCAACCGGGAAGCGCAGTTGTCGCTCGCCGGCGAACTGCGGAAGAGGCTGGCGGATGCAGCGTTGGGCGGGCCCCGGAAGTCGCGCGAGCGGCACGTGGCCCGCGGCAAGCTCCTGCCGCGGGACCGCATCGACCAGTTGCTGGACGAGGGCAGCCCGTTCCTGGAGATCGCACCGCTGGCCGCCAACGGCATGTACGGCGATGATGCACCCGGTGCCGGAGTCATCGCCGGCATCGGCCTGGTGCACGGCCGGCAGGTCCTGGTCATCTCCAACGACGCCACCGTCAAGGGCGGCACGTACTACCCCATGACCGTGAAGAAGCACCTCCGCGCCCAGGAGGTCGCGCTGGAGAACGGCCTGCCCTGCATCTACCTGGTGGATTCGGGCGGGGCCTTCCTGCCCAAGCAGGACGAGGTCTTCCCGGACAGGGACCACTTTGGCCGGATCTTCTACAACCAGGCGCGTCTCTCAGCCGCCAAAATTCCACAGATCGCTGCCGTGATGGGGTCCTGCACGGCCGGCGGCGCCTATGTCCCCGCCATGAGCGACGAAACCGTCATCGTCCGGAACCAGGGCACCATCTTCCTGGGCGGACCGCCGCTGGTGAAGGCGGCCATCGGGGAAATCGTGACGGCCGAGGAACTCGGTGGGGGCGAGGTGCACTCCCGGGTCTCGGGTGTGACGGACCACCTCGCCGAAAATGACGAGCATGCCCTGCAGATCGTCAGGGACATCGTCTCCACCCTGCCGCCTCCCGCGGCGCCCGCCTGGCAGGTGGAGGCCGCCGTCGAACCCGCCGTGGACCCGGACGGGCTCTATGGTGCGGTGCCCACGGACGTCAATGCTCCCTACGACGTCCACGAGGTGATTGCCCGGCTGGTGGACGGCAGCAGGTTCCACGAGTTCAAGAAGGACTACGGCACCACGCTGGTCACAGGTTTCGCCCGGATCCACGGGCACCCGGTGGGAATCGTGGCCAACAACGGCGTCCTGTTCAGCGAGTCGTCGCTCAAGGGCGCGCACTTCATTGAACTGTGCGACCAGCGCGGTATCCCCCTGCTGTTCCTGCAGAACATCTCCGGCTTCATGGTGGGCAGGGACGCCGAGCAGGGCGGCATCGCCAAGAACGGCGCCAAGATGGTGACGGCCGTTGCCACCGCGCGGGTCCCCAAGCTGACCGTGGTGATCGGCGGCTCCTTTGGTGCCGGCAACTACTCCATGTGCGGCCGTGCCTACTCGCCGAGGTTCCTGTGGATGTGGCCTGCTGCCCGGATCTCGGTGATGGGCGGCAACCAGGCCGCCAGCGTGCTGGCCACCGTTAAGCGGGACCAGTATGAAGCGGCGGGGGAGGACTGGCCGGCCGATGACGAGGAAGCGTTCAAAGCGCCCATCCGGCAGCAGTACGAGGACCAGGGCAGCCCCTACTACTCCACTGCACGGCTGTGGGACGACGCCGTCATCGATCCCGCCGATACCCGAACCGTCCTGGGCCTGGCGCTCGACGTCGTCTCCCGCACCCCCCTGCCGGAGACCTCCTTCGGCCTCTTCCGGATGTGAGCCAGCAATGACCATGCAAACCAACACAGCCACTACCGGGGAAGTCCCCACCGCAACGGCCGACGGCAAGCCCCTCTTCGGCACCGTGCTGGTGGCCAACCGCGGCGAAATCGCCTGCCGCGTCATTCGGACGCTGCGGCAGCTGGGCATCCGTTCGGTCGCCGTCTACAGCGATGCCGACGCCGGCGCCCGGCACGTGCGCGAAGCCGATGCCTCCGTGCGGATCGGCCCCGCCGTTGCAACCGAAAGCTACCTGAACGCGGACGCCATCGTGGACGCGTGCCGGCAGTCCGGGGCGGAAGCGGTACACCCCGGCTACGGTTTCCTGAGCGAGAACGTGGACTTCGCCAGGGCCCTGGAAAAGGCCGGCATCACGTTCATTGGCCCGGGCGTTGAAGCGCTGAACGTCATGGGTGACAAGATCCGCGCCAAGAACCACGTGGCGGGGTACGGCGTGCCCGTCGTCCCCGGCATTGCCAAGCCCGGCATGACGGACAGCGAACTGATGGAGGCTGCTGCCGCCGTCGGCTTTCCGCTCCTCATCAAGCCGTCCGCGGGCGGCGGCGGCAAGGGGATGCACGCCGTCGAAAACCAGGCGGACCTGCCCGCCGCCCTGGCCACGGCCCGGCGCGTCGCCGCCGCCGCATTCGGCGACGACACCCTGTTCCTGGAGCGCCTGGTGACCACCCCGAGGCACATCGAGGTGCAGGTGCTGGCGGACAGCCACGGCAACGTCATCCACCTCGGCGAGCGCGAATGCTCCCTCCAGCGGCGGCACCAGAAAGTCATCGAGGAAGCCCCGTCGCCCCTGCTCGAGGGCCTGCCCAACGGCCCCGAAGTGCGCGACCGGATTGGCGAGGCCGCCTGCAACGCGGCCCGCAGCGTGAACTACGTGGGCGCCGGGACCGTGGAGTTCCTGGTCTCCGATGACGCGCCGGACGAGTTCTTCTTCATGGAGATGAACACCAGGCTGCAGGTGGAACACCCCGTCACCGAAATGGTCACGGGCATCGACTTGGTGGAATGGCAGGTGCGGATCGCAGCGGGCGGGGAGCTGACCGTCCGCCAGGCGGACGTGGAGCTTTCCGGCCACGCCGTGGAGGCAAGGGTCTACGCTGAGGTGCCCGAAAAGAACTTTCTCCCGTCCACCGGGACCGTGCTGATGCTCGACGAACTGCCCGCCGGCACCCAGGGGCGGGTACGGGTGGACTCCTCGCTGGTGGAAGGCCTGGAACTGTCGGCGCACTACGACCCCATGGTGTCCAAGGTGATCGCCTGGGCCGGGGACCGTGCCGCCGCCCTGGCCGCCCTGGATGGTGCCCTGGCCGGCTACACGGCACTGGGCATCGAGACCAACGTCGAGTACCTGCGGCTCCTGGTCAACGACTCCGACGTCAAGGCAGGGCACCTGGACACCGGGCTGATCGAACGGAAGCTGCCCGGACTGGAATTCCGGCGCATCGGGAACCCCGAACTGGTGGCCGCCGCGCTGTTCGTCCTGTCGCTGGAAGCACAGAACACCCCCGGCCCCAGCCCCGGGCGCGGGCCGTGGCAGGGCAGGAACGGCTGGCGGCTCGGCGCAGCGGCACCACGCCGGATCAGCCTGGGAACGCCCGACGGCGGCGTGGCCACCGTGCAGGTCGGCGGCAGTCCCAATGGGGGAGCCGGAGCCGTGGTCGCCGTCAACGGCGGTCCGCAGCATCCGGCCGCCCTGCAGTGGTCCAGCCGGCAAGGCCTCGAACTTGACCTCGATGGCCAGCACCACGGCTACCGGCTGGCTGCGGACTCCACAGGGGCTGCCGTCCAACCGTGGGATAACGCGGTGCCCGACGGCCCCACACAGCTCTACCTCGGCAACGACGGCTGGTCCTGCCGCCTGGACGTACTGACCCGGGAGGCGCGGCTGGAACGCGTGCTGGCCGCCATCCAGCGGCAGGAAGGGGCGGCCGACCCGGAGGTGCGCTCGCCGATGCCCGGGACCGTCGTGGCCGTCCCGGTGGCCGACGGGGACGCCGTCCAGGCCGGGGAAGTCCTGGTTTCCGTGGAGGCCATGAAGATGGAGCACCACCTGGTGGCCCCGCTGGCCGGGACGGTCCACCTGGCCACCCGTACCGGTGACCTGGTGAAGGCCGACCAGGTGCTGGCCACCATCCATCCCGCTGCCACCGGCGTAAAAACAGACAGCACAGAGACAGCAACAGACGCAGCTGCAATCCAAGGCGAAGGAGCCTGACCATGACCGGTTTTGAACTGACCGAGGAATACCGGGACCTCAGCGACACCGTGCGCGATTTCGCGGACAACGTGGTGGCCCCGGTCTCCGCCAAGCACGACGAAGAGCACAGCTTCCCGTACGAAGTGGTGAAGCAGATGGCCGAGATGGGCCTTTTCGGGCTGCCGTTCCCCGAGGAATACGGCGGCATGGGCGGGGACTACTTCGCACTGGCCCTCGCGCTGGAACAGCTCGGCCGGGTGGACCAGTCCGTCGCCATCACGCTGGAGGCCGGGGTGTCCCTCGGGGCCATGCCCGTCTACCGCTTCGGCACGGACGCGCAGAAACAGCAGTGGCTGCCCATGCTGGCGTCCGGCCAGGCGCTCGCAGGCTTTGGACTTACCGAGCCCGAGGCCGGGTCGGACGCGGGCGGGACCAAGACCCACGCCCGGCGCGAAGACGGCAACTGGGTCATCAACGGCACCAAGGAGTTCATCACCAACTCCGGAACGGACATCACCCGGCTGGTCACCGTCACTGCCGTAACCGGGCAGCAGGAACGCGGGGACGGCACCGTCAAAAAAGACATCTCCACCATCCTGGTGCCCACCGACACTCCCGGCTTCAAGGCGGAAAAGCCGTACAACAAGGTGGGCTGGAACGCATCGGACACGCACCCCCTGACGCTGAAGGATGTCCGCGTCCCGGAAGCGAACCTGCTGGGCGTGGAAGGCCGCGGCTACGCCAACTTCCTGTCCATCCTGGACGAGGGCCGGATCGCCATTGCGGCGCTGGCCACCGGCGCAGCCCAGGGTTGTGTGGACCTCTCGGTCAAATATGCGAGGGAACGCAGCGCCTTCGGGCAGAACATCGGCAAGTACCAGGCCATTTCGTTCAAGATCGCCCGCATGGAAGCCCGGGCCCACACCGCCCGCCTGGCGTACTACGACGCGGCCTTCCGGATGCTTGCCGGCAAGCCGTTCAAGACCCAGGCGGCCATCGCTAAGATGGTCGCAGGCGAGGCGGCCATGGACAACGCGCGGGATGCCACCCAGGTATTCGGCGGCTATGGCTTCATCAACGAGTTCACCGTGGCGCGCCACTACCGCGATTCCAAGATCCTTGAAGTCGGGGAGGGCACCACGGAGGTCCAGTTGATGCTGATCGCCCGCGAACTGGGTCTGTAGGACCTGGGACCGTAGCCGGCCTGAGAGGATCACTGATGATTGACAAGGTTGTTGCCAGCGCCGACGCGGCGGTTGCGGATATCCCGGACGGCGCCTCGCTGGCGGTGGGCGGGTTCGGCCTTTGCGGAATTCCGGTTGCCCTGATCGACGCCCTGCACCGGGCGGGCACCTCCGGTCTGGAGACCGTCAGCAACAACTGTGGGGTGGACGACTGGGGCCTGGGCATCCTGCTCCGGGACGGGCGTATCCGCCGCACCATCAGCTCCTATGTGGGCGAGAACAAGGAATTTGCGCGCCAATACCTGGCCGGTGAGCTCGAGGTGGTGCTCACACCCCAGGGCACGCTTGCTGAAAAGCTGCGGGCCGGTGGTGCGGGCATTCCGGCCTTCTACACCAAGGCGGGGGTGGGCACGCAGGTGTCCGACGGCGGCCTGCCGCAGAAGTACGACGCCAACGGCGGCATCGCGGTTGCCTCCGCGCCCAAGGAAGTGCGGTCATTCGGCGGCGTGGACTACGTCCTGGAAGAGTCCCTCACGCCGGACTTCGGGCTGGTGCACGCCTGGAAGGGCGACCGCCACGGCAACCTGGTGTTCCATGCCACCGCCATGAACTTCAACCCCCTGTGCGCCATGGCCGGCCGGATCACCATCGCCGAGGTGGAGGAACTCGTGGAGCCCGGCGAACTGGACCCCGAACACATCCACACTCCTGGCATCTTCGTCCAGCGCGTGGTCCTGGCCCGGGACGGGGAGAAGCGGATCGAAAAGCGGACCGTTGCCCTGACGGCGCCGGGCCCAGGAGGAAGAACACCAGGCAGCCACCAGCAGGCAGGAGCATGACCATGGATCCGAACAGCCCTGAAGCGCCGCGCCCCGAAGCCGTCCGCGCGGAATACCGGCGGGCCGGTTCCCAGCAGCATGCCGGGCCCGGCGACTCCACGTCCCCCGCCAAAACGAAGGGCTGGACGCGCAACGAACTCGCCGCGCGGGTGGCCAGGGAGCTTCGCAACGGCCAGTACGTGAACCTGGGCATCGGGATGCCCACCCTGATCCCCAACTACATCCCCGCCGGGGTGGAGGTGGTGCTGCACTCGGAGAACGGCATCCTCGGCGTCGGCCCCTACCCTGCGGACGACGCGGTGGATCCGGACCTGATCAACGCCGGCAAGGAAACCGTGACGGTCAACAGGGGAGCGGCGTTCTTCGACTCCGCGACATCCTTTGGCATGATCCGCGGCGGCCACGTGGACCTCGCCGTCCTCGGCGCCATGGAAGTGGCGGAGAACGGCGACCTCGCCAACTGGATGATCCCCGGCAAGATGGTCAAGGGCATGGGCGGTGCCATGGACCTGGTGTTCGGGGCCAAGAGGGTGATCGTGATGATGGAGCATGTGGACCGGAACGGGAATCCGAAGATCGTCAAACAATGCACCCTGCCCCTCACCGGCAAGGGCTGTGTGGACCGGATCATCACGGACCTCGCCGTCATTGACATCGTGAAGGACGGCGGCCCCTCACGCCTGGTGCTGCGCGAACTGGCCCCCAACGTATCGCTCGAGGACGTGGTGGCCGCCACCGGCGCCGACCTGTTCGAGGAAGACCAGGAACTGACCGTATGACGGATGGCAACGGTCCGGTTTCCAGGCAAAAGGACGACCGCGGCCGGCGGGTCGTCGAGCAGCGCGGGCTGTACTTCGACGAGCTGGAGGAGGGCGTGCTGTACGCCCACCGGCCCGGACGCACCGTGACCGAAGCCGACAACGTCCTCTTCACCACGCTGACCATGAACACCCAGGCCCTGCACCTGGACGCTGCCTGGAGCGCCGGGCAGCCCTTCGGCCAGCGGCTCATGAACTCGATGTTCACCCTGGCCACCATGGTGGGCCAGTCCGTCACCCAGCTCACCCAGGGAACCATCATCGCCCAGCTGGGCCTGACCGACGTCTCCTTCCCGCACCCGCTCTACCACGGAGACACGCTCTACACGGAGACAGCCGTCACCGGAAAGCGGCTTTCCTCCTCACGGCCCGGCCAGGGCATCGTGACCATGGAGCACACCGGGCGCAACCAGAACGGAACAGTCGTGGCCCGGGCCACCCGCAGCTGCCTCATGTGGACGCGCGACGCCCACGCCAAGACGCAGGACGCCGGACAGGGGACAATGCCGGTATGACTTTCGTAATGGGCCCCGCACTGCTTTTCTGCCCCGCCGACAGGCCGGAGCGCTACCAGAAAGCCGCCGCCCGGGCAGACGCCGTGATCCTGGACCTTGAAGACGCGGTGGCGCCGGCTGACAAGCAGCGCGCCCGAGGCGCCATCCTGGCCCAGCTGGGAACCACCGGTGTGGAACCTGAGCTCGAACCCAGCTGCACCATTGTCAGGGTGAATCCCGTGGGGACTGAGGACTTCGAAAAGGACCTGCACTGCCTGGCCCACACCCCCTACCGCACGGTGATGCTGGCCAAGGCCGAATCCGCCGAACAGCTCAAAGCGCTGGAGGGCTACCAGGTGATTGCCCTGTGCGAAACGGCGCTTGGCGTGCTCAATGCGCCTGCCATCGCCGCCGCCCCTAACGTGGTGGGCCTGATGTGGGGCGCCGAGGACCTGCTGGCCACCCTGGGTGGAACGTCCAGCCGGAAGGACGACGGCGCCTACCGGGCGGTTGCGCTGCACGCCCGCTCCGCCGTCCTGCTGGCAGCCCGCGCCTACGGCAAGGAAGCGGTGGATGCGGTCTACACCAACATCCCCGACCTTGACGGACTGGCAGCCGAGGCTGCCGACGCCGTGGCCTCGGGCTTCAGTTCGAAGGCCTGCATCCACCCCAGCCAGGCCGCCGTGGTCCGCAAGGCCTACGCACCTTCGGAAGACGAGGTGGCCGCCGCGGTTGCCCTCCTGGATGCCGCAGCATCAGCCGGATCGGGAGTGTTCCAGTACCAGGGGAAAATGATCGACGGGCCAATCCTCAAGCACGCCCAGGAGATCGTGCGCCGCGCCGCTGTGTAGGCATAGCGGGACGTTCGGCTAGCGTTGGCGTCCCGGGGACCTGCGCAGGGACGTTGGCGGGATGGGCTCGTAGAGCAGCGTCCGCACCCACCGGTTCCCCGTCTCCCGGAACTCCTTCCGCGTGGCGAAGCGGTAATGGTAACTGCGCACGCGCACCCAGTGCGGCGCGGCGCCGTCGAACGGGTCATGCCGCAGCAGCCGCAGCATCTGCCGGTCCGCCGCCAGCAGCTTGGCCAGGAACGCGTAGAACCATTCCTCGTGCACGCTGCGCAGCGGCAGGAACCACATCAGCCAGTCCAGCCGCAGGTGGTACGGGGCCCACTGCCGCGGAATCCGGCGGACATCCCCGGGCTTGCCCTTGAAACCGTACTCGCGCCATTCCGGGTCGTCGTCGGGATCGTCGTCCAGCGTGCCTTCCACCACAATCTCGATGCGCTGCCTGGTCACGGTGCCGAACGCGCCGTAGGCGTTGACCAGCTGCCACCGGTTGAAGCTGGCATTCATCAGCTGCCGGCGGGAGAAGAGGTTCCGCAGCGGCCAGTAGCTCAGGGCCAGCAGCAGGGCGGATGCTGCCAGGGTGATGGCCAGCCACCACAGCGGGGTCTCCTGCCGGCCTCCCGTGGCGGCGTCCCAGTCTGCCGGGATTGCCGGTATGACGGCGTGCGCCACGGGATCGCTGACGGCTGCAAACGCCAGCACGATTGCCATCCAGTTCAGCCAGGCGAAGTTGCCGCTGGCCACCAGCCACAGCTGGGTCACGACGACGACCCCCGCCGCCACGCCGGCCACCGGCTGCGGGGCGAACAGCAGGAACGGCACCACCAGCTGGGCGATGTGGTTGCCCACCACTTCGATACGGTGCAGCGGCTTGGGCAGGAGATGGGCCTGCCGGCTCAATGGCCCGGGCATGGGCTGGGTCTCGTGGTGGTAGTACAGGGCCGTCAGGTCCCGCCATTCCCGGCCACCGCGGATCTTGATCATTCCCGCCCCGAACTCCAGCCGGAACACCAGCCACACAATCAGGATCAGGATGGTCCGGGGCGGCTCCGTCTGGTTGGAGCCCAGGAACGCCACGGTGAAGCCCGCTTCCAGGAGCAGCATTTCCCAGCCGAACCCATAGAACGTCTGGCCCACGTTCACGATCGACATGTACAGCAGCCACAGGGCCAGGAAGGCGACCATCGGGACCCACGGCGGCCCGGCCTGCGGTATCCCCGCCACGAGCAGCGCCGACACCACCAGCCCGCCGGCACAGACACCGCGAAGCAGCCTGTCCGAGTACCGCCAGCGGAACAGCGTTGGCCGGCGCAGGCGGGTGAATGCCGCCAGGAACTCCGGCACCGGGAGGAGGCCGCGCTCGCCGAGCAGGGCGGGAAACTGGTTCAGCGTGGAGAGGAAGGCAACGAAATACAATGCGGCGACACCCCGCTGCAGCACCTGCCGGGCAAATTCGTACTCCGGCGCATCAAACCACGTGAGCCAGTCCACGCAATCCACGTTACGCCCGGCCGTCCGCGGGTCAAGGCGATTAAGGCCCGTCTGCAGGCCAGGGGCGCAGGCAGGCCGGGAAGGGTGCGGGATACTTAAGCAATGCAGCCACGCAGAGTCGTCCTCCTAGGATCCACCGGTTCCATCGGCACCCAGGCGATTGACGTCGTCGACGGCGCCCCGCACCTGTTCGAGGTGGTGGCACTCAGTGCCGGGGGCGGCAACCTGGAACTCCTGGCCCGGCAGGCTGTCCACACCGGGGCCGCGGCCGTGGGGATCGCCTCCGGAGACCCCGGACGGCTGGAAGGCCTGATCCGCGACGCCGCCGCAGCGGCAGGCCGTCCGGAATACCGCCCGGAGATCGTGGCCGGCCCCGACGCCTCCGCCCGGATCGCCGCCGTCGAGGCTGACGTGGTGCTCAACGGAATCACCGGTTCCATCGGCCTGGCACCCACCCTGGCGGCCCTTAAGTCCGGAGCCACCCTGGCCCTTGCCAACAAGGAGTCGCTGATCGTGGGCGGCAGCCTGGTCAAGGCCGCGGCAAGGGACGGCCAGATCGTGCCGGTGGACTCGGAACATTCCGCGATTGCCCAATGCCTGCGTTCAGGCACCGCCGGCGAAGTGGACAAGCTCATCCTCACCGCCTCCGGCGGACCGTTCCGGGGCAGGAGCCGGGACGAGCTCCACGACGTCACCCCGCAGCAGGCACTGGCCCACCCCACCTGGGACATGGGCATGATGGTCACCACCAACTCCGCCACGCTGGTCAACAAGGGCCTGGAGGTCATCGAGGCCCACCTGTTGTTCGATATCCCGTTGGACCGGATCGACGTGGTAGTCCACCCCCAGTCCATCGTCCACTCAATGGTCCAGTTCGTCGACGGCTCCACCATCGCCCAGGCCTCGCCGCCTGACATGCGGCTGCCCATCGCCCTGGGGCTTGGCTGGCCTGCGCGCGTGCCCAAGGCCGCCAGCCCGTGCGACTGGACCCAGGCCGCTACCTGGACCTTCGAGCCGCTGGACGCCGAGGCCTTCCCCGCCGTCGGCCTTGCCAAGGACGCCGCCCGGCAGGGAAGCACCTTCCCTGCCGTGTTCAATGCGGCCAATGAAGAGGCAGTGACGGCGTTCCACGACGGCCGGATCCGGTTTACCGACATCGTCGATACCGTGGACAGTGTGCTCAGCGAACACTCAGGTTCCTCCGGGCTGACGGTGGATTCAGTGCTGGATGCTGAAAGCTGGGCACGTGCCCGGGCCCACGAACGTTTAGCAGTCAGAAGTCTCTAGGAAGCAGCACCACCTCCATGACCCCTGTCCTACTTTTCATCCTCGGCGTCGTCTTCGTCGCCCTGGGTATTGCTGTGTCCATCGCGCTCCACGAGGTGGGGCACCTGGTGCCGGCCAAGCTCTTCAAAGTCCGCGTGACAAAGTACATGATCGGCTTCGGGCCAACGCTGTGGTCCCGCCGGAGGGGCGAAACCGAGTACGGCGTGAAGGCCGTTCCGCTGGGCGGCTACGTCTCCATGATCGGCATGTACCCGCCGAACAAGGACGACGGCTCGGTCCGCCCCTCCAGCACGGGCATGTTCCAGACACTTGCCACCGAGGCCCGCTCCATGGCCCACGAGGAAGTGGGGCCGGGCGACGAACACCGGGTCTTCTACCGCCTGCCGGTCTGGAAAAAAGTGATTGTGATGCTGGGCGGCCCGGCCATGAACATGATCCTTGGCGTGCTGCTCACCGCCGTGCTGCTGATGGGCTTCGGCATTGCCACCGCCACCACGACCGTTTCGGACGTCTCCAAATGCCAGGTGGCCGCGGGCCAAACCGTCGATCCCGACTCTGCGGACTGCCGGCTGACGCCCGCCGCGGCGGCCGGGTTGAAGCCAAACGACACGATTACTTCCTTCGACGGCAAACCCGTCACCAGCTGGGAGCAGTTGACGGAGTGGATCCGCGCCTCTGCCGGCAGGGAAGTAGCCATCACCGTGCAGCGGGACGGCAATCCCGTGTCCACCACAGTGACCCCCGTCCTGTCGGCGCGGCCCGTGATGGGAAGCGACGGACGGCAGGCCACCGATGCTGCCGGCAACCTCCAGTACCAGGACGTGGGATTCCTCGGCATCGGTGCGCAAACGGCGTTGGTGGCCCAGCCGGCGTCGTCCGTCCTGCCCATGGCGGGGGAGAACATCCGCCAGGTGGCCGGCGTTGTCTTCAATCTGCCGGCCCGTGTGGTGGGAGTGGCGAAGGCAGCCTTCAGCGAAGAGCCCCGCGACCCCAACGGCCCCATCAGCGTGGTGGGCGTCGGCAGGGTGGCGGGCGAGGTGGCGGCCATGGAGGCCGTACCGCTGCAGTCCCGGGTGGCTACGCTTGTTGGCCTGCTGGCCGGACTGAACTTTGCGCTTGCCGTGTTCAACCTGATTCCGCTCCTGCCGCTCGACGGCGGCCATGTTGCCGGGGCCCTGTATGAGGGCATTCGGCGCCGGGTGGCAAAGCTCCGCGGACGGCCGGATCCCGGAGCGTTCGACATCGCCAAGCTGCTTCCAGTCACGTACGTGGTTGCAGCGCTGCTGATGGGGATGAGCGCGCTGCTGATCTACGCAGACATCGTCAAGCCCGTCAATCTCTTCGGATAGTCATTCAGTTTCGGCTGACTTCGAAAAATCAGCCAAATGCGATTGATCATACGGGATCAACCGCCTATGGTTGATGAATGTTCGTCATGACCATCGACCAACGCGGAAGCACCGGCGACCATGACCGGGTTCCGTCCTTCCTTGCACAGGTTGCCCGCCTCGAACTCCCGGGGCCGGCGCACCCGGTGTTCGAACGTTCCGTCGGGGACGAGGTGCAGGGGGTGGTGCGGGAGGCTTCCGCCGTGGTGGAGATAGCACTGCACGCGCTCCGCGAAGGGCGCTGGTACGTGGGCATCGGCGTCGGCAGCGTTTCGCTGCCGCCCGATGCCAGTCCGCGGGAAGGGACCGGGACTGCTTTTGTTGCCGCCCGCAGGGCGGTTGAACACGCCAAAAGCGCCGGTTCCCAGGTGCCGTTGTCGGTGGTGCCCGGCATCATGGCGGGGGAGGCCGGCAGGGGCGTTCCTGCGGGGGAGGGGGTCCGGGCGTGTGCCAACGCGGAAGCAGTGCTCCGGTTGCTCGGCCGGCTTGTCCAGGACCGCACGGAAGCCCAGTGGCGGGTGGTGGATGCCCTGCGCCGCCTGGGTGCTGGTGGCCAGGGCCCGGGCCGGCATGGAAGCCAGAAGCAGGTGGCCCGTGAACTTGGAATCTCGGAGCAATCGGTGAGCCGAACCGTGCTTCGGTCCGGCTGGCAGGAAGAATGGGCAGCCAGGCCGGCAGCCTCCATGCTTCTTGGTTACGCCGACTCGCAGATTACCCAGGCACTCAACGACGGCCAGGCATAGGAGTGTCCAGCATCTGAAGGAGCCGGACGGCCGGATCGAAGACAACCCCAATGAAGGAGACAGGTGACCGCACTTTGGGTGGCAGTGGCGCTGGTGGTGGCTGGCTTTGCCGGCTGGCCGGTCACTGCGCTGGTGTTCAAGCTGGCCCGGACCATCGACGACAAAGCCGATGCTGCCAAGGCCGCGGAGGAAGCCCGCAGGACGGAACAGGACCCCTCTGCCGACGTCACCGTGGACGATCCTTCCCCCATCGCCAGCCGCGGGGAACCGGGCAGGGCCACATCCCCGGACGCGGTCACGGCCCCTGATGGGCCGGTTGATGCTGCCGGCAGGCCGGCCGGCCAGGCAGTGGACGGTGAGCTGACCGCCCCTGCCGCCGGGCCGGCGTCGGGCGGGCCGGCTGCCGGACCCGCGCTGCCCAGCCAACGCATCCTGCGCGGCGGCGCCATCATCGGCGTGCTGGAGCGGCTGGGGGTGTGCCTCGCCATCCTCACCGGCCAACCCGTGGCCATCGCCTACATCGTCGCCATCAAGGGCCTGGGCAGGTTCGCCGAACTGAAGGAGACGCCGGTGGCCGCCGAGCGCTTCATCATCGGGACCCTCACCTCCATGCTCTGGGCGGCCGGGACCGCGGCCGCGGTGAAGGTCCTCTTCCTGCAGTGAAACTCCCGCACCGGCAGTGAAACTCCCGCCTGGCAGTGAGACTCCCGCCTGGCAGTGAAACTCCTGCACTGGCAGTGAAACTCCTGCTCCGGCGGGCCTGCTCCGGTGCGGGGCACTTTTGCTCCAGGGGGAACGGTACGGTACCAAGCCGGCCATGGCGATAGGGTAGCGGTATGACAGTTTTTGCCGTTGAGTACGTTTATGCCGCCAACTCCACCGACACCCGCAACGAGGTCCGGCCCGCACACCGGGAATGGACCGGCGGCCTGGCGCAGGACGGCGTCATCGTGGCCAGCGGCCCCTACGGTGACGGCGCGGGCGCCCTGCTGATCTTCAAGGCAACCGATGAAGGCGCCCTCAACTCGATCCTTAAGCAGGATCCTTTCGCCGCGGCCGGAGTGGTCGCCGGAACCCGCATCACCGAATGGTCTCCGGTAACCGGCATGCTGGCCGGGATCGCCGCGTAGCCGCCTTTTCACCCCTTTCAACTCAAGGAGTCCACGTGACCTCGGTCAGCCTGGGAATGCCGTCAGCACCACCGCCCGTCCTTGCCCCCCGCCGCAAGACGCGCCAGATCAAAGTCGGCTCGGTAGGCGTGGGATCTGATTTCCCCATCAGCGTGCAGTCGATGACCACCACGCCCACCACGGACATCAACGCCACGCTGCAGCAGATCGCCGAACTCACGGCGTCCGGCTGCGACATTGTCCGCGTCGCCTGCCCGTCCGCCGACGATGCCGAGGCGCTGCCCATCATCGCCCGGAAGTCCCAGATCCCGGTCATCGCGGACATCCACTTCCAGCCCAAGTACGTCTTTGCGGCCATCGAAGCAGGCTGCGCAGCCGTGCGCGTGAATCCTGGAAACATCCGCAAGTTCGATGACCAGGTCAAGGAGATTGCCGCCGCCGCCAAGGACCACGGCACCTCCATCCGCATCGGCGTCAATGCCGGGTCCCTGGAGCCGGGCATCCTCAAGAAGTACGGCAAGGCCACCCCCGAAGCGCTGGTTGAATCAGCCGTCTGGGAAGCCTCCCTTTTCGAGGAGCACGGCTTCCACGACTTCAAGATTTCCGTGAAGCACAACGACCCCGTGATCATGGTGGCAGCCTACGAAATGCTCGCCGAAAAGGGTGACTGGCCCCTGCACCTTGGCGTCACGGAGGCTGGTCCAGCGTTCCAGGGCACCATCAAGTCCGCAACGGCCTTCGGCGCGCTCCTTTCCCGGGGGATCGGTGACACCATCCGCGTGTCCCTCTCCGCGCCCCCGGTGGAGGAAATCAAGGTGGGCAACCAGATCCTCCAATCGCTGAACCTGCGGCCCCGCAAGCTGGAAATCGTGTCCTGTCCTTCCTGCGGCCGTGCCCAGGTTGACGTGTACACTCTGGCTGAACAGGTCACCGCCGGGCTCGAAGGGATGGAAATTCCCCTCCGCGTGGCGGTCATGGGCTGCGTCGTGAACGGCCCCGGCGAAGCGCGCGAGGCTGACCTTGGCGTGGCTTCGGGCAACGGCAAGGGCCAGATCTTCGTTAAGGGCGAGGTCATCAAGACTGTTCCCGAGAGCGCAATTGTTGAGACACTGATCGAAGAGGCTATGCGTATCGCGGAAGAGATGGGGGAGGCCGATGGCGAAGATGCTGTCAAGGGTAGCCCCGTGGTTAGCGTCTCGTAGGGAGACTCCAGACCCTGCGGGGCTTTCTGTCCGCACGCTTGATGGCCAGGACACTCCCGCGCTGAAACTGCTGGCCCAGCAGGACCCTGTGGCCAACGTGTTCATCCTGGCCCACCTGCGGGCCACGGGGACTGCGGCGCCCACCAGCGGGGGCGCCGGTGTGATCGGGGTTTTCGACGACGGCATCCTGACGGGTGCCTGCTGGGCCGGAGCCAACCTGGTTCCGGTCCAGCTTGATCCCGCCCTGGCCCCCCTTGTAGCGGACGCCGCAAACAGTTCCGGCCGCCGGTATGCGTCTGCCTTTGGGCCGGCCCCCGCAGTGCTGGCACTCAACGCCGAGCTCGCTGTGCTGGGCCACCGTGCACACGAGGTCAGGGCTGACCAGCCGCTGATGATCATCGACGGACCGCCCCTTGTCCAGCCCAACCGCGGCCTGGACCAAGGGAACCTCGCCGACTTCGACCGCATCCTTCCCGCCTGCGCCGCCATGTTCGAGGAAGAGGTGGGGTACTCGCCCTACCTCGGCGGCAGGGAATTCTACAGCCGCCGCGTGGAGGGCCTCATCAGGCAGGGACATTCCCTGGTCCACCTCAACAACGCCCGTGAGGTGGTGTTCAAAGCCGAGCTCGGGGCAGTCACCGACGACGTCACCCAGGTCCAGGGCGTCTGGATGAATCCGATCTTCCGCGGCCGGGGGCTGAGCGCGGGCTACATGTCGGCAGTGGTGGAAAAGGCCCGGCAGATCGCCCCCGTGACCAGCCTCTACGTGAACGGCTTCAACACCCGGGCGCGGTCCACCTACGAACGTGTGGGGTTCCGCCAGGTGGGGACGTTCGCTACAGTTCTTTTCTAGCCGGGCAGCGGTCCGCGTTCATTTGAATATTGGGGGAAAAATTGAAGACGTCCGTGCTGGGAACTTTCGGGGCATCGGCCCTTCTGGCCATAGCGGTTTCGGCATGTGGCGGTCCGGCCGCCCCGCAGTCAGCGGACTCTTCACCGGCCACGGTTGCAGCCCCTCAAACACCGACCGCGTCGCCAACCCCGACGCCGACGCCCACCCCGACACCAACGCCAACAGCCACGGGTTACACCAGTGACCAGTTGGCTGCCATCGTGGGGCAGGTCCGGGATGCTGCCGACCGCAGGCTTTCCGTCCTGCCGAAGGCCGACATCGCTGCGGCGATCGAGCAAACCAAGGCCATGATCTCCTCCGTCGACGTCCAGCCGGCGGAGTGCAAGGAACTCGCTGCGGCGGGCACGGTGCCGTCCGTGGAGGATGCAACCATGGCGATAGGCATGAGTACTGACACCGCCACCGGCGCGGTCACGGCCCTGTCGCTGGTGGCCGGCCTGGATAAAGGCGTCCTGGCCCAGGTTACGGACCCGTCCGAGCAGCTGGCGAAGTGCTCCTCCATGACCATGACGGTGTCAGGCATGGACGTTGCCGTCACCATTACTCCGGTAACGGGTGTCACCGGGCTGCCGGGCGCGGTCGCCTACCGCACGGACAGTGCGTTGCCTGATGGCCGCACGCAGTCCATGGTCAGGGCGCAGGTGGTCCACCGCGGCGTACTGATCGCCTCGGTGGCGTCCGGCGGCGAGACCGAGGCAGACGCGGTCCGTCGGGCAGGTGCGCTCCTGGACTCGGCTGCCGCCCTGGTCAAGTAGAACCCGGCCTCCGGGACACGTCCGTCGACCTCCTCAGGACAGGGGCCCGGTGAGGTACCGCTGGACAGCCGGCGCGACCAGCCGCACCACGTCCTCGGGGGCTGCGGACGCGAGCGGCTCCAGCCGGACCACGTAGCGCACCATCATCAGGCCCACCACCTGGGTGGCCACCAGGCTTCCGCGCAGCGCCACCTCTTCAGGCGTCCCGGGAACAGCTGCCATGATCCTGGTGATCACCCTGCGGGTCACCGTTTCCCGCAGGAGTGCCGTTTTGGCCTTGGACCCGATCGTCCCGCGAAGGAAGGCCAGCAGGCCGGCCTGCGCGGGGCTCTCCCACAGGCGGAGCACCGTGCGGACGATCAGTTCCGCCCGCTGGGCGGGGTCCGAGTCCGCCATGCCCGCCAGCACCTGTTCCGGGTCGGCCGGCAGCTCCACGCTGAGGGCAAAGAGTTCATCCTTGCCCATGAAGAAGTGGTGGACCATTCCCGGATCCACCCCTGCGGCGCGGGCCACCTGCCGCAGGCTGGTTCCCTCGAAGCCGTGCTCGGCGAAGAGCTTCCGGGCAGCGTCGAGGATGTGCTCCCGGGACTCCGTGGCGCCGCCCCGGCGGCCCCTGCGGACCGGAAACGCATCAGGGCCCTCCGGGCCGGTTGAAGGACGGGACAGCTTCACGGAGTCCGCCGCCGCAGCGTGAAGGCGGCGAGGACCAGGACACCAAAGGAGATGGCCGCCATGGTGCCCGCGTCCTGCCACAGCCGCCCGGTCGCCTCCGCGTGGGACGCCACCTCCTGGAGGGCATCCACGGAAAAAGTCAGGGGCAGCACATTGGAGATCGCTTCCAGCACATCATTCATCCGGTCGCGCGCCACGAACAGCCCACACAACAGGATCTGCGGCACCACCACCACTGGCATGAACTGGACCGCCTGGAACTCGGTCCTGGCGAACGCCGAACAGAACAGGCCAAGGGCCACCCCCAGGACGGCGTTGATCACAGCGATCAGCACCACGTAACCCGGTGCCCCCGCGATGTCGAGCCCGAAAATCCAGTACGCCACAGCCGTGGCCACCAGGGACTGCAGGGCGGCCATCAGGGAAAAGGCCACACCGTAGCCGAACAGCAGGTCGGCCTTGTGGACGGGCGTCGTCAGCAGCCGCTCCAGGGTTCCGGAGGTGCGCTCCCGAAGCATGGTGATCGAGGTGACCAGGAACATCACCACGAACGGAAAAATGGCCAGCATCATCAGGCCAACGCGGTCGAACGTGCGTGGCGCGCCTGGCGGGACTGACTCATTTTCGTAGAGGAAGTACACCGCCGTGAGCAGCAGTGCCGGGACCACCAGGATCATGGCGATGCTGCGGTGGTCATGGCGGAGCTGGCTGAGCACCCTGCGTGCCGTCGCGAGCATCATCCGGACGTCCATCACCGCACGCTCCTGCCCTGTTGCATCCTTGCCCCTTCGCCGCTCCTGCCGGCATGGCGCTTCGGCGGGATCCCGGCGTCGTAATTTTCCTGCTCCCTGATGATGGCCAGGAAGGCCTGCTCCAGGTTGGCGCTGTGCCCCTGCCTGGCCAGCTCCTCCGGCGTGAGCTGGGCCAAAAGCCGCCCCTCGCGCAACAGCAGCAGCGTTTCGCAGCGGCTTGCCTCCTCCATGACGTGGCTGGATATGAGGAGTGTTGTTCCTGACTCCGCCATGGCCCGGAAACGGTCCCAAAGGTCCGCGCGCAGCACGGGATCCAGGCCCACCGTGGGCTCATCCAGTACCAGCAGCCGTGGCTTCGCCACCAGGGCGCAGGCCAGGGATACCCGGTTGACCTGGCCGCCGGACAGGTCGGCCGTCTTGCGGCGGAACAGGGCGCCAAGTCCGACGGCGTCAATCGCCTCCGCCACGTCGGCTTTGCCTTTCCGGTGCATGGCGCCGAAATAGCGCACGTTCGCTTCGACCGTGAGGTCGGGGTAGATGCTGGGTGACTGGGTAACGTAGCCCACCTGCCGCCGCAGGGACGGGCTTCCGGCGGGCAGCCCCAGCACCTCGAGGGTTCCGGCGGCAATGCGCTGCGCTCCCACGATGGTCCGCATCAGGGTGGTCTTGCCGCTCCCGGAGGGCCCCAGCAGGCCGGTGATCCGTCCCGCCGGGATGGTGAAGTCCACACTGTGGAGCACGGCTTGCCGCCGCAGTTTGACAGAGAGCGACGCGGCCACGACCGCACCGGCCGCGCCACCGCGGTCCAACGTAGTGGATGCTGCATGGGACATTGTTGCCTCCGGGCGCGTCCGCAGGTGGCGCCGCACAACGGCTAATTCATCACCTGATGAATTAAAGCTAGGCCTGGCCCTGACAGCCGTCAACAGGTTCATAAAGTAAAAACACTTGTCAAACGTGTGCGCGATCACATAGGTTCAACCTAGCTGCGCTGGAAGTGGGGTGGGCGGTCTCACCAGTCCTCACCAGTACTTAGGCGATAACGGCGTTGGGCCACGCCCGGATGCGATGACCAGCCTCATTGGGGGGCCAGGGGCTTTGTATTGCCGGGCGTGGCCCTACTGTGTCCGGGGTCCGCAGTCCGTGCCGCTTGTTGAGTGCCGGTAGATTAGTACCCAGACGAATTGTCCGGCCCTGCTGACCCAGCACTTCCCCAGAAACGGATACCACCCGTGGTCATACGACTGTCCCAGCTTTTCCTGCGCACGCTGCGCGAAGACCCCGTCGATGCCGAGGTTGCCAGCCACAAACTCCTGGTCCGCGCCGGCTACATCCGCCGGGCGGCCCCCGGCATCTACACCTGGCTTCCGCTGGGGCTGAGCGTGCTGCGCAAGGTCGAGGAAATCATCCGTGAGGAAATGGCTGCCATCGGCGCCCAGGAAGTCCACTTCCCGGCCCTGCTGCCCCGCGAGCCGTACGAGGCCACCAACCGCTGGACCGAATACGGTGAAGGCCTGTTCCGGCTCCAGGACCGCAAGGGTGCGGACTACCTGTTGGCCCCCACCCATGAGGAGATGTTCACGCTCCTGGTCAAGGACCTGTACTCGTCGTACAAGGACCTCCCGTTGAGCCTGTACCAGATCCAGAACAAGTACCGTGACGAGGCACGCCCGCGGGCAGGGCTCCTCCGCGGCCGTGAGTTCATCATGAAGGACTCCTACTCCTTCGACGTCGACGACGCCGGCCTGGACGCCAGCTACGCAGCCCACCGGGGCGCCTACCTGAAGATCTTCGAGCGCCTGGGCCTCGAGGTGGTTCCGGTGGCAGCCACCGCCGGTGCCATGGGCGGGTCCAAGAGCGAGGAATTCCTGTTCCCCACCGAGATCGGCGAGGATACCTTCGTCCGCTCGGCCGGCGGTTATGCAGCCAACGTGGAAGCCGTCACCACCGTGGTCCCCGACGATATCGACTTCAGCAACGCCCCGGCCGCAGAGGTCCTGGACACCCCGGACACCCCCACCATCGAGACGCTGGTTGCCGCGGCGAACCAGATTGTCCCGCGCGAAGAGGCCGACGGCGGCGCCTGGACTGCGGCGGACACGCTCAAGAACGTGGTCCTCGCCGTCACGCTGCCCACCGGTGAGCGGCAGCTGGTGGTCATCGGCGTCCCCGGCGACCGCGCCGTGGACCTCAAGCGCGTGGAGGCGAACATTGGCGCCTTCCTGCCGATCGCGGGCGAGATCGGACTCGAGCAGGCCGGCGAGGAGGACCTCAAGAAGCAGCCGCTGATCGTCAAGGGCTACCTGGGCCCCGGACTTTCGCTGGACCAGCCGCTCCTCGGATCCGACAGTGCCACCAAGCTGCTGTACCTGGTGGACCCGCGCGTGGTCAGCGGAACAACGTGGATTACCGGCGCCAACGAGGCGGGCAAGCACGTCTTCGGCCTGGTGGCCGGACGCGACTTCGGCTGGGACGGCGTCATTGAGTGCACCGAAGTACGCGCGGGCGACCCCTCACCCGATGGCTCGGGCCCCCTGGAGACCGCCCGCGGCATTGAGATGGGCCACATCTTCCAGCTCGGCCGCAAGTACGCCGAAGCCCTGGACCTCAAGGTGCTGGACCAGAACGGCAAGCAGGTGGTGGTCACCATGGGCTCCTACGGCGTTGGCGTGACCCGCGCCGTTGCCGCTTTGGCCGAGGCCAACCACGATGACCGCGGACTCGTCTGGCCCCGCACCGTAGCCCCGGCCGACGTGCATGTGGTGGCAGTGGGTCGTGGCGAGGAGGTCTTCCAGGCTGCCGAAAAGCTTTCGGCAGAGCTTGAGGACGCCGGCCTGTCCGTCATCTACGACGACCGCCCCAAGGTTTCGCCGGGCGTGAAGTTTGGCGACGCTGAGCTGGTTGGTGTGCCCACCATCCTGGCCGTGGGCCGCGGCCTGGTGGACGGCGTGGTGGAAATCAAGGACCGCCGCAGCGGGGAAGCCGAGAACATCGAGGTGGACAAGGCCGTGGACTACGTGGTTAACGCCGTTCGAAACCAGTGATTTCCGGCTTCGAATCGATCCAGCCCGCCACCATCATCCTGATCGTGGTGGCTGGATTCGCAGCCGGGTGGGTTGACGCGGTGGTGGGCGGCGGGGGGCTTATCCAGCTTCCCGCGCTGCTCCTGGTGCCCGGGATCGCACCCGTCCAGGCGCTGGCCACCAACAAGATGGGCTCCATCTTCGGAACCGCCACCAGCGCCGCCACCTACTACCGGCGGGTGGGCCCGGACCTCCGGACCGCCATCCCCATGGCAGTGATAGCCCTGGCGGGCAGTTTCGGCGGGGCGAGCCTTGCTGCCACCCTGCCGGCCGGGGTATTCAAGCCCATCATCGTGGTGGCGCTGGTCGCCGTCGCGCTGTTTACCGCCCTGAAACCCGGGGTCGGTGAGCTGACAGCGCTGCGCCACGACGGCCACAAGCATTACGTCGTTGCCTGCCTCATCGGGGCAGTGATCGGCTTTTACGACGGCCTCATTGGCCCGGGGACGGGATCCTTCCTGGTCATCGCCCTGGTATCCGCCATGGGTTACGCGTTCCTCGAGGCCAGCGCCAAGGCCAAGATCGTGAACATGGCCACCAACGCCGGCGCACTGCTGTTCTTCCTGCCGCACGGATCCATCCTGTGGGGCATCGGCCTGCTGCTCGGGGGAGCCAACATGGCCGGCGGCTACCTTGGCGCACGCACCGCAGTGCAGCAGGGGAGCAAGTTTGTCCGCATTGTCTTCCTGGTGGTTGTTGCGGCCCTGATCATCAAGCTCGGCTACGACGTCTGGCAGGAAAACTTCGCCTGACCGGTCCCTAAAAACTGCTCCTCGTGGCGTGGACCGGCCCGGCGTAGCATGCAGGTATGGCACACGGCGATGACGGGTACACCCCGGCACTGGCGGCCGCAGCGGGGCATGCGCAGGCCTGGCTGGACAGCCTTTCCCACCGCCCCGTGGGACCCAGCCTGCACGCCTCCGAGCTCGCCGCAGTGTTTGGCGGGCCCCTGCCGCCGGCGGGCATGCCCGCCGATGAGGTAGTCAATTTCCTGGCCAACGCAGCGGGGCCGGGGCTCATGGCCATGCCCTCGGGCCGGTTCTTCGGCTGGGTTATCGGCGGGACACTGCCCGCGGCCCTGGCGTCGGACTGGCTGGTCAGTGCCTGGGACCAGAACGCCGGGCTCCGCTATGCAACCCCGGCCACCGCGGCGATTGAGGAAGCCGCCGGGCAGTGGGTCCTGGAGTTGCTGGGCCTGCCTTCGACTGCCGACGTCGGATTCGTCACGGGCGCCACCATGGCAAATTTCACCGGGATGGCGGCCGCCCGCTGGCGGTTGCTCGCCGATGCGGGCTGGGACCTGGACCGGGACGGACTCTTCGGCGCACCCCGGATCCGCTGCTTCGTGGGACGGGAACGGCACGACACCGTGGACCTTGGCCTGCGCTACCTGGGCCTGGGACAGCCAGCGCAGGTCCCCGCCGACGGGCAGGGCCGCCTGGTCCCCGCAGCACTGGACGCCGCCCTTGCCGCCGGCACCGGCCCCGCCCTGGTGTGCCTCCAGGCAGGCAACCTGCACTCCGGCGCCTTCGACCCCTTCACCGAGGCCATCGCCGTTGCCCGCAAACATGGCGCCTGGGTGCACGTTGATGGCGCCTTCGGGCTGTGGGCCGCGGCCGCGCCGGAACTGCGGCACCTCATGCGCGGCTGTGAGGAAGCGGACTCGTGGGGGACGGATGCCCACAAAACCCTGAATGTGCCGTACGACTGCGGCATTGCCATCGTCAGGGACCCGTCAGCCCTGCGGGCCGCCATGGGCCTGCACGCCAGCTATCTCGTCCACGATGCGGAAGGCCCGGGCGACCCGTTCGAGAAGGTCCCGGAACTGTCCCGGCGGGCCCGCGGAGTGCCGGTATGGGCGGCCCTGAAAAGCCTGGGCCGGGACGGCGTGGCAGCCCAGGTGGGCGGACTGGCCTCTGCTGCCACCGCAATCGCCGAAGGCATGGCGGCTTTGGACGGCGTGGAGGTGCTCAACGACGTCGGCTACACCCAGGTGTGCCTGGCTTTTGGCGACGACGACACCACCCGCGCAGTCACAGCCCGCATCATCGAGGAGGGAAGGGTGTGGATGTCCGGCTCACGGTGGCGGGACCGCGACATCCTTCGGGTTTCGGTGAGCAACTGGCATACGTCGGACGACGAGGTGGCCATAGCCGTGGATGCTGTCCGCTCAGCCCTGGCTGCTGTTCGGAACTCCTGACGGTTTTTCGATCGTTCTTCACCGGACGGTGCGGCCCTCTCGGGGTGCGGAGTGCCCTTAGCCGCCCTGGCCGGGTTCCGGCAGCGCATGGGGATGCGGGAGGCCTTCCAAGGTGTTTCCGGCAAGGGTGCTGGCAACCCAGAGGGACCGGGCCAGGTCGCCAGGATGGCGGTGCGACGCGTACCAAAGGGCATTGTCCACCTCCCTGGCGATACCCCATTGCCGGGCTACATCGGGGTCAAGTCCGGCGGCCGTGCTGAAGTCGTTGCAGCGGCTGAGCAGCGCCGGCCCGGCCTGGACTGCCGGCAGGTCTCCAAGGCGGTTCCACAGCAGCGGCGCCACCGCGAACTCCGGCTCGCCGATCATCGGCTGGGGGTCGATCGCCGCGTAACCTGCCGGTGCCGGCGGCCCGTCCGTGCCCGGGCGCGCCAGGATGTTCAGGAAATGGAGGTCGGTGTGGACCAGCAGATCGTGCGCGGACCGGCGTCCCACCGCGCCGCGCGTCTGGCACACCTCCAGGGCTGCCTCCAACAGCCACCTGGGAAACGGCCGGCCCAGCTGCTCCCAGTCCGCTGGAAGGTCGTCACTCCACTGTTCCGCCCTGGCCGCGATGTGACCGAATTCCCGCCACTCAGGGCGGTGGTCAGGGACAATCCCCAGCTGCCGCACCAGCCCGCCCCACACCTGCGCGGCGTCCTCCATCGCCAGGTCCGCCAGCGTCCTGCCGGCGTCGAGGCGTTCCAGGAGCATGGCGCAAGACCCTGCATCAGAGGCCAGCAGCGCAACTGCGCCCCGGCCGTCCCAAAGCGCAAGGGCATGCCGCTCCACCGTTGCCTCGTCGTGGGGAAAAGCGATCTTGAGCGCTGCCGGGGAGCCATCGTGCCGGCGCACCGGCACCACCAAGCCGCCGTGGCCGTTCCACGGCAGGGTCGCAGGCGGCAGGTCAACCGCCAGTTGCCACTGCTCCAAGCGGTCCCGCAGCAGGACCGGAAGGCTGACAAGCCATCCCCTTCCCTCGCTGCTGCGGGCGTAGCGGGCCGAAAGGCCGGGCGGAATGGGGACCGCCGCCGCGGAGCCGCTCACCATGGGGTTGGTCATCCCGTTGTCAGGAATCATGGGATCGGGAATCACGGCGTCAGGAATCACAGCGTCAGGCACCGCGGGGTCAGACAACACCGGAGGCCCCGAGCAGGTTGCCGATCAGGAATGTTGCAGCGAGCGCCAAGGCACCGCCCACCACCACGCGGACGGCGGCGCGTGTTTTTGAACCGCCGCCGATCCAGGCGCCAACTGCCCCCGTCAAGGCCAAAGCCAGCAGGACCGAAATAAAAGTCAGCAGGACCCGGATCTCCGGCGGTGGAAGCAGGATGGCCAGCATGGGCAGGATGGCCCCGACGGTGAACGCGATGGCGGAAGCGAAAGCCGCATGCCAGGGGCTGACGATGTCCGCCTCATCAATGTTGAGCTCGGCGGACAGGTGCGCGGCCAGCACATCGTGGGCGGTAAGCTCCCGGGCAACCTTGGCCGCTGTTTCAGGCGTGAGACCCTTGGCCTGGTAGATGGCGGTCAGCTCGGCCAGTTCCGCTTCCGGTTCTTCCGCCAGCTCGCGGCGTTCCTTCTCGATCAGGGCCCGCTGGCTGTCGCTTTGGCTGCTGACCGACACATATTCGCCCAAGGCCATAGACACTGCACCGCCCACCACTCCGGCGACGCCTGCCGTGAGGATGGGTCCTATCTCGGCGGTGGCCCCGGCCACGCCCACCACAATGGCAGCGACGGAGACAATGCCGTCATTGGCGCCCAGGACGCCAGCCCTGAGCCAGTTCAGCCGGTGCGCAATATCGTTGCCGTGTGGTTCGGTCTCGAGGTGGCTGTTGAGCCCGGGGCTCGCTGCCGTCCCTCCCGGGTCGTCGGCCGGTTGGTCCGCGTTCATCCCATCAGCAAACCACCCATGCCCGCCCATCGCCACCCTGTAGGCGGCTTTCTTCGGGCACGCGACAGAACGAAACGGGCACGCTGAGACCGCACGGGTTCAGGATGCGGTTGGCGACGTCGTGGGGCCGGCGCTGGCAGGAAGCCTGGCACCGGCAGGGAGGGCGGGCAGTTGGTCGACGTCCAGGGCCAGGCCGGGAACAGGTCCGGGGTCTGCGCCCCACCGCATGGCCCGTCCGGCGGCAGACTGCAGCGCTGACATTGCCCACTGCCGGTTCTGGCCCTGGGATACCGCCACGACGTCGCCGTAGGCCGCCAGCGTGGCCGCCTCAAGCTTGCCCAAACCGGCGGCCGGTGCTGCCAGGAAGCCAGGATCAAGGACGTACCCGGGCTGTTGCGGCACGGGCGCGCCGCAGGCAGACAGCAGGCGTTCCTCCGCGGCCGCGGCCTGTTCCTTATGCCGGACCAGGAATTCCGACGCCGGTCCCTCCTCCGCGGGCGCCAGCCGGGGGAGTGCCGCCTGGTAGCCGTAGGTGGCCTGGTGCTCCGCGGTGATGGCAGCGGCCAGTGCCTGGCGTATCCCCGCAGCAGTGCCGGGCCCGGTGGTCTCCGGGACGGTGGCCGGCGCCGAAGGCGAGGGGCAGGGCGCTGGGGTTCTCGCTGCCCCGGAAGTCTGTCCCTCAGTTACTCCCGTACCCTCTGTTCCTGACTGTCCCTGCGTTCCTGCGTGTCCCTGCGGCGCGGGCATCCCCGTTGCGGCAGCAAGACGCCCGGCCGCGAGGAGCTGTGCCGTGCCGGTGCCCGCCAGAAGCCGCGCCATGCCGCCGTCGGCCGTTTCCGCGTCCTTGACGCGCGCGGCGCCGCTGTCAGCCAGGGCCTGGACAAATTCGGCGGCAGTTGGGAGGCCGGCACTGGGAAGATTGGCACTGGGAAGATCGGCACTGGGAAGATTGGCAACGGGATGATCGCCACTGGGGAGGCCGGAAGTGGAAGGTGGTGGGGGCGACGCCGGCGCGGACTCCAGGGCAGGGCCCAGCAGTGCCCTTGCCTGGATGGTCAGCAAGGTCACAACCGGCTCCAGCACGGTGGCGTCCGCGGCACCGGCGGAGGCGAGCTGCATTCCCGCAGTACGCAGGTCCACTGCCTTGCTGAACGCCGCCGCCCGGGCCCGCTCCGAGAAGGAAGGCTGGGCAGGTGCGGGCTTTTCCGCGGGAACCAGGGCAAAACCAAGGCTCAGGACAACCAGCGCGGCAAGGGCGAAGACGGCAAAACGGAGCGGGCGCATGCGGGGGCTGGGGTCCTGGGGGCGGTCTTTCACAACAGACCATGGTGTCACGCTGAAGGGGAACCCGGGTGCACCAATGGCCGGTAAAATAGCTACGCTAGTAAAACCACATCATCTATAGGGAGGCGGCCGGCATCGTGAGCAATGCAGAAGCCACGGCTTCACCAGACCATACCGGTACGGGAAGCGGATCCGCGCCGGCCCACAACCCCGAAGCTGCCCGGCTCCGGGCCCTCCTGGAACCCGCAGTACAGGCCAACCGCCTGTACCTGGAGGATGTGGCCATCATCCCCGGCTCGCACCGGGTGGTCCACGTCGTGGTGGACCTGCCGCAGGAGGAAAGCGGTGGCGTCAGCCTTGACGTCATTGCGGACATCTCCAAAGTGCTCTCGGATGTACTGGACAACGATCCCAACGACGACGGCCGTCCGTACGACCTCGAAGTGTCCTCGCCCGGCGTGGGGCGCCCCCTGACGGAACCCCGCCACTGGCACCGGGCCCGCGGCCGGATGGTCAAGGTGAACGTGATCCAGGGCGACAACATCACCGGCCGCATCCAGTCCGTGGACGATGGGGGAGTCACCCTGGTCCCGGAGGTCGCCGTCAAGAAGGGCATGAAGCCCCGGCAGGGCGAACCCGTAAAACTTCCTTTCGACAGGATCCGCAACGGAAAAGTCGAGATCGAATTCAGCCACCTCCCCGAGGACGGTCTGGAACCTGAACACAATGGACCTTCTGAGGAGGCCTGATGGATATTGACATGAGCGCACTGAGACTTTTGGAGCGTGAGCGTGAAATCCCGCTGGACCTCCTGATCCCCACCATCGAGCAGGCGCTCCTGGTGGCCTACCACAAGTCTCCCGGCGCCTTCGAGAAAGCGCGCGCCGAGCTGGACCGCAAGAGCGGCCACGTCACAATTTGGGCCGTGGAGATTGACGACGACGGCGCCCCCATCGGTGAATTCGAGCACACCCCGGAAGGGTTCGGCCGAATCGCCGCCAGCACTGCGCGCCAGATCATCCTGCAGCGCCTCCGCGATGTCGAGGACGATAACGTCCTGGGCGAATTCAAGGGCCGCGAAGGCGAACTGGTGTCCGGTACCATCCAGCAGGGCAACAACCCGCACATGATCCAGGTAAACCTCGGCTCCATCGAAGCCCTGCTGCCGCCGCCCGAGCAGGTTCCCGGTGAGAAGTACATCCACGGCAACCGCCTCCGCGCGTTGGTCATCGACGTGCACCGCGGGACCAAGGGTCCGTCGGTCACGCTGTCCCGGTCCCACCCGGGCCTGGTCCGCAAGCTCTTCGAACTCGAAGTACCCGAGATCGCCGACCACTCCGTGGAAATCGTTGCCCTGGCCCGCGAAGCCGGCCACCGCACCAAGATCGCCGTCAAGGCGAACACCCCGGGGATCAACGCCAAGGGTGCCTGCATCGGCGAGATGGGCTCACGCGTCCGCGCGGTCATGACCGAGTTGAACGATGAAAAGATCGACATCGTTGACTTCAGCGAGAACCCGGCCACCTTCATCGCCAGCGCACTCTCGCCGTCGCGCGTGAATTCCGTCACCATCACGGACGAAGCCACGCGCTCCGCCCGGGTTGTCGTTCCCGACTACCAGCTGTCGCTGGCCATCGGCAAGGAAGGCCAGAACGCCCGGCTGGCGGCGAAGCTGACCGGCTGGCGCATCGACATCGTCTCCGACGCCGCGGTTTCCCGCGACAAGTAACGTCCAGGCACCGGTGGCTGGCGCGACGCGGCAGCCACCCGGTTTCTGGCAGAACGGCCCGAAGGGGCTAGAATAGATAGGACCGCGCCTAACGGCCGGTAGCCGTGTGCCTTGGGCGTGCTCGTTTCCGTAACTGCGGAACCGGTAAACCTTCGGCCAGCAGAATGAACGTCAGGACGATGACCGTGGCAGAAGTGCTTTCCACCGGAAGTCAACCTGAACGTACCTGCATCGGGTGCCGGAAGAAAGGCCCGCGGTCGCAGTTGCTCCGGCTCGTCGCCGAAGGCAGCGGGTCAACCGCTGTCCTGGTGGATGAACGACGCCGGATGTCTGGCCGGGGTGCATGGCTGCACCCCAGCCAATCGTGCCTGGCTCTGGCGATCAAGCGGCGAGCATTCGGACGTGCCCTTCCGGGCGCAACCGGAACAGCCGCCGTCGAACACTGGATCATGTCAGGTCCGAACGTTGACGCCGCCCCGGTGGCTGCAACACCAACCGTCCAACCTGAAAGCGGGTCAGAAATCTGATGGAAACCCGATGAGTTCCCAGCGATGAGTGCGTAACGATGACAACTTTGTTGCGCTCTGCAATGGGCCCCTTCGCATCAACAGCGGCTGGGGTCCGCAGTAAGAAGTAGACGGTTCGTGCCTGGCTCGGTGCGGACCGAGACAGGAGAAATGTGGCCAAGGTCCGCGTACATGAGCTCGCCAAAGAGCTCGGTATAACTTCCAAAGATGCAGTGACAAAACTGCAGGAACTGGGCGAATTCGTTCGCTCCGCCTCGTCAACCATTGAGGCCCCCGTTGTGCGGAAACTGCGCAACGCCTTCCCCGACGCCGCTGCCAAGTCAGCGGCCCCGGCCGCAGCGCCCGCCGCTGCACCCAAGGCACCTGCCCCCGTGGCAGAATCACGCCCTTCAGCACCGGCTCCCGGCCCCGCTGCGCCCAAGGCTCCGGCCCCCAAGGCACAGGCACCGGCTCCCGCTGCCCCCACCGCACCTGCACAGGCAGAAGCGCCGGCTGCGCCGGCCGCCACGCCTGCCGCCCCCGCGGCTCCGTCCTCGAGTGCTCCGTCCACCGGCGCCAAGCCCGGTGCACGCCCGGCACCCAAGGCCGAAACCCCGGCTCCCTCCACCCGTCCGGGTGGATCCACGCCGGGCGGGTCCGGCCCGCGTCCCGGCGGTCCCCGTCCGGGCAACAACCCCTTCGCCACCTCGCAGGGCATGCCCCGCGGCCGCGGCGGAGACGGTGAACGCGCCCCCCGTCCGGGCAACAACCCCTTCGCCACTTCGCAGGGTATGCCCCGCCCCGGTGGCAGCCGTACCGACGGCGACCGCCCCGGTGGTCCCCGTCCCGCAGCAGGTGCAGGCGGACCTCGTCCGGGTGGGCCGCGTCCCGCAGCGGGTGCCGGTGGCCCCCGTCCTGCAGCAGGCGCAGGCGGACCCCGTCCGGGCGCTCCCCGTCCCGGCGGTCCCCGTCCTACTCCCGGCATGATGCCCAACCGCACTGAGCGTCCCGCACCCGCAGGTGCCGGCCGTCCGGGCGGCGGCGGCCGCGGTCCCGGACGGCCTGGTGGCGCTCCCGGTACCGGTGGTCCCGGTGCCGGCGGCGGTGCTCCCGCCGGCGGTGGCTTCGGCAAGGGCGGCCGCGGCCGCGGCGGCACCCAGGGTGCCTTCGGCAAGGGCGGCGCAGGCCGTGGCAAGCAGCGCAAGTCGAAGCGTGCAAAGCGCCAGGAACTTGAGCAGATGAGTGCCCCGTCGCTGGGTGGCGTGAGCGTACCCCGCGGCGACGGCAACACCGTCATCCGGCTCCGCCGTGGATCGTCCATCACGGACTTTGCCGACAAGATCGAGGCAAACCCCGCCGCCCTGGTGACGGTGCTGTTCCACCTTGGTGAAATGGCCACCGCCACCCAGTCGCTGGACGAGGACACCTTCGCCCTGCTCGGCGAGGAACTGGGCTACAAGCTCCAGGTCGTTTCCCCTGAGGACGAGGAGCGCGAGCTGCTCTCCAGCTTCGACATCGACTTTGATGCCGAACTCGAAGCCGAAGGCGACGAGGAACTGGAAGCACGTCCCCCGGTTGTCACCGTCATGGGCCACGTCGACCACGGTAAGACCCGGCTGCTCGATGCCATCCGCAAGTCCGACGTCATGGCGGGCGAGCACGGCGGCATCACCCAGCACATCGGTGCCTACCAGGTCACGCACAACCACGACGGCAACGACCGCAAGATCACGTTCATCGATACCCCGGGCCACGAGGCGTTCACCGCCATGCGTGCCCGTGGTGCGAAGGTCACCGACATCGCCATCCTGGTGGTCGCAGCGGACGACGGCGTGATGCCGCAGACCGTTGAAGCCCTCAACCACGCCCAGGCGGCCAACGTGCCGATCGTCGTGGCAGTGAACAAGATCGACAAGGAAGGCGCCAACCCGGAGAAGGTCCGCGGCCAGCTGACCGAGTACGGCCTGGTTCCCGAGGAATACGGTGGCGACACCATGTTCGTGGAGGTCTCTGCCCGCCAGAACCTCAACATCGACGAGCTGCTCGAGGCGGTCCTGCTCACCGCGGACGCTGCCCTGGACATGCGCGCCAACCCGAACAAGGACGCCCGCGGCATCGCGATCGAAGCCAACCTGGATAAGGGCCGCGGTGCTGTTGCAACCGTCCTGGTCCAGTCCGGTACCTTGCGCGTCGGCGACACCATCGTGGCAGGCACGGCCCACGGCCGCGTCCGTGCGATGTTCGACGACGACGGCAGCGCCCTGACCGAGGCCGGTCCGTCCCGCCCTGTCCAGGTGCTGGGTCTGTCCAACGTGCCGCGCGCCGGCGACACCTTCTTCGTGACTGCTGACGAGCGCACTGCCCGCCAGATCGCCGAGAAGCGTGAAGCAGCCGACCGCAACGCCGCCCTGGCCAAGCGCCGCAAGCGCATCAGCCTGGAAGACTTCGACCAGGCCGTCGCCGAAGGCAAGATCGACACCCTCAACCTCATCCTCAAGGGTGACGTGTCCGGTGCCGTGGAAGCCCTCGAAGACGCGCTGCTCAAGATCGACGTCGGCGAAGGCGTGCAGCTGCGCGTCATCCACCGCGGTGTGGGTGCCATCACCCAGAACGACGTCAACCTGGCAACGGTCGACTCCGCCGTCATCATCGGCTTCAACGTCAAGCCCGCCGAGCGGGTTGCCGAACTGGCAGACCGTGAAGGCGTGGACATGCGCTTCTACTCCGTCATCTACGCAGCAATCGATGACATCGAGGCAGCGCTCAAGGGCATGCTCAAGCCGGAATACGAAGAAGTCCAGCTCGGCACCGCCGAGGTCCGCGAAGTCTTCCGCTCCTCCAAGTTCGGAAACATCGCCGGCTCGATCGTCCGCTCGGGCATCATCCGACGCAACGCCAAGGCACGCGTCAGCCGCGACGGCAAGATCATCGGTGACAACCTCACCGTTGAGTCGCTCAAGCGCTTCAAGGACGACGCCACCGAGGTCCGCACGGACTTCGAATGTGGTATCGGCCTTGGGTCGTACAACGACATCACCGAAGGCGACATCATCGAGACCTTCGAGATGCGCGAGAAGCCGCGCGTCTAACTCTTGTTAGTCCGTGGCCGGGGCCGTTGGATTTTTCCGGCGGCCCCGCCCCTTCGCTGGGCGGCTTGGGATCTTCGATCCCGCGCCGCCCAGCTTCGGCAGCGGAAATGGCCTTCCCAACACTCGCAAGCTCGCGTCGGGACCCTCGGCTATTTCCTTAGAAGCCACTCCCGGGCCGCCGGAAAAAATCCAACGGGTGCGTCATCGGCTCGCTTGGGTGCGTGGCATCCAGACCCTGGGCGCGTTGGCTGACGTTTGCGCCGCCGTCGTACGTCCCAAATTTTTCTTCTTTTAGGAGTTGTTCATGGCTGATCCGGCACGTGCTGCCAAATTGGCGCAGCGGATTAAGGTTGTTGTTGCTGAGGCCCTGGGCCGGAAGGTCAAGGATCCCCGGCTTGAGGGCATTACCGTTACCGATGCCCGCGTGACCAATGATCTGCAGCATGCCACCGTCTACTACACCGTCTTCGGGGACCAGGCTGTCCAGGCCGACGCTGCCAAGGGCCTTGAGAAGGCCAAGGGTGTGCTCCGGCAGGAGGTGGGCCGGAACATCACCGTCCGGCTGACCCCCACCCTCGAGTTCGTGGCCGACCAGATTCCGGTCAACGCCTCCAACCTGGAGGAACTGCTCCGGGAGGCCAAGAAGCGGGATGCCGAGGTTGCCGCCCTTGCCGCCAACGCCCGGCACGCCGGCGACGCGGATCCGTACAAGTCCGACGCGGTCGCCGACGTTGACATCGACGAGGACGACTTCGACGAAGAGGACCTGGACCTCAGCGACGACGAAGACCTCGACGAGGACGCCAACAAGTAGGCAGCGGACTTCCGCAAACACAGCAGCAGGACCCGGAGGCACCTCCGGGTCCTGCTGCTGTGTTTGGCTGCCGCCTATCGAAGATCAACTTCGATAACCCTGCCGGCAGGCATGGGAGCGGGAGCGTTAGGCATCGACGGATCGGGTTGCGCCGGCAGCGCATCCACGGTGGCGAAGACATCTCCGTCCTTGAACTCAACATCCGCGGGCAGGTTCACCTCCAGGAAACGCGAGCGATCCGCGTCGCAGTTGAACTTCAGGATTTCCCCGCCGAACAGCGATGCCACGTAAATGTCCCCGTTGTCGGCCACGGCCAGACCGGTAGGACTCAGGATATGGTCCGCCCAAACAGTCGTGTCACCGTTCCACGGATTCACCTTGAATATGGCACCGCGAGCACCCAGTTCCGGTCCCTCCGGGCCACCAGGCAGTGACGTGACGTACAACCAGCCGTCCGGACCGATTTCAACATCGGTGGGAACCGGTTCGAACGCGTACTTCTCGCCAACAACGCAGTCAGGAACCGTCATCGTGTGGCCTTCCATGTCAAGTGGAATCTGCAGGCCAGCGGGGACCTTGGCCGGCCTTGGCGGCAGGACCGTCAGTGTGGAAATGGCGCCCGATTTGAGATTTACCTTGAGGATCGCGTTCATGCCGGCGTCAGCCACGTAGGCGGTGCTGTCCTTGACTGCCAAGGCGTACGGGTGGGAATCCACCGTGCCCGTGTATCGGGCGGGTGGGAAGGCCGGCCAGTCTGCCAGGCACTTGTCGCTGACGTCTGGCTCGAAGCCGTAGTGCTGGTCCCCGTCGGGATTGTGCTTCCGTTCGTATTCCGCGAAGTTGGCAATAGTGTCCACATCGCCTCTGGAGTCAATGGACTTCAAGTAGCCCTGGAGCTTGGCCGGATCACCCTGCCCGGCTCCGATGCTTTCCAGGAAGTACGTGGTGCTATCGCGGATTTCCACGCCGGCGACTTCCCAACCCTTCTTGGCGGTGTAGACGTCTTCTGTCGATCCGTCGTGCTCCACACGGGTAAGGACGCCGGCGAAGTCCTGGCTGACACGGACTGATTCGCCCTTGCCAACGGCAAGGTGGAGTGGGGTGAGGAGTCCTGTACCCAGGACTTCAAAGTCCGGGTCGTGAGTGGAGGCAAACGCCGGTGATGCCTGGACCATCATGGCGGCTGCCATGCAGGCGATAAAGGTGAGTTTTCTTTTCATGGGGTACTCCGGGGTGCGAGGCCCTTGCGGGCTGGATGTGGCGCCTCCGTAGAGGCGAAATATATCCCCCGGGCGTCAGCGTAGGCTCCTACCAGCGGGTAGGCGCTGGGGGCCTGCCCCCTTCCTGGCCCCCTTTCCGTCCCCCTATGGGGTGCACATGGCTAGGATCGTGCTATGACCTCCGCAGAACACGGCAACCGGGGCTTACGGCACCCTGCATTTGCCCAGTACCTTGAACAGGCCGTGGAGTTGGCCACACAAAATGTTGGTGAAGGCGGCGGCCCCTTCGGAGCTGTGGTGGTAACACCCGAAGGGCGCGTGCATGCCGGCGTCAACAGGGTGACCCGGGACAACGATCCCACTGCCCACGCGGAAGTGGTGGCCATCCGGGCAGCGGCCGCGGCTGCGGCGGACTTCGACCTCACCGGCTCTGTCCTTTACGCAAGCTGCGAGCCGTGCCCCATGTGCCTGGCGTCTGCCTTGTGGGCCAGGATCGGCCACGTCTACTTCGCCGCGGACCGCCACGGCGCCGCTGCGGCAGGCTTCGACGACGCCCTCTTCTACGACTACTTCAGCGGCGCGGCCCCGGAGCTGATGCCCGTCACCAGGAGTGACATCCCGACGTCGGACGTCCCCTTCCAGGCGTGGCGCGCCTTTGACAGCAGGAAGGAATACTAGCCATGGAATCCGCCCTACTCCGCTGCCCCGCCTGCGGTAAGACCAACCGGGTGCCGGCCCAGGCCTCCGGACATCCCCGCTGCGGCAACTGCAAGGCGGACCTGCCCTGGATCGTGTCCGCGGGCGACAGCGACTTCGCCGCCGTGGCGGAGCAGTCGCCGGTTCCGGTGCTGGTGGATTTCTGGGCCGCCTGGTGCGGGCCCTGCCGCATGGTAAGCCCCGTCCTGGACCAGCTGGCCCGGGAGCGGCCCGGGAAGATCAAGCTGGTGAAGGTGGATGTGGACGCGTCTCCGGGCCTGTCGCGGCGGTTCGACGTCCAGGCCATTCCAACCCTCATGGTTCTGGTCGACGGAAAGGTCGCAGCCCGCCAGGCCGGCGCCGCACCGGCGGGCGTCCTCCGTTCCTGGCTGGACAAGGCCCTCGCCGGCGCCCGCAGCTAACAGAGCAGGCAGCTTCGCCGGCCGGCCAAGCCAGGTATCAACCCAGGACGTCAGGGCCGGCCGTCCGGAAGCCGGGACAGCCCGTCCAGCAGATCCTGCTTCCGGCCGCACAGCGCGATCCGGACCCACCCTTCGCCGATGGAGCCGAAGGCGGTCCCTGGGGCCAGCGCCACACCGGAATCCGCCAGGAAACGCCGAACCCAGGCCCGCACGTCCCCGCCGGTCACATGGGACATATCGGCCCAAAGGTAGAACGCCCCCTGCGCCGGCAGATAGCGGATCCCTTTTGCGGTGAGGACTGCCGAGGCGGCATCCCGGTTCTCCCGGTAGTGCTGGTGGGCGTGCCGGACGTAGTCCTGCGGCCCGGTCAGGGCAGCCAGCGCCGCGTACTGCGGCGCTGACGCCACGCACGACACGATGGATTCCATCACGTTGTCCATCTGCTGTTTGAGGCCGGGCGGGCAGATGAGCGCGCCGATTCGCAGACCCGTCAGGCCGTACGTCTTGGACAGTGTCAGCGAAGTGAACACGCGTGCATCCGCCGGGGTGCCGCCGTCGAACCTTGCCGGGCTGACGTGGGGAACATCGTAAGTGAACGCCTCGTAGCACTCGTCCGAAACCACCCAAATGTCATGCCGGCGGGCCAGGTCCATCAGTTCCCGGACCACTTCTTCACCCAGCACTGCTCCGAGGGGGTTGGACGGGGAATTGAGCACCAGCACCCGGGTGCGGCTGGTGATGAGGGCCTCCACGTCGGCAACCTGTGGCTGGAAGCTGTGTTCGGGGCGCAGCGGATAGCCCACCGGCACGGCACCGAGCAACCGGCTGGTCATCGCAAAGGTGGGGTAGCCCGGGTTGGGGATCAGGATTTCGTCGCCGGGGGACAGCAGCAGACTCATGGCGAAATGAAGGCCCTGCTGCGCCCCGGACACCACGTAGACGCGGTCAGCACTGACGTCCACCCCTTGTTCTTCCCGGAACCTGGCAGCGAACGCTTCCCGAAGGGCGGGAATCCCGGCGTTGGGTGTGTAGTTGGTTTCATCGCGGTCCAGGCAGGCGATGCCTGCGTCCAGGACATGGCGGGGGAGCGGGAAACCCGGCTCCCCGATACTCAACACAATGGCGCCGGGAGTACGCCACGCGGCCTCGGTGATCTCGCGGATCTGGTTGACGGGCACGTCGCGGACATGGGCGGCAAGCTCAGGCATGGCAGCCATCCTAGCCGTCCCCGTCGGGCTGCCGCGGTGCGTCCGGGACCGGGGTGGTGGCGTGGGCCGGCGGGCCAACCAGCGCCGATATACTGGGAGGCGTGCTTTCTGGACTGGTGATAGTGGACAAGCCGCAGGGATGGACCAGCCATGATGTGGTTGGCCGGATGCGGCGCCTCGCAGGTACCCGGAAAGTAGGGCACGCCGGAACCCTGGATCCCATGGCCACGGGCGTCCTGGTGGTCGGCATCAACAAGGCCACGCGCCTGCTGACCTACATCGTGGGCACCTCAAAGACCTACACCGCCACCATCCGGCTGGGCCAGGCCACCGTCACGGACGACGCGGAAGGGGAGGTCACGGCCACGGCCGGCACTTCCGGTGTCACCGAGCAGGCAATTCACGACGGCGTCGCGGCACTCACAGGCGACATCGAGCAGGTGCCCAGCAGCGTCAGCGCCATCAAAGTGAACGGCGAACGCGCCTACGCGCGCGTCCGGTCCGGCGAGGATGTGAAGCTGGCCGCACGCCCTGTCACCATCCACCGGTTCGAGGTGCACGCCGTCCGGCGGGATCCGGCGGCGGATGTGATTGACCTCGACGTCACCGTTGAATGCTCCTCGGGCACATACATCCGTGCCCTGGCCCGGGACCTTGGCAATGCGCTGGGTGTTGGAGGGCATCTCACTGCCCTCCGCAGGACCCATGTGGGCCCCTATTCGCTGGACCAGGCGCGCACGCTCGAACAGCTCGCCGAAGAGCTCAACGTCCTGGAAATGTCGCAGGCTGCCCGGGCACTGATGCCCAACCGCGAACTCAGCGCCGAGGAAACCACGGAGATCTCCTTCGGGCGGCGGATCGCTGCCGGCGCGGCCCCCGGCGCTCCCGGCGCCGCCACTGTGGAGCATCCGGCCGCCGCCTTCGCTCCCGACGGCAGCCTCGTGGCCCTTCTTGCCGACGCAGGCAGTTACGCCAAGCCGGTGCTCGTCTTCGCCCCCGGCGCCGGGACGGCCGCAACCGCCGCCGCGGAGGCCTGACACGTGGACGCATATTTTTGGATCATCCTCGTGGTCGGCCTGGTGTCCACGCTGGTGTGCCTGGGTGCGGGCATCCTCAAGAAGGCGCCGAACGACGTCACCATCCTCTCCGTCGCAGCCGTGGAAGCGGCCCTGGTGGTGTACCTGGTGGGGTCCATCGTGCGCGTGATCGCCGGCGAACCGATTGCCGGGGAGGCGTGGGAGTTTTGGGGCTACATGGCCACCGCCATGCTCCTGCCGCCGGCGGCAATCTACTGGTCCATTTTGGAGCGCACCCGGTGGAGCAACTTTGTCCTGGCCGCGGTCGGCGTCACGGCACTCGTCATGGCCGCCCGAATGAACCAGATCTGGTACTGAAGTGGAAGAAGCAGCAGGAATGAACGACAAGCAAGCCCCGGCGGCTCCCGGCGAGGCACCCACCCGCAATACCCGCAATACCGGGCCAGGCCGCCTGCTGATTGCCGTGTACGGCGTTTTCGCGATCTCGGCCACGGCCCGGGCCGGATACCAGATCCTCACCAAGTTCTCCGAGGCTCCGCTGGCCTATCTGCTCTCCGCCTTCGCCGCGCTGGTGTACGTGGTGGCCACGGTGTCGCTGGCCAGAGCCGGAACCACCTGGTTCAAGGTCTCCGTTGCCGCGGTGCTGGTTGAACTCGTGGGCGTCCTGGTGGTGGGTACCCTGAGCATCCTGGACTCCGTGCAGTTCCCGCACGAGACCGTGTGGTCCCTGTTTGGCCGCGGCTATGGCTTCATTCCGCTGCTGCTGCCCATCCTGGGACTGGTGTGGCTCTACCGGCGCCGGCCTTCGGTGGCGGCTGAAGCGCGTTCCAAAGCCGCGCAGTGATGTCAAAGGCAGCACAGTGAATCCGGGTAACCTTGAAGAGTTCCGCGGCCGGCATGGTTCCGGAACGTGGCTTGCAGGCAGCTTAAGGCGAGGGTGATGGTTTACATCTGGAACGATCCGTCCGATGTCCCGGCGGATTTCGGCCCATCTGTTGTCACTTTCGGCAACTTCGACGGTGTTCACCGCGGCCACCAGCAGGTGCTGTCCCAGCTGATCCGCTCGGCCCGCCTTTCCCACGCCAAGGCTGTGGCCGTGACCTTCGATCCCCACCCGGCGGTAATTCACCGGCCCGAGGCCGCGCCCGAGCTCATCATGGGCCTGGACGACAAACTGGACGCGCTGGGCGGACTCGGACTGGACGCCATTTTGGTGATCAAGTACTCACTGGATCTGGCCAGCCTCACGGCTGAGGAATTCGTGGAGCAGTACCTGGTGGACTGCCTCCACGCCAGCCACGTGGTGATCGGCCACGACGCCCGCTTTGGACGGGGCAACTCCGGAGACCTGGACACCATGAAGGCGCTGGGCGACAAGTTCGGCTTCGATGTCCAGGTCATCAGCGAGTTCGGCGCCGAGGGCTACCCCCTGCATGACGACGACGGCACGGACCGGCGCTGCTCCTCCACCTGGGTGCGCGAAGCCTTGCAGGAAGGCGATGTTGCCACCGCCGCCTCGGTCCTGGGCCGCCCGCACAGAATGCGCGGCGAAGTGGTTCACGGGGCAGCCCGCGGCCGCGCCCTCGGCTTCCCCACGGCAAACCTTTCCTCGAACGCCACGGGGCTGATCCCCGCGGACGGCATCTATGCGGGCTGGCTGGTGGACCAGGCGGGCACGCGCTGGCCTGCTGCGATCTCAGTGGGGTCCAATCCCACGTTCGAGGGCGTGAGCCGCCAGGTGGAGGCGCACGTCATCGACAGGCCCAAGGAGGCCGTGGAGGACTTCGATCTGTACGGCCAGACAGTGATTGTTGAATTCGTGGCGCGGCTTCGCGGCATGGTGGCCTACCGTGGCCCTGAGGCACTGGTGGAACAAATGCGGCTGGATGTGGCCCAGGCCCACCAGCTCCTTAGCCACCACTGACTGCAGCATCCGCCGGTTGCAAAACGTGGCTGCAACAACGGGGTGACAACAACGAAAGGCAGCACGTGTCCGTCGAAAAGAACACCCGCAAGCTGGATGAGGGGATTGTCCGCGACTTCAGCTCGCGGATGAGCTACGCCTCCTACCTGCAGCTTCCCACGCTGCTCAGCGCGCAGCAGCCGGTCAGCCAGCCCGAGCACCACGATGAACTGCTGTTCATCATCCAGCACCAGACCACGGAGCTGTGGCTGAAGCTGGTCCTGCACGAGCTGCGCAGCGCGGCCGCGTGGCTCCGCGGGGACGACCTCGGTTCCGCGCTCAAGGGCATTGCCCGGGTCAAGCACATCCAGAAGACCCTTACCGAACAATGGTCTGTCCTGGCCACCCTGACACCCACCGAGTACTCGCAGTTCCGGGGCTTCCTGGGCAACTCGTCAGGGTTCCAGTCGGCCCAGTACCGGGCGGTGGAATTCGTCCTGGGGAACAAGAACAGCAAGATGCTGCCCGTCTTCGAATCCGATCCGCAAGCCCACGCCATGCTGGCCGAACTGCTTGCCGCCCCCAGCATCTACGACGAGTTCCTGGCCTACCTCGCGCGGCAGGGCTTCGATGTGCCGGGATCGGTCCTGGACCGGGATGTGACCCAGGCCCATGAGTTCACCCCGGAACTGGTCCCGCTTTTCAAGCACATCTATGAAAACGCGGCGGACAACTGGGCTGCCTACGAGGCGTGCGAGGAACTGGTGGACCTGGAGGACAACTTCCAGCTCTGGCGGTTCCGCCACCTGCGCACCGTGCAGCGGACCATCGGCATGAAGACCGGCACCGGGGGATCCAGCGGTGTGACCTTCCTGCAAAAGGCCCTTGAATTGACGTTCTTCCCGGAATTATTCGCTGTCAGGACGGAGATCGGACAATGAGCATCCATCAGGAAAACCACCTCGATGTGTCTGCCGAAGCGCTCCGCGGGCGCGCCGAAGAGCTGGACCGCCGGGACGCCCTGGCACACTACCGGGACCTTTTCATTGGCACGGACACACCGCTGTCCTACCTGGACGGCAACTCCCTGGGCCGGCCCCTGACGCGCACTGCCGACGACGTCGCCGCCTTCATCCGGGACGAGTGGGGCGGACGCCTCATCCGTGGCTGGGACGAACAGTGGCTCAGCATGCCGCAGGCCATCGGGGACCAGCTCGGACGCGCCGTCCTCGGAGCTGCTCCGGGGCAGACCATAATCGCCGATTCCACCACCGTGGTCCTCTACAAGCTGATCCGCGCGGCCCTGGCCGCCGTACAGGATCCAGACCGCAACGAGCTGGTGCTGGATACGGAAAACTTCCCCACGGACCGCTACCTGGTGGAGGGCATCGCCCTCGAGGAAGGCCTCACCCTGCGCTGGATCGAGCCCGACCCGGCCGCCGGGGTGACCCTTGACCAGGTGCGCCAGGCCACCGGGCCGAGGACCGCCGTCGTCCTCCTCAGCCAGATCGCCTACCGCTCAGGCCACCTCGCGGACCTGCCGGGAATCACCGCGGCAGTGCACGACGCCGGCGCGCTGGTGGTGTGGGACCTGTGCCATTCCGCGGGGTCGGTGGAGATCGACCTGGACGGTGCCGACGTGGACTTCGCAGCCGGCTGCACCTACAAGTACCTCAACGGGGGCCCGGGCTCGCCTGCTTTCGCCTACGTCAATGCCCGGCACCTGCCCTCGTTGAACCAGCCCATCTGGGGCTGGATGGGGCGGAAGGACGCCTTCGAGATGGCCGCCGGCTATGAACCTGCCGGCGGCATCCGGGGCTTCCTCAGCGGAACCCCCGCCATTTTCGGCATGATCGCCATGCGGGGAACCCTGGACCTCATCGAGGAAGCCACCATGGCTGCCATCCGGGAGAAGTCCCTGGCCCTGACCGCATTCGCCGTGGAGGTTTTCGATGCCTGGCTGGCCCCGCTGGGAGCCGAACTGGCGTCGCCGCGGAACCCGGGGGAGCGGGGCGGGCATATCACGGTGGACCATCCCAACTTCACCAAGGCCACCGTGGAAGCGCTCTGGGAAGGGGACGTGATCCCTGACTTCCGCTCTCCCCATGGCATCCGGGTGGGGTTGTCGCCGTTGAGCACCAGTTTTGCGGAAGTGCTCCAGGGCATGGCAGCGATCCGGGCCCGGCTGCAGGGCTGACGGCGCACTGTTTCGACAAGGTTAGGCCGCGCCCGGTAAACTGGACGATGGATCCGGCTGCAGTCCGTGGCGGCTGGTTCCTGTTGTGGTCGGCCTTCTCCGGTTATCCGGTTCAGGACCAACACGGCAGACCCGGCAGTGAATTACTGACCTGGGCCCTCACGGCACATCCCAAGGAGATATTGTGGCACTTGACGCCGCTGTAAAGCAGTCCATCATCAAGGAATACGCAACTGGCGAAGGTGACACCGGTTCACCCGAGGTCCAGGTTGCTGTCCTGACCCAGCGGATCAAGGATCTGACTGAGCACATGAAGGAGCACAAGCACGACTACCACACCCAGCGCGGTCTGCTGGCCATGGTTGGTCGTCGCAAGCGCATGCTGAGCTACCTCAAGAAGACTGACATCGCCCGCTACCGTTCGCTCATCGAGCGTCTCGGCCTGCGCCGCTAGTCACACTTTGGGGCGGCCCTTTCCCTCCGGAACGGGCCGCCTTCTTCAAACAAAAACTAAACAGGAGGATCAACCGCATCACGCATTCGCGGTCCTCGGTAGTGATCCCCGGGAACGGCTTCGTTGACTGAAGCCGGCGGCCCGTGGGTCTCGATCGATGACCGGGTGCAGGGCCAGTAGACAGATGCTGGCTGGGTTGATGCGGCTGGACTTCCGTAAATAGAAACGGAGGTGACTCTCTTGGAGGGTCCCGAAATCCAGTTCTCGGAAGCAGTCATTGACAATGGCCGTTTCGGCAAGCGCGTAATCCGCTTTGAAACCGGCCGCCTCGCCAAGCAGGCAGCCGGCGCAGCAATGGTGTACATCGACGATGACACCGCCCTGCTGTCCGCAACCACCGCCGGCAAGCACCCGCGTGAAGGCTTCGACTTCTTCCCGCTCACGGTCGACGTCGAAGAGCGCATGTACGCTGCCGGCCGTATCCCGGGCTCGTTCTTCCGCCGCGAAGGCCGCCCGTCCACCGAAGCCATCCTGGCCTGCCGCCTGATGGACCGCCCGCTGCGCCCCGCCTTCATCAAGGGCCTGCGCAACGAGGTCCAGATCGTGGTCACCGTCCTGGCCATCAACCCCGATGAGCTGTACGACGTCGTTGCCATCAACGCTTCCTCGATGTCCACCCAGCTGTCCGGCCTCCCGTTCTCCGGCCCCATCGGCGGCGTCCGCGTTGCCCTGGTCAACGACGAAAACGGATCGCAGTGGGTTGCCTTCCCCAAGCACTCGCAGCTGGAAAACTCCGTGTTCAACATGGTGGTTGCCGGCCGCGTTGCCGGTGACGACGTCGCCATCATGATGGTCGAGGCCGAAGCAACCGACAACTCCTGGAACCTCATCAAGGAACAGGGCGCCACCGCCCCCACCGAAGAGGTTGTGGCCGAGGGCCTGGAGGCAGCCAAGCCGTTCATCAAGGCACTCTGCGACGCCCAGGCCGACCTCGCCGCACGCGCTGCAAAGCCCACGGTCGAGTTCCCGGTCTTCCTGGACTACGAAGACGACGCTTACGCCGCCGTCGAATCCGCTGCCGCCGAAAAGCTCGCCGCTGTCTTCCAGATCGCCGACAAGCAGGAACGCGACAACGCCTCCGACGCGCTCAAGGACGAGGTCCTCGCCGGCCTGGCAGGCCAGTTCGAAGGCCGCGAAAAGGAGCTGTCCGCTGCTTTCCGCTCCGTCACCAAGCACGTTGTGCGCCAGCGCATCCTCAAGGACCAGATCCGCATTGACGGCCGCGGCCTGACGGACATCCGCCAGCTCACCGCAGAGGTCGAGGTTCTGCCCCGCGTTCACGGTTCGGCCATCTTCGAGCGCGGCGAGACCCAGATCATGGGTGTCACCACGCTGAACATGCTCAAGATGGAACAGCAGATCGACTCGCTGTCTCCCGTCACCCGCAAGCGCTACATGCACAACTACAACTTCCCGCCGTACTCCACCGGTGAGACCGGCCGCGTGGGCTCACCCAAGCGCCGCGAAATCGGCCACGGTGCCCTGGCAGAGCGCGCCATCGTGCCCGTGCTGCCGTCCCGCGAGGAATTCCCGTACGCCATCCGCCAGGTATCCGAGGCCCTCGGCTCCAACGGCTCCACGTCGATGGGTTCCGTCTGCGCCTCCACCCTGTCCCTGCTGAACGCCGGTGTGCCCCTGAAGGCCGCCGTCGCCGGCATCGCCATGGGCCTGGTGTCCGACCAGGTTGACGGCCAGACCCGCTACGCGGCACTGACCGACATCCTCGGCGCCGAAGACGCCTTCGGTGACATGGACTTCAAGGTTGCCGGTACCGCCGAGTTCGTCACGGCCATCCAGCTGGACACCAAGCTCGACGGCATCCCCGCTTCCGTGCTCGCGGCAGCCCTGAAGCAGGCCCGCGAGGCGCGCCTGCACATCCTCGAGGTCATCAACTCGGCCATCGACACCCCGGACGAGCTCTCCGAGTTCGCACCGCGCGTCATCGCCGTCAAGATCCCCGTGGACAAGATCGGCGAGGTCATCGGCCCCAAGGGCAAGATGATCAACCAGATCCAGGAAGACACCGGCGCCGACATCTCCATCGAGGACGACGGCACGGTCTACATTGGCGCCACGAACGGTCCGTCTGCAGATGCAGCACGCTCCGCCATCAACGCCATCGCCAACCCGCAGGTCCCGGAGATCGGCGAGCGTTACCTGGGCACGGTGGTCAAGACCACCACCTTCGGTGCCTTCGTGTCGCTGACCCCGGGCAAGGACGGCCTGCTGCACATCTCCGAGCTGCGCAAGATCGCCGGCGGCAAGCGGGTAGACAACGTTGACGACGTTGTTTCCGTGGGCCAGAAGATCCAGGTGGAAATCACCAAGATCGATGACCGCGGAAAGCTGTCCCTGTCTCCGGTCGTGGCTGAAGAGGAAGGCGCCGACGACACCGAGCGCGTTCACGCCACGGAGCCTGCTGAAGGCGCTGAGGTCTAACAGCAGGGGCGGGACCGGTGGATGATCCACCGGTCCCGCCGCTGTTACGATGGCAGCCAGATCCGGCTGCCCGTCCTGAAAGGCATCAATGACTGTTGTACCCCTGCCGCTTGAGCAGAACCACGCCGGCGACACCCTGGTCCACGGCTCCGACGGCGGGTCCGAGGTGCGGCGTTCAGTGCTGCCAGGGGGAGTGCGGGTACTGACCGAGGCGATGCCGGGACAGCGGTCTGCCACCATCGGCTTCTGGGTGGGCGTCGGATCCCGTGACGAGGCACCCGGCCAGCACGGGTCCACCCACTTCCTTGAACACCTGCTGTTCAAGGGCACCAAGCGCCGCACGGCCTTGGAGATTGCTTCCGCGTTTGACGAGGTGGGCGGCGAATCGAACGCGGCAACGGCCAAGGAAAGCACCTGCTACTTTGCGCGGGTGCTGGACTCGGACCTTCCCATGGCCATCGACGTCATCGCTGACATGATCACCGGCGCCGTGCTGGATCCTGACGAGATGGAGCAGGAACGGGACGTCATCCTGGAAGAAATTGCCATGGACAGTGATGACCCCACTGATGTGGCGCACGAGCACTTCGTCGCCGCGGTCCTCGGCAGCCATCCGCTGGGACGGCCCATCGGCGGCACTCCCGCCGCCATCAAGGCCGTAGCCCGCGATTCCGTGTGGGAGCACTACCGCAGGTACTACAAGCCGGAAGAGCTGGTCATTACCGCCGCCGGCGGCCTGGACCACGACGTCGTATGCGGACTCGTGGTGGATGCCCTCCAGACCGCGGGCTGGTCGCTTAAGCCGGACGCCGCGCCGGTGCAGCGGCGTTCCACCGAACGTGCCCTGATCACGGGAACGGCGGGCCTGCATGTGGTCAAGCGGGCCGTGGAGCAGGCGAACATCATCATGGGCTGCCCCACGATCGTTGCCACCGATGAACGCCGCTACGTCATGAGTGTCCTGAACGCGGTCCTGGGCGGCGGCATGTCCTCGCGGCTGTTCCAGGAAGTCCGTGAGAAGCGCGGGCTGGTTTACTCCACTTACTCCTTTGCCTCGTCCTACGCCGACGCCGGCTACTTTGGGATGTACGCGGGCTGCACGCCGTCCAAGGTCCGGCAGGTGCTGGACCTGCTGGCTGTGGAGCTCGACAAGCTCGCGGAACACGGGATTTCAGACGACGAACTGCGCAAGGCCGTGGGACAACTGGGCGGCGGAATCGTCCTGGCACTGGAGGACACCGGCTCCCGGATGTCCCGGCTGGGCCGCGCCGAACTGGTGTCCGGCGAGTACCAGGACATTGACGAAACACTGCGGCTGATCAAAGCCGTCACCACGGAACAGGTCCAGGAACTTGCCGCCGAACTCGCCGCCGCGCCCCGGACCGTCACCGTGGTTGGCCCGTTCGACGAGACCGAAACCTTCGGCCTGTAACACCCCGCGCCGCGGAGATGCCGCGAAGACGCTGGCGGCCCGGCTCTGCAGAGTCCATCCTGAGTGGGGAGTGATTCTTCGGCAGGGGAAGGCGGAACGGTGAACGGGCCAGGAGGGGAGCACGGACATCCGGCGTTAACGAACCTGCTGGGTCACTGGCAGGGCTACACACACGTGGCTGCCGGTCCCTGGGGGCCGGAACACCGCGTGAGCGCCCAGGTGTCTTACACGCAGGTTGCCGGGGGCCTCGGCGTGGTGCAGAGCTACCGGCACATTGAACCGGACGGCAGCCACTTCGAAGGCCACGGCATCTTCACGATCGATCCGGTCCACAACGACGTGCTGTGGTACTACGTTGACAGCACCGGCGTGCCGCCCGGCAACGCCGCCCGCTGCACCTGGCGCGACGGCGTCCTCCGTGTTGAACGCCGCAATGCCGGAGGCTGGACGCGCCACTCCATCGAGGTGGCGAACGGTGTCCTGACACACGTCACCGAATTGCGTTCGCCCGGGCGGGACGACGGCGGCGACGCCCCGGAGGCCGGTGTGGACGGCGAGGCTTTGTCCTACAGGCCATTCATGCGCTCGGAATTCCACCGCGCCTGAGGCAGGGGCTACGATGCCGCCTCGATAATGCGCGTTTTCGGCGCACCGGCGAGGGCAGGGGCGTTGGCGGGCGAACGCCATACCTGTGTTCGAAGGTTCGTGAGCAGCTGCTCTGCCTGGGCCAAGTCCGCGAAGTCGAGTTCCACAACAATGTATTGCGGTTCGCCCACGGGCCGGCCTATCCGGTGCGCGAGAACCCCTGACGCGGACCGGCCCACCGGATCCCGGTCGAATGCCGCCTTCCACGTGCTGAAATCGGTGATGCTGTGTTCGATCTGCAGGGTGAACATCCCAGTCTCCTTACTCGTCCCGCCAGGTTGGAGGACGCTCCACGCTGCTAAAGCTAGACGGTCCGGGCTGCGGCGGGTATCCCAGAATTCTGGGTGGCAGCGCCTCCGGGTTGCCCGGGATGGCCGGAGCATACTTGGAACATGACCAAGGGCTGGGCTGGAAACCGGAGCCAGGAGCGCATCCGACTCCTGGCAGGCTCGGACCTGGATCACCAAGCTCTCCGGACAGCGATTCTGGCAGAAGTGGCCACCATGGTGCCTTTCGATGCATTCGTTTGGCCGTTGTGTGATCCCGTCACGACGGTAGGGATGGCGCCGAGGGCCAGGATTCCCTGCCCTCAGGAATTGCCCACACTTATCCGCCTCAAGTACCTCTCCGGGGCCGGCCGCTGGACCGAGCTGATGCATTCGCCGGTGCCGGCGGCATCCCTCCTGAAGGCAACGCAGGGAGAGCCCTCCCGCAGCCCGGTGTGGAGTGGCGTGTTGCAACGCTATGGGGTCCGCGATGTACTGTCCGTCGTGTTTGCCGACAAGTATGGGTGCTGGGCCTGGCTCGATTTGTGGCGGACGGGCGATTCGGTCCCCTTCACGGATGAGGAAACTGCGTACCTGGGCGAGCCCGCAGCGGCAGTGACCGCCGGCCTGCGGAGGTCCGTGGCCAGGCAGTTTCGGACTCGACTGGAACCGGAACCTGGCCCGGACCCGGCCGCCGGGACAGGAGCCGGGCAGCCCGGGTTGCCGGAGCAGGCTGTCCTCACCCTGGACGACGATCTGGCGATAGCTGGTCGAACGGCGTCCGTGGACGACTGGCTGCAGCTGCTTCAGCCTGGTCCGGTCCCTCACGATCATGTGCCTGCTGAGGTGTTGAACGTTGCTGCCCAGCTGGCGGCAAGGGAAGCACTGGTGGACACCCACGCCGCGGAATGCAGGGTGTACGTCGGGGCGGGCCGCTGGGCCTCCCTGCGGGCCAACCGCATGGAGTCGGGAGTGTCCGGACCCACTCCACCGGTGGCCGTGACGATTCAGGCCAGCACGCCTGCCGCGCGGCTTGACATGTTTGCCCGGGCGTTTGGCCTGACACCCCGGCAGGGGGAACTGCTGTGGCTCACTGCAACAGGGGCCGATACGGCAGCCATGGCGGATGCCCAGGGCGTGACACCGTACACGGTCCAGGACCAATTCAAGCAACTCTTCCAGGCTTGCGGAGTCCACAGCCGGGCGTCACTGCTGGCCATTGCCCTGGGAACGGGGGCCCGGGTCTAGCGGTGGGCCGTCGTCTCCTGGAGCCACGCGTTGACGCACATGCCCCTGGGGAAGTCCTACGACAAGAGCACGTCCCAATTCCCCGCCGGGTCTGGCGGCAGGAAGAACGGCATGGCGTAGAAATCGTCCCACAAAGGATCTGTTGGCGGGAGTTGATCCGGCTCAAGCAAGTTCCCGCCAGGCGGCTCCTCGCTTGGCACCTCCAGCCACTCCGGCATGTCAGCCAGCAACTGGCACCATTGCGGCAGCCCAAACGGCAGATCGCGCCGCAATTCAGGCGGTGGTGGTTCCCGTAGCCCCGCTTCGTCCGCTTTCCGGGGTGTGCCCAACCCTCCCGGTGGGTTCAAGACTGCCGCTGCGGATTGCCCGGACACGGTGCTGTTCCTCCGCAGAAGCCCTGGCGGCCGGTGGGTTGGTTGGGGGTCGTGGTGTTCGGGGTTGTAGTGRCGGCCGGTGGGTGAGGTCCAGCCGGGCGGTCCGTTGTTGGTGGCGGGGTCGGGGGTCCAGGCGCGGGCGTGCTTCAAACGGTGATGTTTGGGGCACAGCTGCGCCAGGTTCCGGACGGCTGTTCTGCCGCCGTGTTCCCAGGCGTTGAGGTGGTCGGTGTGGTTGTCGGGGGTGTGGTTGCTGCAGCCGGGGAAGGTGCATTTCCGGTCCCGCATGCGGATCCATTGTTTGATGGTTTCGGGKAGCCGGTAGCGGGTGCGTCCGATCTCCAGGNTGGTTGCTGCAGCCGGGGAAGGTGCATTTCCGGTCCCGCATGCGGATCCATTGTTTGATGGTTTCGGGKAGCCGGTAGCGGGTGCGTCCGATCTCCAGGGGTGCCCCGTCGCGGGGGTCGACCAGGACGCGGTAGAACGACTCCGCCCCGTCCGCGACAAGCGTCCGCGCCATTGAGGCAGGGATGGGGCCAAGGCCGTCGAGCACGGCCGGCTCATCGGTGAGTCCGAGCAGGGCGAAGAACGGGACGGTGACCAGGACATCGGCCCGCGGGGTGGGAACCTTTCCAACACCACCGCTACTCCCGGTAGTTGTTCCCGCAGGATCACCCGTGGCCGTGGCGTTTCCGGTGCCGAGGAGGAGTGATGCTGCGATGTCGGGGCGGAGTTGGGTGAGGGTGCGGGGCTCGTCAGGTCCCTGCAGGCCGCGGGCGGTGGCGGTGGTGCGGTTCCAGATGGCGCAGGCGGTGTCGCCGGGGAGGTAGAGCGAGAGCCAGGCCATGCCGTCGCGGTCGGGGGTGTATTCCATCCGCCGGTCCGCGACGCCTTTGGCGTGGCGTTTKKCGAGGGTTTCGGGGTGGTGGCGTTCCCGCCAGGCGCGGACCTTGGCGCG
>NZ_LMSF01000009.1:0-140534 GCF_001428325.1 Arthrobacter sp. Soil761 | reverse complement strand
GGAAACAGTCAGGGCGTGGGAGGTGGCCAGGAACGACGCCGCCGCCCGCGGACCCAGGGCCAGCACGCACCCGATCTCCGCCGCGACCGCCATTTCCTGCGCCACCATTGGCACGTCCGGCCCCGCCACAGCATGCGCAGCCTCCGCGTACGCCACCGCAGCCTTCGCCTTCACCCCCGCAACCCGCGCCTCGACCTCCCGGGCCCCGGCGAGGATGTCCAGGCACCCATCCGCCAAACCGGCCAGCGGATCAGAAACCGCATCAGCATCCGCGAACGCCTCCAGACCCGCCCCGTCCACCTCAGCCTGAAGCACAGCAAGGGCAGCACGGATCTCCTCGAACGCCCTCACCACCGCCGCYTTCCCCATAAACCCATCATGGCAAGGGGGTCCGACAAACAGAGCTGGCCACCTCAGTTTCAAGGGCAGCCCCGCTTCAGGGGTTTCTTTGACGAAGACGGTGGGGCTAAGCCCCACGGCTCCCGCCGGGTCCGCCGGAACCGCGCCAGAGGCAGGCGTCGACGTCGAACGGCAGCAACTGGTCCTGCTGGGCCATCAGGTTGGCGCCGTGGGCCGTCACCCGCCGCATGAAGTGGCGCCGGCACAGCGTTTCGTAGCCCACTACGGGTACATGCCCGGCGTCCGGGGCGGCGGCAGCCTCAACCACCATGTCCACGTCACCCACCACCACCTGTGCGCCCTCGGTGACCATGACGCCGTCGACCGTCCTGGCGTTGTGCGTTGCACGCCGCCCGCACCAGCACAGCGCCTCCACCTGCAGCACCTGAACCCGGTCGGCAAGCTCGATGAGCCGCTGCGAACCCGGGAACAGCCTGGTGCGGAAGTCGGCCGTGATGCCGAAGGCAAAGACGTCGACGTCGATTTCATCCACCACCTTGGCCAGCTGCTCCACCTGCTCCGGGGAGTAGAACTGGGCCTCGTCGCAGATCAGGTAATCCACACGCTGGCCCTGGGTGCGGCGAAGCATGACTTCTTCCCAGAAGTCGGTGCTGTCCAGCACCTCCACGGCGTCCGTCTCCAGGCCCAGGCGGCTGGAGATCCGGGACTCTCCGGCGCGGTCGTTGCGGCTGAAGCGGACGCCGCCGCGGCCGCGGGCCCGGTGGTTGTAGTCCATCTGCAGCGCCAGCGTCGATTTGCCGCAGTCCATGGTGCCGGAGAAGAAGATGAGTTCAGCCACGCCGGCGGTTCCTTCCTTCGGCGGTGAAGCAGAGCAGCGGGACCTCCCGCTCCGCCTTCGTCAGCGAGCCGTGCTGGCCCACCACTTCCATGGCGGTGGGCCGCATCCGCCGGCCGTCATAAAGTGCGACGGCGTCACGCGCCGCGATCATCACGTCACCGATCCTGCCCGCAACAGCGGGACGGACGTCACCAAATAGTCCCCCGGCAACGGCTTCCTGGCGCGTAAAGGCCCATACCCGGTCGCCGAACCGCGCCTTCCAGGCGGCAAGCAGCCGTTCCGCTGCCCCAGCACCGGCTTCCAGGTCCGCCTCCTCCAGGTACAGGTGCACCATCCGCGGTTCACCGGCCGTATGGCGCACCCCGTCCACCAACCCGGGGTCGGTGGAGAAATCAATCCGCTGGGATTCCGGGACGTCCAACATGCCGTGGTCTGCGGTGAGCACAATGGTGGTGCCGGCGGGAAGCGTGGAGTTGAGCCGTTTGACGGTGGAATCGAGCTCCTCCAGCTGGTGTTCCCACTGCTCGGAACGGCAGCCGTGGCGGTGGCCCGCCTTGTCCAGTTCGTTGACGTAGAAGTACATGAGGGACGGGCCAGAGGCCGCCATGGCCTCGGCCGCGGCCGCGGTCCGCGCATGCGCGGTTATCCCGGAGATGAACCTGCCGCCCCGCAGCGCGGCGCGGGTCATGGGCGAGCCGTCGAACTGGGAGAGGCTGACGGTGCTGACGTCCACCTGTTCGGCGATCTGTTCAAACACCGTGGGGAAAGGCTGCCAGGTGGACGGGTCGACGCCCGGATCCCAGTTCCCCAGCAGATTGACCACCTTGTCCTGGCCAGGGTCCAGGACGTCGTAGCCCACCATGCCGTGCTGGCCCGGCGGAAGTCCGGTTCCAAAGCTGGACAGCGCCGCCGCCGTGGTGGAAGGGAAGGCGGAATCCAGCCACACGGGGACCTCGCCCTGCCCCGCCTGGATCACGGACCGCAGGAAGGGCGTGTGGGCCGCCTTTTGCTTCAGCAGGTTCCTGCCCAGGCCATCAGCCAGTACAACGCAGACCCGGGACGCGTCCGGTAGCCCAAGCGTATTGGTAAAGCCCTCCACGCCGAGGCTTGCCGCGGCGCTGGTGAGGACTTCAGCCACGGAACGCTGTCCGTAGGCGGGAGGGGCTGGAAGGTCGGGCGTGCGGCCGATGGTTGGGGTTTCCTGGATGGCGCGGTGGCGGTCTTCCGGCATCTCAGCGCTGCTGGTGCCCGCGGCTGAGCCGGTTGCCGAACACCCCGGACCGCGTCCGCGGACCCATGGACTGGGCATGGGTTACGGGAGCCGCGGAACCGGTGTTGACCGCCCGCAGGGCCCTGGCGAAGAGCTTGGCGTCCTGCACTGCCTGCAGCCCGTCTGCCTCCGCGCTGATGCGGAGCACGATGTCTTCCTGGGCGATGGTTCCGGTGTAGCCGTGGTCAGCTTCGCACTGCGGATCGCCGCAGCTGGCCGGACCCATGTCCAGGCGCTGGCCACCGGACCATGCAATGGACAACGTGAGTTCCCGGACGGGGTCGGAGGGCTTGTAGTTCTGCGGCTGGGCGTACATGTAGCTCAGGACCACGGACCGGATCTGGGCCACGGGAACGGACTCGGTGGAGATCTGGGCGACGATCTGCTCCCCCGCCTCGTCCAGTTGCTGGTCGTCCACGTGGGTGATCACCAGCATGTCCGCGGTGAGGACCAGCACGGTGATGTGGCGGCGCACCTCTGCCCGGTCGAAGTGGGTTTCCAGGTGCACCAGGTGGGCCACGCAGTCCCGGCCGTCCAGTGCGTCGTCGACGACGTCGGAGACCAGGCGGGGGTAGAAGCCGGCCTTCTGCAGCGCGTCTTCCAGGCTCTGGCCCTGTGTTCCGTGGTTGTGTGAGCTGTGCTGGCGGAGTGCCTGGTTTTCATTGCCGGGCGTTTCGGGCGCCGAAGCGGGAGGCTGGAAGCTCATGCCCCCATTTTCACAGATCGTCCGGTCACTTGCTAACCGCGTCAGCCCAGCATGGCGCGGCGGGCACTGTCCGTGCGCTGCGCGGCGTTGCCGATGCGTACATCAGCGGCGAGGATGGTGGCCCCGGCGGTGCCGCACAAAACCGGATTGAATTCCACCAGCGCGATCTCCGGGTGGTTGTCCTTCATCCAGGCCAGCCTGGCGGCCAGGTCCTCCAGCACAGGGACGTCGACAGCCGGCAGGCCCTGGTAGCCGAAGAGCTTCCGGGACGCCCGCGGAGCTCGGATGAAGTCGTGCACGTCCGCCGCGGAGAGCGGCGGAACCCGGTGTGACCAGTCGTCCAGGAGGTTGACGGCGTCGCCGGCGAGGCCGAAGGAAATGACCGGGCCCAGCAACGGATCCTCGATGGCACGGAAGGTGCAGGCCTGTCCCACCGGCGCCATCGCCTGTACTTCCAGGGCGGGATCACCGTAGGCCGCGAGCGCGCGCCGCATCTGCACCACGTTTTGGCGCAGTGATTCGGCGTCCTCAATGCCCAGCCTGACCCCGCCAAGGTCAAGCCGGTGCCGCAGCGCGGGGTCGGTGGTTTTCAGCACCACCGGCCAGCCCAGCGCATCTGCCGCTGCCACGGCCTCGTCCGGTGTGGTGAATCCTGCAGAGGGCAGGACTGAGATGCCGTAATGCTTCAGCAGCGAAGCAGCCGCGGCCGGGTCCAGCTGCTTGAGCTGGTCGCCCGTGACGTCCCCGAGCAGGGCGTCCAGCTCGGCCTCCGCCTTGCGGGGGTCGCAGCCGGCGGGTTCGACGAAATGCCCCTGGTCACGGCCGGCCCACTCCGCATAACGGACCACGGCCGCGAGCGCGGCCACGGCAGCCCCGGGGTTGGAAAAGCAGGGGACGGTACAGCCCTTCGCTCCCACCAGGCCCTCCACGTTGATGGCGGGGTCCAGGATGCCGGTGAAGGCGGCCACCACCGGCTTCCCGGCAGTAGCTGAACATTCGGCCAGGACCTGCGCCACCGCGTCGGCAGTCAGCCCGCGGGCAGGCAGCAGCGCGGCGACGGCGGCGTGCACGGCATCGGAGGCCAGGGCGTCAAGGAGGGCGGTCCGCAGTGCGGGCAGGGCCACCGACTGGCCGGCATCAAGGTCCAGTCCCGAAACCACCCGGGCAACGCCCAGCCCGTGCGCGGCGGCACTGTCCGCCACCACGTTGCCCAGCGCCTGGGAATTGCTGAAGATGGCGACGTCGGCTCCGGCGGGCAGTGGCTGCCCGGACACCACCTGCGCCACATCCACCAGCTGTTCCACGGTTTCCACGCGGATCACGCCCGACTGGCGCAGCATGGCATCCAGCGCCCCGGCCGGCGCCTGGGTGGTCCGGACGGCATGTCCGGGCGGCAGACGGAGCCCCATGGTGTCCGACTTGGCCACGATGACCGGCTTGGTGCGGGCCAGGCGCCGTGCGATCCGGGAGAACTTGCGCGGGTTGCCGATTGACTCCAGGTAGAGGCCTACGGCGGAGGTGTCGGCATCGTCTTCCCAGTACTGCATCATGTCGTTGCCGGAGACATCCGCCCTGTTGCCTGCCGAGAGCAGGCTGGACAGTCCCAGCCGGCGCCGGGCCGAGGCGGCGTAGAGCGAGACGCCGATGGCGGCCGACTGGCTGAACAGGCCCAGGCCGCCGCGCAGCGGCATGGTGGGCGCCATCGACGCGTTCAGCGACACGTCCGGGTGAGTGTTGGCGATGCCCAGCGACGCCGGGCCGATCACCCGCATCCCGCTGGCCCGGGCCTGGCGCACCAGGGCGCGCTGCCGCAGCAGGCCCCGCTCGCCGTCGTCGGCAAAACCTGCCGAGGCGATCACAACGCCCTTGACGCCCGCTGCCGCGCACTCCGCCACGACGCCGGCCACTTCCTCGTAGGGAACGGCGATGATTGCCAGCTGGACGGGCTCGGGGACTTCGGAGAGCTTGCCGTAGGACATCATCCCGGCCAGTTCCAGCGCCTCCGGGTTGATGGCGTACACGGACCCGTGGAAGCCGCCCTCGATGATGTGCTCCAGCAGTTGGTACCCCACGGTGCCCCATTTGCGGCTGGCACCGATGACGGCAACGGACGACGGCGCCAGCAGGTCCCGGACGCTCCTCGCCTCGGCGCGGTGCTCGCGGGATTCCATGACCGCGCGCGATTTTTCGGTGGGGTCGATGTTGAACTCGAGGCTGACGACGCCGTCGTCGAAATGGCGCTTGACGTCGTAGCCGGCGTCGGAGAAGACCATCAGCATCTTGCGGTTTTCCGGCAGCACCTCGGCGGTGAACTTCCGGATCCCGTTTTCATGCGCGGCGGCGGCAAGGTGCTCCAGCAGGATGGAGCCGATTCCCCGGCCCTGGTGGGCGTCGGAGATGTTGAAAGCAACTTCGGCCTCCGTGGGATCGGCAAGCCGGTCGTAGCGGCCGATGCCGACGATTTCGCCGCGGATGGTGATGACGAACGCCACCCGGTCCTTGTAGTCCACTTCGGTGAAGCGCTTGAGCTCCTTGGCCGACAACCTGGCCTTGAACGCAAAGAAGCGCATGTAGATTGAATTCTGCGACTGTCCGGTGTGGAAGGCCTGCACGGCGTCCGCGTCCGACGGATGGATGGGCCGGAGATGCGCTGTCCCGCCGTCACGCAGGACGACATCGGCTTCCCAATGTTCCGGATATTCGCCGTCCCCGGGCTGATCCACCATAGGCTTAGCCTAGCCAAAAACTAACGCAGCACACCCCCAAGGCTGCACAGTAACCCCAGAAGGATTCACCAAACCCCATGGCCCGCCGCCAAAGTTCCAAGCCCATCGTGGAGAGCGACTACACGGAAAACATCGTCGATATCGATGTCACGTCCGAAATGCAGGGCTCCTTCCTCGAGTACGCGTACTCGGTGATCTACTCCCGGGCCCTCCCGGATGCCCGCGACGGGCTGAAGCCGGTACAGCGCCGCATCCTGTACATGATGAGCGACATGGGGCTGCGCCCGGACCGGGGCCACGTCAAGAGCGCCCGCGTGGTGGGCGAAGTCATGGGAAAGCTGCACCCCCACGGCGACGCCGCCATCTACGACGCCATGGTGCGCATGGCGCAGGATTTCTCGCTGCGACTGCCGCTGATCGACGGGCACGGCAACTTCGGATCGCTCGACGACGGCCCGGCAGCACCCCGTTATACGGAAGCCCGGCTGGCTGCGGCCGCCCTCACCCTCACCAACCACCTCGACGAAGACGTGGTGGACTTCGTCCCCAACTATGACAACCAGCTGACCCAGCCGGACGTCCTTCCCGCCGCCTTCCCCAACCTGCTGGTCAACGGCGCCACCGGCATCGCCGTCGGCATGGCCACCAACATGGCCCCGCACAACCTGGTGGAGGTCATCTCCGCCGCCCGGCACCTCATCGCGCACCCTGACGCAACCCTGGATGACCTCATGCGGTTCGTCCCGGGCCCGGACCTGCCCAGCGGCGGCCGGATCGTCGGCCTGGACGGCATCCGTGACGCCTATGCCACCGGCCGCGGCTCGTTCAAGACCCGGGCCAAGGTGGAGGTGGAACAGCTCTCCGCGCGCCGCACCGGCCTGGTGGTCACCGAACTGCCGTACATGGTGGGCCCGGAAAAGGTGATCGAGAAGATCAAGGATGCCGTCAACGCCAAGAAGCTGACCGGCATCAGCGACATCGTGGACCTGACGGACCGCAAGCACGGCCTGCGGCTGGTCATCGAGCTCAAGAACGGCTTCAACCCGAACGCGGTGCTGCAGCAGCTGTACCGCTACACGCCGATGGAGGACTCCTTCGGCATCAACAACGTCACCCTGGTGGACGGCCAGCCGCAGACGCTGGGCCTGGTGGACCTGTTGCGTGTCTACGTCGACCACCGCATCAACGTCGTCCGGCGCCGGACCGCCTTCCGGCTCGGGAAGAAGAAGGACCGCCTGCACCTGGTGGAGGGCCTCCTCATCGCCATCGTGGACATTGACGAGGTCATCCAGATCATCCGCTCCTCGGACGAGGCCGCCGCGGCCCGCGAGCGGCTGATGTCCATCTACGACCTCACCGAAATCCAGGCCAACTACATCCTGGAACTGCGCCTCCGGCAGCTGACCAAGTATTCCCGGATCGAGCTGGAGAAGGAGCAGGACGAGCTTCGCCGCGAGATCGCGGAGCTGGAGGCGATCCTGGGCTCGGAGGAACTGCTGCGCACCGTGGTTTCCGACGAACTGGGTGCCATTGCCGAAGACCACGGCACCCCGCGCCGCACCGTGCTGCTGGAGTCCGAGGCCGTGTCCCCCACCGTTGCGTCCGCCGAACTTGCCGGGGCCAACGGGAAGAAGGGCAAGGCCGTGCCGCTGGCACTGGAGATCGCGGACGACCCCTGCTGGGCCATCCTCACCGCGTCCGGCCAGATAGCCCGCACCGGCAACCAGGAGCCACTGGCCGAGGCAGGGCCACGGAGCAAGCATGATGTGTACACCTCAGTGGTTAAGACGTCGGCCCGCGGCGAAATCGCCGCCGTCACGTCGCTGGGCCGCATGCTCCGGCTGCAGGTCATGGACATGCCGGTCCTGGCGCCGGTGGCCGGACTGCCCAACCTGGCGGGCGGCGTCCCCGCAAAGGATTTCCTCACGCTGGTGAAGGGCGAAACCCTGGTGGCGTTCGTGCGCCTGGATGAGGTCCTGGCCATCGGCACCGCCCAGGGCGTGGTGAAACGCGTCCAGCCGGACTACCCGCTGAACCGGGAAGACTGGGAAGTCATCACCCTCAAGGACAAGGACACCGTGGTGGGCGTGGCTCCTGCCGGTGACGATGCCACCGAACTGGTGTTCCTCACCAGGGAGGCCCAGCTGCTGAAGTTCCCCGCCGCCGCCGTCCGCCCGCAGGGGCGTACCGCCGGCGGGATGGCGGGCATCAAGCTCGCCGCAGGTGACCAGGTGATCTTCTTCGGCGCCGTCCAGCCCAAGGACGAGGCCGCCGTCGTGGTCACCATCGCCGGGACCAACGGCGCCCTGCCGGGCACGGCCCCTGGCACCGCCAAGGTCACAGCCTTCTCCGAGTATCCGGCCAAGGGCCGTGCCACCGCCGGAGTCCGGTCGCACCGGTTCCTGAAGGGTGAGGACATGCTGCTGCTGGCCTGGGCAGGGCACGGCCCGGCCAAGGCTTCATCCGCTGCCGGGGTGGCCCGGTCGCTGCCGCAGGAGCATGGCCGCCGCGACGGCTCCGGCGTCCCGCTCTCACAGGCCGTCGAAGCAGTGGGCCCGGCGATGGCATGGACGGACGGACCGGCAGCCGGGGAATAGCCGGGCGATGCCGCGCGTCCGGCGCTCAGCCCGCTATGTCCCTGCGCCGGAAGCCGGCGACGGCAAGCCCCAGCAGCACGGCAACGGTGGCAGCGGACACCAGCACGCTGTCCCAGGCCACGCCCTGCCGCAGGGGGTCATGGGCAACGTACTGGAAGAACGGCGACACCTTCTGGATGCGGTCGAAGGCATCCACCAGCGGCGCGAGGGCGTTGACGATGTAGGCGAGGACGGCCAGCACGGCCGGAACACCGCGGCTGAGGCCGGTCCGTCCGGTCCCTGCTGAAAGGGCAAGGGCAAGGGTACCGAAAACGACGCCCAGCAGCGCTAAATGCAGCATGGCGGCAGCCACCTTGCCGGCCGGAAGGACCAGGTCCACCATGCTGCCCTCCACCACCAGCGATATTCCCAGCACGGCGGCCAGCAGGAAGGTGCCCAGCACCATGGCCAGGAACTTGTCCACCACCACCCGGCCCCGCCCCACGGGGTTGGAAAGCAGCAGGTCCATCGTGTGCCGGTCCTCTTCCCCGCCGATGGCGCCCGCGCCGGAACTGATGGCATAGATCAGCACCGCAATCGGCCCCATGAAGGACAGCAGCTCCACCTGGATGTATCCGGTGGGAGTGGACATGTCGGCGCTGGAGGTGGCGAAAAGCGAGCGGAACGCCTCCGGCATCTGCTCGATGAAGCTGCTGATGGAGGGCTGTGACTTCACCGCGGGCCAAACGGCCGCGTACGTTGCCACGATGAGTGCCAGGGAGACGGCCCACGCCACCAGCAGCCTGCCCTGGTCCCGGAGCGTCTTCAGCAGGACGTTAGCCAGCATGGCGCGCCGCCGTTCCCGCGCCGGCGAGGCTGGCGCTGCCGGGTCCGTCCATTCCGTAGTAGCTCAGGAACGTCTCTTCCAGCGGCGCTTCAGAGCATTCGAAGTCCACCACCTCCCGGGCGCTGACCAGCTTCAGCAGCGCATCCAGGGCCGCCTGCGGCGCATTGCAGCTCAACGTGGTCCCATCCACCAGCAGGTCCCGCACGCCAGGCACGCCGGCGAACTCCGCCGCGGACACCTCCGCGGCGAAGCGGGCCCGGACCCGGTGCAGTGAACGTGCGGCGAGGTCCTGCAGCCGCTCCACCGCCACCAGCTGTCCCTGGCGCACCACCCCGATGCGGTCTGCCACGCGCTCCACCTCGCCCAGCACGTGGGAGGAAAACAAGGCGGAGCCGCCCTCGGCAGTATGTTCACGCAGGATGGAATGGAAAACCTGCTGCACCAGCGGGTCGATTCCGCTGGTCGGCTCGTCCAGCACCAGCAGCCGCGGCCGCGACATCACCGCCAGGACCACGGCGAGCTTCTGGCGGTTGCCGCGGGACAACGTGCGTGCGGGCCGGCCCAGGTCCAGCTCCAGCCGGGCCGCCACCTCGGCCGCCCGTTTGCCGTCGTCCCGGTGCCGGAGGTGGGCGCAGTAGGCCACGTGCTGGCTGCCGGTGAGGCGGTCGTAAAGCGCCGGCTCACCTGGCACGTAGCCCACCAGGCGGTGGACGTCCCGGGACTGCCGCCAGGCGTCCAGTCCCAGCACCGACGCTGTACCGGAGGTAGGCCGCAGCAGCCCCATCAGGAGCCGGATGGTGGTGGTCTTGCCTGCCCCGTTGGGGCCCAGGTAGCCGAACACCTCGCCCGTCCCAATGGTGAGTGTCACGCCGTCGAGCGCAGTGTTGCGGCCGAACCGCTTGGTCAGGCCCGCCAGCCGCACCATGCTTTCGGCACCGCTTTCCGCACCCCCGCGCTCTTCCGGGCTCATGCGGCAAGGCTATGCCGGGCGCTGCACGGGTCCCAGAGTCTTTCGGCCCACCGCTTAGACTGCTCCCATGCCTATCGTTCCTGATGAAAAGGACTGGACCTGGGTCCTGTCCCGCCCCTGCCCGGAATGCCATTTCGACGCTTCCAGCGCCACCCCGGCAACGGTACCGGGAAGCATCGAAAGCCTGATCCCCCGGTGGCTCGCCGTCCTGCGCCGGCCGGACGCGGCGCAGCGCCCCGATGACCACACCTGGTCCGCGCTGGAGTACGCGTGCCATGTGCGGGACGTTTTCGCGCTGTTCGACCAGCGGCTGAACCTGATGCTGGCAGAGGATGACGCCCGCTTCGAGGATTGGGACCAGGACCGGACCGCCATCGAGAAGGACTACGCCAATGCCGATCCGGCCGAGGTGGGCCGCGAACTGGCGGCGGAAGGACACCAGGCCGCCGAGTCCTTCGCCGGAGTCCATGAGGACGACTGGGGACGCAAGGGGCTGCGCAGCAACGGCTCACAGTTCACCGTCCTCACGTTGTCCCAGTACTTCCTGCACGACGTCGTCCACCACCTTCACGACGTCAGCGGCTAAAGGCGCAGGCACGCCGGGGACCGTCCCGCCTTAGTGGGAAGCGGCCAACGATTCCCGGGGTTGTCCGGCGAAGGCCGAAAGATCCAGCCTGGCGTCGTCGGCCTTGATGTCAGCAGGATTGTGGGTAACCAGCACCACGGTGCGGTCCCGGAGTCCCGTGCGAAGGTCCGCCAGCATGGCTGCCGCCGATTCGGCGTCCAGGTGGGCAGTGGGCTCATCCAGCAGGATCACCTCCGCACCGGTCAGCAGGGTCCGCGCCACGGCCAGCCGCTGGCGCTCGCCGCCGCTCAGGAAGGCACCGCCGGGACCGATCCGGGTGTCCAGGCCCGCCGGCAGCCGGGCCACCAGGCCGGCAAGTCCGACGGCGGCCAGGACAGACTCCAGCTCGTCGTCCGCCAGGGTTGGTGCACCGTTCCCTGACGGCCGGCCCAGCATGAGGTTGCCGCGGATGGTGGAGTCGAACAGGTGTGCCTCCTGCGGACACCACGCCGCCCGGCCGGTGACCAGCGCCCGTCCCGCGGCCGGCGGCAGGAAGCCAAGCAGCACCGAGAGCAGGGTGGACTTTCCCGACCCCGATGGTCCGGTGACCGCCAGCCAGCGCCCGGGACCTGCCACCGCGAACACGCCGGAGAAGACCGGGACGTCTCCGGGCCAGGCCGCGGCCAGGTCCACCAGTTCAAGGCCCGGAGTGCCGCCGGCGCGGCCGGGAACGGACTGCAGCCCAGCAGACACGTCGAGGCGGCCGTCAAGGGCGCCCGACTCCCCCACCCGGCGCATCACGGCACGGAGCGCGGGGAACTGGCGGACCGCCGTCGTCATCGCTGCGTAGGGTTCCACCAGTGCCAGCAGCAGGAGGACCACCACGGCTGCCGTGGCCGGGGCAACCTGGGCCGCAAGGACCCCGGGAGCTGCCAGCCACGCGGCCGCCAGGGCTGCCGTGCCGCAGGCCGCGGTGGCGACGCCGTGTCCCAGCCCGTCGGCCCAGGCAGAGCGCTGCGATGCGCGCGTGGCCTGGCGGTCCTCCGCCAGCAGGGCGTCAAGCACGCGCGGCGCCACGCCGTTGGCGTGCAGTTCGGCCCGGGCATCGAGGGCAGCGGTGACGCGGCGCAGGACGCCGGACCGCAGGGACTGCTCGGCGTTGGCGGATTTGCGGTCTCCCCACAGGGCGGCCGCGGGTGCCAGCAGCAGGCCGCTGATGGCCGCGCCGGCCACTGCGGGAAGGGCCGCCGGCACCAGCACGCCGGTGGCAGCCACGGCCAGGACGGAAACCGCGAGCGCCGTGAGGGGTGGCAGGACCACGCGTGGAAGGAGGTCGCGGACCGTGTCCACATCGTCGATGACCGTCCCCAGCACGTTGCCGCCCTGCAGGAGCCGGCGCAGCGACAGCGCCCTGCGGCTCAGAGATTCCCAGAGCCGGCCGCGCAGGCGGGTGAGCGCGGCGAAGACGGCATCATGCAGCAGCAGCCGCTCCCAGTAGCGGAAAACGGCCCGGCCGATGCCGAAGAACCGGACGCCGACGATCGCCGTCAGCAGGTAGAGAATGGGCGGCTGCTCGCTGGCCCGGATGATGAGCCAGCCGGAAAGGCCGGAAAGCGCGACGGCGAAGACGGCCGCCAGGGTGCCCACGACAGCAGCGGTGGCGAACCTGCCCCGCACCGGCGCCAGGAGGGCCGCCAGGAGGCGGGCCGCGCCTGGGGCAGCGCGAACGCTTGGGCTGACGGACCCGCTGGTGCCCGCTTCCGCCGCGTCGTCAACGCGTGCGCTGACATTGCCGGCGGAAGCGGCGTCGGCAGAGCCGGGTTGGGTGGAGCCGCTTCCGCCGGGGCCGGGCAGGATGCCGGTCGCGCCGCCGCCGTGGTGCGGTGCTGCGGCAGCCCGGACCGCCGGCACGACGGGCACCAGCAGGTCTGCGAGCCGGCGGGTGCGCTGGTTGTGGGCCACCAGGATCACGGTGGCCTGGCCGCGGAGCCGCCGGATGGCCTCCTCCACAATGAGTGCGGAGGCGTCGTCCAGGTGTGCCGTGGGCTCGTCCAGCAGCAGGAGGGTGGCACCGGCCTCGATCCTGGCCAGTCCGCGGGCCAGTGCCACGCGGCGCAGCTCGCCCGGGCTCAGCTCCGCCTGGTGCTTCGCTGCCAGGTGGGTGGCTCCGGCCCTCTCCAGGCAGCGGCGGGCAGTCTCTTCGCCGGTAAAGCGGTCGGGGCCATGGGTGGGGTCCGGCGAGAGGTACAGCAGCACCTCCTCCAGCACGGTTCCGGCCACCATGACGGGATGCTGCGGCACCCAGGCTACTGAACTGCGGTCCAGGCCGCTGATGGATCCGGTGATGCCCGCCCCGTCACCGGCGCCGATGGTTCCGGCCAGTACGCCCAGGACAGTGCTCTTGCCGGCACCGCTGGGTCCGTCCAGGGCGGTGATCCGATCCTGGGGGGCGGTGAAGGTGAGGGGGCCGACGGCGGCTCCGGACCGGCCGGCGTAGGTCACCGTGAGTCCGGTGACCTCGAGTGGGGCACCGGGCCTGCCGGCCCTGGCCGCCGGCAGGGGTATCGCTTCGGCCGCGCCGGTCACGGCGGCTGTTTCCGCGAGTGCCACCCGGCCGTCGTCGCTGGCGTGGTGGGCGGTGCCCAGTTCCCGCAGCGGAAGGTAGCAGTCCGGTGCCAGGAGCAGCGCCAGCAGGCCGGCCTCCAGCGGCATGTCGCCGTGGACCAGCCGGACGCCGATGAAGACCGCCACCACGGCGACTGAGATGGTGGCGATGAGTTCCAGGGCCAGGGCGGACAGGAACGCGGTCCGCAGGGTGCCCATGGTGCGGGAGCGGTACTCTTCGGAGATTTCTTCGAGGGCCTTGCGCTGGGCGGTTGCCCTGCCCAGTCCCACCAGGACCGGCAGGCCCTTGGCGAGCTCCAGCATGTGTGCGGACAGCCGGGCCAGCGACGCCTGGGCCTGGCGGACGCTGTCCTCGGTGTACCGGCCGATCAGCACCATGAACAGCGGGATCAGGGGCACCGTGAGCACAATGACCAGCGCGCTCACCCAGTCCGCGAAGAGGATCCGTGCCCCCAGCAGCAGCGGCACGGCGGCGCAGTTGACCAGCGCGGGAAGGAACTGGGTGTAGTAGCTGTCCAGGGCGTCCAGGCCGCGGGTGGCCAGCACCGCCAGGCCGCCGTCACCCGGCCCGGAGGACCGGACGCCCGTGCGCAGGGCACGCCCCAGCAGTTCTGCCCGGAGTTCTTCCTTGACCCCCAGCGCCGCCCGGCGGCCCGCGACGGCCTGGCCCCAGACGCTCAGGGAGCGGAGGACGACGCCGGCGAGCCCGGCGGCGAGCTGGGTTGCCCAGTCCGGGTTTCCGGCCACGAGTCCGGCCAGGACCGAGGCCACGGCCTGGCCGATCAGCACCAGGGAAAGCGCCTTGAGCGCGGCCAGGACGCCCAGCCAGTAGATTGCTGAACGGGTGGCCGGACCGGCGGGAAAGGTTGGCCGCACGTCAGCCCTTGGTGGTGAACGCCCTGGCGGCCACCGCCGGGAGGAAGCTGTGGGCTTCCGGGATGTGGGCGGCGCTGACGCGGCGGCGGAAGACCCAGTAGGTCCAGGCCTGGTAGGCGATCACCAGGGGAAGGCCAAAGGCTGCCACAATGCTCATCAGTCCCAGGGTGTAGTCCGAGGAGGAGGCGTTGGAGATGGTGAGGTCAAACGCGCTGTCCAGCGTGGAGGGCAGCACCACCGGGAACACGGCCCCGAAAATGGACGCCGTGCCCAGAACCAGGAAGGCGCCCAGGGCCAGGAAGGACCGGCCTTCGGAGCCCTTCCGGGCCAGCAGCCAGGCAGTAACGGCCGCAGCAACGGCCAGGACGACGGCGGCCCAGGTCCAGGGTTTGCCGTCCATGAACTGGATGGCGAGGGCCCACGCCGCGATAGGCAGGAGCAGGGCCGGCAGGAGCCGAACGAACCACTGGCGGGCGCGGTGCCGTACCTCCCCGTCGGTCTTGAGGGCGAGGAACGCCAGCGCGTGGAGCAGCGCGAACCCCACCACGGCGATACCGCCCAGCAGGGCGTAGCCGCTGAACCAGGCCATGGGGCCGCCTTCGCGGTCGCCGTTGGAGTTCAGCGGAAGGCCGGTGGTGGTGAGGGCCAGTGCGGCGCCCACGCCGAAGGCGGCAAAGAAGGAACCCAGCGCGATGGCCCAGTCCCACCGGTTCCGCCAGCTGTCCGTGTCCACCTTGCCGCGGTATTCGAACGCCACCGCCCGGAAGATCAGTGCCAGCAGGACGACCAGCAGCGGGAGATAGAGCGCGGAGAACAGCGACGCGTACCAGAGCGGGAAGGCTGCGAAGGTGGCGCCGCCGGCGGTCAGCAGCCACACCTCATTGCCGTCCCAGACGGGTCCGATGGTGTTCAGCAGCACCCTGCGCTCGGTGTTGTCGCGGGCGAAGAGCTTCATCAGCATCCCCACGCCCAGGTCGAAGCCCTCCAGGAAGAGGTAGCCGGTCCACAGCACCGCGATGGCGATGAACCACATGGTGGGAAGCAGTTCCATTGTTTGTTTCCTCTGCTTGGTTTCGGGCTAGTAGGCGAAGGCCAGGACGTCGTCTGCGTGTTTCGCGTCCCCGGGGCCGCCGGGTCCCGGGGTGGCGTCCTCGTTCTCGTCCACCGGCGTGTGGACCAGTTCGGGCATTGCGGAGACCACGCCGCCGCGGATGTACTTGACCAGCAGCTTCACCTCCACCACCAGCAGGACTGCGTAGACGGCCGTCAGGGCCACCAGCGAGGCGATCAGTTCCCCTGCGGAGACACCCGGCGATACGGCGGCGGCGGTAAACATGAACACCTGGTCGATGCCGCTGGGATCCGGGTTGGGCGCCACGACGAACGGCTGGCGGCCCATCTCGGTGAAGATCCAGCCGGCGGCATTGGCGCCGAAGGGGGCCAGGATGCCAAAGACTGCCAGCCGCATCATCCAGTGCGACTCCGGCACGGTCCCCTTGCGGGTGAGCCACAGCGCCACAAATGCTGCCAGGGCGGCGAGTCCGCCAAATCCGATCATCATCCGGAATCCCCAGTAGGTGACTTCCATGACGGGCACGTATTCGATTTCCTGGCCGGCCCGCTCACCGTAGATGGGGTTGTCCGGCAGGTTGGTCCCGTAGTTGGCCTTGTACTCGGGCAGCAGGCTGTTGACGCCCTTGACCTCGGTGGTGAAGTCGCCCTTGGCAAGGAAGGACAGGATGCCCGGAACCTCGATGACGGCCACGACGTCGTCGCAGTTCCTGGACCCCACGTTTCCGACGCTCAGGACGGAGAAACCGGTGCCGTCGTGGCAGGCCGCCTCCGCGGCGGCCATCTTCATGGGCTGCTGCTGGAACATCAGCTTGCCCTGCAGGTCGCCGGTGACCGCGGTGCCGGCGAAGGAGATCATGGCCACCACGGCGCCGATCCGCAGGGACCGGATCCATACGCTGTGGTCTGTACGGTCACGGCCGGGGATGCGGACGTCTTCACCGGGGATGACCTTGCCTTCGGCACCCACCGTGTCAACGCCGTCGTGCCGCCTCCGCCACAGGTGGTACCAGGCGATGCCCAGGAGGAAGCCGCCGGCCACGGCCAGGGCGCCGAACAGGGTGTGCGGGACGGCCACGAGCGCGGTGTTGTTGGTGAAGACGGCCCACGCGTCGGTCATGACGGGCCGGCCGTTGATCATTTCCACCCCTACCGGGTGCTGCATCCAGCTGTTGGCCACGATGATGAAGTAGGCGGAGAGGGCCGATCCAATAACGGCCACCCAGAGGCAGGCAAGGTGGATGGCGGGCTTTAGCTGCTTCCAGCCAAAGATCCACAGTCCCAGGAAGGTGGACTCGACGAAGAAGGCAAGGAGGGCCTCGAGGGCCAGCGGGGCTCCGAAGACGTCACCCACGAACCGGCTGTACTCGCTCCAGGCCATGCCGAACTGGAATTCCTGCACGATTCCGGTGGCCACGCCCATGATGAAGTTGATGAGGAACAGCTTTCCCCAGAACTTGGTCATGCGCAGGTACTCGGGTTTGCCGGTGCGGTACCAGGCGGTCTGGATGACGGCCACCACCAGGCCCAGGCCAATGGTCAGCGGCACCATCATGAAGTGGTAGACGGTGGTGATGCCGAATTGCCAGCGTGCGATTTCCAAGGCGTCCATGGCAGTCCCTACTGTTTAGCCAATGTAGTTTTCTACGCTTTGTAGAACTGTAACTTCTACAAAGTGTAGAACATTGGCAGTGGCGGGCGAAAACCAATCGCCCTCCCCTAGCATGGCGCGGCAGGGGCCGGCGCGCCACATGTTCTACCCGATGTAGAACCCGGGCGGTTTTCGGGGTAGATTTGGTTATGTAGTTGAACAACCGCGCGACGTCACCGGGCGCCTTAGAATGCCCGGTGCGGGGAAACAAAAGGAAAAGTGAAATGGCTAGTCTTGGTGAACTGGAACGGGCAGTCATGGACCTGCTCTGGGCGGGCCAGGAAGCGGCTACGGCCAATACCCTGAGGGATCAGCTGGCGCGCACGTCCGCGGCGCAGGGCGGACCGGGCCACGAAGGCAAGGAACTGGCCGTCACCACGGTGCTCACCGTACTCTCCCGCCTGGAAAAGAAGGGGCTGGTGGAACGCGAACGCGGAACCCGCCCGCACCGGTACCAGGCCGTGTCCAGCCGTGCGGACCACACCGCCGAACTCATGCATGAGGTCCTCGGATCAGCCCCAGACCGCGAGGCCGTCCTGGCCCGCTTCATCGGGTCCGTTTCCGAAGGTGAAGCCGAGACGCTGCGTAAACTGCTGGGCCACCTCTAGCACACCATGTTCTGGGCCTCATACCTGCTGGCGGTCCTGGCGATAATCCTGGCCTGGCCGGTGCCAATTCTCCTGTCACGGGCCCAATGGCCGGCAAGGTCGCCGTTCACGGCCATGCTGCTGTGGCAGGCGATCGCGCTCGCGGGTGGACTCTCCATGATCGGCGCCATGCTGGTCTATGGCCTGGAACCAATCGGTGACAACCTCATCGCAGGGCTTCGCGCGCTGGCGGGAATGGTGCTGTTCAATGCCCCCACCACGGCGTTGGGCTTTTGGCATATCTTCGCACTGTCCACTGCTGCCCTGCTGACGGCCCACCTGGTGTTCACGCTGCTGCTGACGTACTACAAGATCCAGCGGCAGCGGCGCCGGCACCGTGAACTGCTCGCACTGTTGGCCTCCCCATCGGCCCAGGATGCCGGGACGCTGGTGATCAGCCACGACTCCCCCGTCGCGTACTGCCTCCCGGGGGGCGCCCGCTCCGTGACCGTGCTGTCGGACGGTCTGATGGCCGCCCTCGAACCGGACGAGCTGCGGGCCGTCCTGATTCACGAGAACGCGCACCTCAGCCAGCGGCACCACCTGCTGCTCTGGGCCTTTGCCGCCTGGCGGCAGGCCCTCCCGTGGCTGCCCACCACCCGGCTTGCACAGGAATCGGTCAACTCCCTGATCGAGATGCTGGCCGACGACGTCGCACTGCGGACGGAGAGCAAGGCCACCCTCATCAAGGCGATAGCCATCGTTGCCAGCGGGTCGACCGGAAACGCGGGCGCCGGCGACATCCGCCCGTCCTCGCCCTCGTTGGCCCTGTCCGGGCTGGAGTCGGCGTCGGGCGGACCGGGCTCGGACGCGGTCAGGACCGCGGCCTCCCGTGTCAGCCGCCTCCTGACCCCCCAGCCCCAGCTTCCTGCGGCCGTCCGCAGCGCCGTGTTGGCCGGGTCCGTCCTGCTGCTGGCGCTGCCCACGGCACTGCTGGTGGTTCCAGGGCTGCTGGGCTGACGCCGCCGTCGCGCTTCAACCCGGCGGGTGGGCTTGTCAAAGCCCCGGGATCGCCGAACCCATCCCAGCGCCCGGCGACCCTGCGCCCGGTCAGGCGTCGATGCGCTCCCGGTCCAGGCTGGACGCGCCGGCGATGATGAAGTCCTTGCGCGGGGAGACGTCGGAGCCCATGAGCAGGTCGAAGATCTCCTCTGCCTGCTGCGCGTTTTCGATCCCCACCTTGCGCAGGGTGCGGTGCCGCGGGTCCATAGTGGTCTCCGCCAGCTGCTCGGCGTCCATCTCCCCAAGGCCCTTGTACCGCTGGATCGGCTCCTTGTACCGCTTGCCCTCCTTGGCCAGGCGGGCCAGCAGGACGTGCAGTTCGGCCTCGGAGTAGGTATAGATCATCTCGTTGGCCTTCTGGCCGGCGTTGATGACCTCCACCCGGTGCAGCGGCGGAACCGCGGCAAACACCCTTCCCTCCACGATCATGGGCCGCATGTAGCGGAAGAACAGGGTCAGCAGCAGGGTCCGGATGTGGGCGCCGTCAACGTCGGCGTCAGTCATGAGGATCACCTTGCCGTACCGGGCCGCATTGATGTCGAAGCTGCGGCCGGACCCCGCGCCCACCACCTGGATGAGCGCTGCACATTCGGCATTGGAGAGCATGTCCCCCACCGATGCCTTCTGCACGTTGAGGATCTTGCCGCGGATGGGCAGCAGGGCCTGGAAGTCGGAGGACCGGGCCAGCTTGGCGGTGCCCAGCGCGGAGTCGCCTTCCACGATGAACAGTTCGGAACGTTCGACGTCGTCCGTCCGGCAGTCAGCGAGCTTGGTGGGCATCGAGGACGTTTCCAGCGCGTTCTTGCGCCGTTGGGTCTCCTTGTGCACGCGGGCCGAGATGCGGGACTTCATCTCGTTGACGATTTTTTCCAGCAGCAGGGCCGACTGGGCCTTGTCGTTCCGGTTGCTGGAGGACAGTTTGGCGGAGATCTCCCGCTCCACCACCCGGGCCACGATGGCGCGCACGGCGCTGGTGCCCAGGATCTCCTTGGTTTGGCCCTCGAACTGTGGTTCGGCGAGCCGTACGGTCAGGACCGCGGTCAAGCCGGCGAAGATGTCGTCCTTTTCGATCTTGTCGTTGCCGGCCTTGAGTTTGCGGGCATTGGTTTCCACGGCTTTCCGGAAAGTCTTGACCAGCGCCTGCTCAAACCCTGACTGGTGCGTGCCACCCTTGGGGGTGGCGATGATGTTGACGAAGCTTCGCACGGTGCTGTCATAGCCGATGCCCCAGCGCAGTGCCACGTCCACTTCGCAGTCACGTTCGACCTCGGCCAGCTGGCTGTGCCCCCGTTCGTCAAGGACCGGGACGGTCTCCTTGAACTTCCCTGATCCATGCAGCCGCCACACGTCGGTCACGGCCGGGTCCGCGGCCAGGAACTCGGCGAATTCGGAGATGCCGCCGTCGTGGTGGAAGACCTCCTCGTGCGGGCCGGCTTCCCCCGGGGTTCCGGGGAGCTTGCGCTCATCCCGCACGGTGAGCTTGAGGCCGGGCACCAGGAAGGAGGTCTGGCGTGCGCGGGCAGCAAGGTCCTCGTAGGAGAACTTGGCATCCGGGGTAAAGATCTGCCGGTCCGCCCAGTAGCGGATCCGGGTCCCGGTGACTCCGCGCTTGGCCTTGCCCACAATGTCCAGTACCGAGTCATCGACGAACGGAGTGAACGGCGCTGCGGGGTCCGGGCGGGACCCGGTGTCCTTGAAGCGTCCGGGCTCGCCGCGCCGGAAGGACATCCGGTAGGTCTTGCCGCCGCGGTCCACCTCGACGTCCAGGCGCGACGAGAGGGCGTTGACCACTGACGCTCCAACGCCGTGCAGGCCGCCGGAGGCGGTATAGGAGCCGCCGCCGAACTTGCCGCCGGCGTGCAGCTTGGTGAACACCACTTCGACGCCGGTGAGCCCCGTCTTGGGTTCCTTGTCGATGGGGATGCCGCGGCCGTCGTCGTGGATCTCCACGGAGTTGTCCGCGTGGAGGATGATGCGGATGTCGTGGCCGAACCCGGCAAGCGCCTCATCCACGGAGTTGTCGATGATCTCCCAGAGGCAGTGCATGAGGCCGCGCGAGTCCGTTGAGCCGATGTACATGCCCGGACGCTTGCGGACGGCTTCGAGGCCCTCCAGTACGGAAAGGTGCCGGGCGGTGTACTCAGAGCTTGGTGCCACTGGTGATGAACTCCTTCAGGGACGTTGAAGCGGCGCTGGGACCGCACCTTCTAGGGTAGTCGGCGGCAGCGGCGACAGCCGTCTGCCACACCCGCAGCGCCTTGTGCGCCGCGCCACCAGCCTCCGTGATCCGCGGAACTGGGCAATTCTTGACCTAACCTTGCGGATACGCGGACAGCGAACTTGCCCCATCCTTGCGATGGATCGGATACGAATACTGGTTATATAGATGTACTGATCTACTAAGGAGGCCGACATGACAACAGCAGTGGCAGACCGCACACTAAACGCACTCGACCGGTGCGACCGTTGCGGAGCTCAGGCATATGTCCGGGTTGTACTCGAGTCCTCCGGCGGTGAGCTGTTGTTCTGCGGCCACCACGCCCGTGCAGTGGAGGCGACGCTCAAGCCGTTGAGCTCCGGCTGGCACGACGAGACGGGAAAGCTTCACGAGAAAGCTGCCGTGGAAATCGACTAGATGAGGCATCGGTAACAACGAACCCTGCGGGGCCTTTCCACCACGGAAAGGCCCCGCAGGCGTTTAACAAGCCCCGCAGGCCTTTAGCCGCACGGAGGGAGCTCATAAACAAACAGGGGCCGTTCCGGAATCCACCGTGCAGTGGGTTCCCGAACGGCCCCTGTTTTGTCGTGCGGAAGAGGTTAGTCCAGGTAGTCCCGCAGCACCTGCGACCGGGAGGGGTGCCGGAGCTTGGACATGGTCTTCGACTCGATCTGGCGGATCCGCTCGCGGGTGACGCCGTAGACCTTTCCGATTTCGTCTAAAGTCTTCGGCTGTCCGTCAGTCAGGCCAAAGCGCATGGCAACCACGCCGGCCTCGCGTTCGGAAAGGGTGTCCAGGACGGAGTGCAGCTGTTCCTGCAGGAGGGTGAAGCTCACGGCGTCAGCCGGAACAACGGCTTCCGAGTCCTCGATCAGGTCGCCGAATTCGGAATCGCCGTCCTCACCCAGGGGGGTGTGCAGCGAAATCGGCTCGCGGCCGTACTTCTGGACCTCGACCACCTTTTCCGGCGTCATGTCCAGTTCCAGTGCCAGTTCTTCGGGCGTGGGTTCGCGGCCCAGGTCCTGCAGCATCTGGCGCTGTACACGTGCCAGCTTGTTGATGACCTCGACCATGTGCACCGGGATACGGATGGTGCGGGCCTGGTCGGCCATGGCGCGGGTGATGGCCTGGCGGATCCACCAGGTGGCGTAGGTGGAGAACTTGAAGCCCTTGGTGTAGTCGAACTTCTCCACGGCGCGGATCAGGCCAAGGTTGCCTTCCTGGATCAGGTCCAGGAACAGCATGCCGCGGCCGGTGTAGCGCTTGGCCAGCGAGACCACCAGGCGGAGGTTGGCTTCCAGCAGGTGGTTCTTGGCGCGCTTGCCGTCGTGGATGATGAATTCGAGTTCACGCTTGTATTTCGGATCCATGGAGCCGTCGTCCGCGGCGATCTTTTCCTCGGCGAACAGCCCGGCCTCGATCCGCAGCGCAAGGTCGACTTCCTGCTCCGCATTGAGCAGCGCCACCTTACCGATCTGCTTCAGGTAGTCCTTGACGGGGTCGGCCGTGGCGCCGGCAGACATAACCTGCTGCACGGGCGCGTCGTCGTCGTCTGCATCGGAGTAGACGAAGCCCTTGCCGCTGCCGGCGGCACCCTTGACGGGGTCGGCGTCGACGTCCTCTGCTGCGTCCGGACCTTCGAGGACGATGTCGTCGAGGTCTTCCTCGACGTCTTCGACCTCGTCCGGGTCAACGTCACCGGCGGCGGACTTTCCCGCAGCCTCGGCTGCGGCCTTGGCGCCGGGCTTGGGCCCACGCTTCTTGGGCTCGCGCTTGCTGTCGCCTGCAGCCTCGCCGGCCGAAGCCTTGTTGGCTGCCCGCGTAGCTGCCCGCTTGGCATTGGTCGCGGCCTGCTTCTCCTCAGGGGACAAGACATCCTGGGCGGCGGAATCCTTCTTCGTGGAAGACGGGGTCACAGAAAACCTTTCTAGCGGTGGTCTGTGGAATCACCATACGGGCAACACCACTATGACCCTGTCAAGTCCGTGGTGGAAACCAAGCACCACCACGGCCGGCAGAGTCACTTAAGACAACTCCCGGAGTGGCTGTAATGTTCCCTTGCGGGGACGCTTACAAGCACTCGATACACGGACCCAACCGGGTCTCGGCATCCATTGTCTCACGATTTGCCCGGATCCAACCTCCCCTGCCGCCATCCGTTACGGCTGCCCCGGCGGGCCCGGCCCGGCCGGGGCATGTCCGGCCGGCTTCACGACGCCCGGGTCCGGCTCACAGCGTCTCCTTCTCCCCAGCAGGATCCTTCGGGAACTTTTGCCAGGCCGCCTCCTTCCGGGCGGCCCAGCCACAAAGCGTCCCCCTGCCCACGATATCCAGCAGGAGCTCGGCAAGCCGGTACTCCGGTTCAAGCTCAAGCGCCCGGCCCAAGTGGGCAGCCGCGTAGGAGCCGCGTCCCCGGGACCAGGCCACCCATCCTCGGAGCGTGAGCGCTGCTGCGGCCGGGTGTCCGCCCAACACTGCCAGGTGCCCCAGAATCCGGTCCAGCGCGTCCAGTCCGGCCCAGTCCGGCGCGGCCGGCGCCAGGCCCATGAGGACCTCGCCGTAGCCGGCAGGAACAGCGCCGGAAGCGGCACCGGCCGCCCGGCGCTGCTGCCGGCCGGCGAATCCCGGCGGAGGCAGCAACGGCAGCGCCACTGCGGAAACGTCGCCCCCGTCCTCGGAAAGGACGCCGAACTGTTCTGCGCCTGCCTCCGCGGCGGCCCGTCCCGCCGCAGCCATCACAAGCAGGGCGTCGCGCCAGGTGGGAACGAGCAGCGTGGCGCGCAGGAAGGCGTCCCGTTCAACGTCCGGAATCCACTGCCCGTCATGGCTCCGCTCCAGCAGCAACTCCCAGAAGTCAAGCACCGCGTTGAACTGTGCCCTGCTGCGGGACTGCCCGCCGAGCTCGTGCTCCCAGCCGGCCTGTGCCTCAAGGACGGCCGCCAGGTGCATGGCGGGGACCGGGGCTTCCGGCTGGCTCCCCGCTCGTGGCGCGGGTCCAATGCTGCTGCCCCGGTACACCATCTCCGTATTCAGCATGCTGTCCCTGATCTCCTGCACGGGACGTCCCGGAAGCGGGCAGCAGGAGGCGTCGCTGCACAGGGCGTCCCGCCAGTACTCATCGCCCACCAACCAGGCATCGCGGACAGGCATCCCGGCCTGGTCCAGCGCACGTCGCACCGTGTCGACCAGGAGGTCGTAGGCGGATGGCGGTCCCATTCCGGCGTCGCTGGTGAAGACAGCCAGCAAAGAGCCGTCAGCGTCCTGGTCTGATTCAAGGTAGCGCCGGACGGCACGGGCAAACGCGGCGGGGTCGGCCTGGTTCGCCGGGCCCGGAAGGTCAAGCCGGAGTGTGGCTCCGAGCGTGGTGCCGTGCAGCGTCATGGCCACCAGGCTGGCAGCTGGCCAGTACCCGAGCGAATGCGGAATGAAGCCAAGGATGTCTTCCGGGCCGCGCACTACTAATCGTTCTGAACCTGTCATGGCTCCAGCATTCGCCGCCGGCGGGGGCGCGGGCAGTGGCCAGTCCGGCTATGTGGGTAACCGGTGCCGTGGAGGAAGAGTGCGGGGAACCCGCGAACGGGAGTGGCTCAGTCGTCCGTGGGCGTCGGCTGGCTGCGGCGGGCCAGGCTTTCACGGCGCTGCCGGGCGATGGCGCTGCGCAGTGGCGGAACCACGATGCCCTGGGCGGCCATTTGCCGGCGGACCTTCCGGCGGGAGGCCAGGATGGCTGCGGCACCAATCCCCAGGAGCAGGAACTGGACGCTCAAAGCCAGCCGGAAGGGTGCCAGGCCGTAGAGCACCCCCTGTGAAAACCCGGTGGCGTTCAGGACGTCGAGCACAAGGCCAATCAGGAAGATGGAGACCAGGGCAGCGATGAAGCCACCAACGTTGACAATGCCGGTGGCAGTGCCGATCCGGTGCGCGGGGTTGAAGGTCCGCGCGAAGTCGAAGCCGATCATGGAACCGGGGCCGCCGATTGCGAGCACCACCACCAGGCCTGCCAGCAGCCACAGCGGAGCGCGCCCGGGCAGCAGCAGCACCGCGGCCCATGCCGTGGCGGTGGCGCCGGCGATCAGCAGCACCATGGTGGAACGGCGCAGTGGATGGCGCGAAACGAAGCGCCCGATGAACGGGCCCACTGCCATGGCTGCGGCAACGTACAGGGCCATCAGCGCTGCGACGGTGGCCGCGTCCAGGCCCTGGCCCGAGATCAGGAACGGGTAGCCCCACGTCATGGCAAAGACGGTGCCACTGAACTGGATGGTGAAGTGGCTCCACATTCCCAGCCGGGTTCCGGGCTGGCTCCAGGCACGGGCCAGTGAGGCGCCGGTGGCCTTGAGTCCCTGCCGGGCGTGCGGCCGTTCGGTCCCCGGTGGGACATCCTGCAGGAGCAGGAGTACCAGCACGACGGCGAGTGCGGACATTCCTGCCAGCATCAGGAAAGCGGGGGTCCAGCCGGACAGGTGCAGGACCAGCGCGAAGGGCAGGACACTGAACAGCTGACCCAACTGGCCGGACATGCCGGTCAACTGCGTGACCAGGGGGACGCGGGCGGGGGCGAACCACAGCGGGATGAGCCTGATCACCGAGATAAAGGTCATGGCGTCGCCGGCGCCCACCAGGACACGGCCAAGGACTCCCCCGGGGATGCTCTCGGCGAAGGCCAGCTGCACCTGTCCGAGTCCCATCAGGACAGCGCCGCCTGCGATCATGGCACGCGAGCCGAACCTGTCCACCAGCAGGCCCACCGGGATCTGGAGCCCGGCGTACACCAGCAGCTGCAGGACGGTGAAGAAGGAGATGGCGGACGCCGTGGCGTGGAACCGCTCCGTGGCCTCGAGCCCCACCACGCCGAAGGAGGTCCGCTGCGCCACGGCCACCAGGTACCCGAAAATTCCAATGGTCCAGATAAGCCAGGCGCGGGGAGCAGTCACCAGTTCATTATGCCCGGCGCGCGCCCGCAGCCCGGAAGCCGTGACGTCCCGCTACTGCCCCGGGTTCTCCCTGGCCAGGTAGGCCTCCACGGCGGCACCCAGGTCGTCGGCGTCGGGAAGCTCGTCGTTCTCGTTGGCCAGGAGCGACCGGCGGACGATGCCGTCGGCCTTCTCGTCGTAGCGTGTCTCGAGGCGGGAGACCACCTGCTGGACCTCCTCGGACGCCTCGATTTGCTGGGCAATCTGCCGGCTGACCTCGCGCCCGGACTCACGGAGCCGGTCGGTGGGCAGCATCAGGGACGTTGCGGCGCCAAGGTATTCCAGGCCGGCGACGGCGGCGGTGGGGTACTCGGCCTCGGCGAGGTAGTGCGGGACGTGGATGACGTAGCCGGCAACATTGCGGCCCGCCTCCACGAGGCGCAGCTCCAGGATGTGGCCAACAGCAGCGGGAACTTCAACGGTGGGCTTCCACACGGAGATGCCCTCGATCAGCTCAGGCCGGTTCCCGTGTACCGTCACGCCTACGGGCCGGGTGTGCGGCACGGGCATGGGGATGGAGTGGATCCATGTGACCAGGTTGACGTCCAGCTTTTCCACGATGTTCACCACGGCGCGGGCAAACCGTTCCCATTGCAGGTCAGGTTCGAAGCCGGCCAGGAGGAGGAATGGCTTCCCCAGCCCGTCCACCAGTCGGTAGAGTGCCAGCCGGGGCTCCTGGTAGTCCTGGATGTGGTCTTCCACGAAACTCAGGTGCGGCCGGCGGGACCTGTAGTCAATCAACTGGTCCGCATCGAAGACCGCCACGGGCTGGGCGTCGAGGGTGTCCAGCAGTTCGGCGTTGATCTGCTTCACCACATGGCCGGCGTCGGCGAACCCGGTGAAACCCATGACCAGGTTCAGCCCCTGCAGCTCCGGGCTGTGGAACAGCTCGATGTTGCTGGCATAGAGCGCGTCGGGGTCCAGCAGGGAGCCGGAAATCCGTTCAAGCACGGCGTGTTCCTTTCAGGGGTACGGGTGGACATCATTCATAACGCCGCAGGGGCACCCGGCATTCCGGGCCGCGGTGTGGCGCACATCTCAGGAAATTCTGTCGCTCCGCAGGGGAACGGCTACGATCGGAACTGGCCTGCCAGGCGGGCTTGCAACCACCCGGGCACCGTCCAGAACGGCCGGATCCGGGCCACCATGGCAGAGCGCCCAACATGCATCCCTGCCCGATCGTTTCGAGAATTGAGGACTCATCCCTGTGGTCAAGAATACTGAAGTCAACCTTAGTACCGTCTCGCGGGACCTTAAGAGGAACCCCAGCGATGCCGTGGTGATCGGGGTGGGGAAGGGAAGCGACGGGCCCGTCCTGCTGGACAACCCGCTGACGGCGAAGTCCGCGGAGGCCCTGGCTGACTCCCTCAAGGCACTCGGAGTTACCGGCGCGGCGGACCAGCTGGTCCGCCTCCCGGGACTGCCCGAAACCGGCGCCGGCATCCTGGTCCTCGCCGGAGTGGGAAAGGTGCCGGAAGGCACACCGCTCACCGGTGAGGCACTCCGCCGGGCAGCGGGATCCGCGGTCCGGCAGCTGGCCGGCCTCGCCACCGTAACCCTGGCGTTCCCGACGGCGACGGTGCAGGATGTTTCGGCCGTCGCCGAGGGTGCTGCGCTGGGCGCCTACGCCTTCACCGAGTTCCGGTCTTCCACGGACGGGCTCAAGGATCCCGTCCGCAATGCCGTCATCTTCACGGAACTGGCAGGCAGCACGGACCTGGGCGCCGCACTGAAGCGGGCAGGACTGGTGGCCAAAGCCGTCAACGCGACCCGCTCACTGGTCAACACGCCGCCGAGCCACCTTTACCCGGAGTCCTTCGCCGAGGCCGCCAAGGACCTTGCCAAGGGCCTCCCCGTCAAGGTCACCGTCTGGGACGAGAAGCGGCTTGAGAAGGAAGGCTTCGGCGGCATCATGGGCGTGGGCAAGGGCTCCACCCGCCAGCCGCGGCTGGTTAAGGTGGAGTACTCCCCCGCCAAGGCCACCGCCAAGGTTGCGCTGGTCGGCAAGGGGATCACGTTCGACACCGGCGGCATCTCCCTCAAGCCGGCCCTGAACATGGGCGACATGAAGAGCGACATGGCGGGCGCCGCCGTCGTACTTAATACTGTTTTGGCCCTTGCCGGCCTGGGCCTGCCCGTGAAGGCGACCGCCTGGCTGTGCATCGCGGAGAACATGCCGGGCGGCGGCGCGTCGCGCCCGGCCGATGTGCTGACCATGTTCGGCGGCAAGACGGTTGAAGTCCTTAACACCGACGCCGAAGGCCGCCTGGTCATGGCGGACGGCATCGTTGCAGCCAGCCGCGAATACCCGGACGCCATCATCGACGTGGCCACGCTGACCGGCGCGCAGCTCATCGCCCTCGGCAACCGCACTGCCGGTGTCATGGGCTCGGAAAGCGTCACGGGCGCCCTCAAGGCGGCGGCCGACCGTGCCGGCGAACTGGTCTGGCCCATGCCCCTGCCGGAGGAGCTGCGCCCCAGCCTGGATTCCCAGGTGGCGGACCTGGCCAACATTGGCGAACGCCACGGCGGCATGATGACCGCTGCTGTGTTCCTTCGCGAATTCGTGGGTAAGGACAAAGCGGGCGAACAGATCCCCTGGGCGCACATCGATATTGCGGGGCCGTCCTTTAATAACGGCAGCCCCTACGGCTACACCCACAAGCAGGGCACCGGATGCACTGTCCGTACCCTGGTTGCCTACGTGGAGGACATCCTGGCCGCGGCCTGAGCAAACTGCCTGGGTCACGGGCTCCAGGCCCCGTGCCGCGCGGCCCTGCGGTGCAGTGATTGCTGTGCCACAGGGCCGCGTGACACTGGACACAAGCGCTCCACAAACGCAGCGCCAAGGTGGAGCATGGATAGGTGGTTCGCTAAGGTGAACCACGGTAGTCACAAATGCAAGAGAGTTGCCCTGCTGACATAATCACGGCAGTGCAAGTTCCAAGACCAGATGATGCGCGCAGAACGCGTCATCGTTCACGCGAGGGAGCGTTTTAGTGGCCGATCAGGCAACTGCGCAAGAATTCGACATCCTGGTACTCGGTGGCGGCAGCGGCGGATACGCTGCGGCGCTGCGTGCGGTACAGCTCGGCCTCACCGTCGGCCTCGTGGAGAAGGGCAAGCTGGGCGGCACCTGCCTCCACAACGGCTGCATTCCCACCAAGGCCCTGCTGCACTCCGCAGAGCTGGCCGACCACGCCCGTGACTCCGCCAAGTACGGCGTGAACGTCACCCTGGACGGCATCGACATCAACGCCGTCAACGCGTACAAGGACGGCATCATCGCCGGCAAGTTCAAGGGACTGCAGGGACTCATCAAGTCCAAGGGCATCACCGTCATCGAGGGTGAAGGCAAGCTGCAGGGCACCGACACCGTCGTGGTTAACGGCACCGCGTACAAGGGCAAGAACATCGTCCTGGCCACCGGTTCCTACTCGCGCACCCTTCCCGGCCTGGAAATCGGCGGCAAGGTCATCACCTCCGACCAGGCCTTGACCATGGACTTCATCCCCAAGAGCGCCATCATCCTGGGCGGCGGCGTCATCGGCGTCGAGTTCGCCTCGGTCTGGAAGTCGTTCGGCGTGGACGTCACCATCGTCGAAGGCCTGCCCTCCCTCGTTCCCAACGAGGACGCAACGATCGTCAAGAACTTCGAGCGCGCCTTCAAGAAGCGCGGCATCAAGTTCTCCACCGGCGTCTTCTTCCAGGGCGTTGAGCAGAATGACGACGGCGTCAAGGTCACCCTGGTGGACGGCAAGACCTTCGAAGCCGACCTGCTGCTGGTCGCCGTCGGCCGCGGCCCCGTCACCGCCAACCTGGGCTACGAGGAGGCCGGCGTCACCATCGACCGCGGCTTCGTCATCACCAACGAGCGCCTGCACACCGGCGTGGGCAACATCTACGCCGTAGGCGATATCGTCCCCGGCGTGCAGCTGGCCCACCGCGGCTACCAGCAGGGCATTTTCGTGGCCGAGGAAATTGCCGGCCTGAAGCCCGTGGTGGTCGAGGACATCAACATCCCCAAGGTCACCTACTCCGACCCCGAAATCGCCACCGTTGGTTACACCGAAAAGGCTGCCAAGGAAAAGTTCGGCGAAGACCAGGTGCAGACCCAGGAATACAACCTGGCCGGCAACGGCAAGAGCTCCATCCTGGGTACCTCCGGCCTGGTCAAGCTGGTCCGCCAGAAGGACGGCCCCGTGGTGGGCGTCCACATGATCGGCGCACGCATGGGCGAGCAGGTTGGCGAGGCCCAGCTGATCGTGAACTGGGAAGCCTACCCGGAGGACGTGGCCCAGCTGGTGCACGCCCACCCCACCCAGAACGAAGCCCTCGGCGAAGCGCACCTGGCACTGGCCGGCAAGCCGCTGCACGGCTAGTTTTCCGCAGCATTACCAGGCCCGGTGCACCCGGTCGTCCAGACCGGGTGCACTAGGCTTCCAACAAGGCAGCAATCATTCGCACTAAAGATCAATAAGGAGAACGGGGACGACATGTCTGAATCCGTTAACTTGCCCGCCCTCGGTGAGAGTGTCACCGAAGGAACCGTCACCCGCTGGCTCAAGCAGGTAGGTGACCGGGTAGAGGTGGACGAGCCGCTGCTCGAAGTCTCCACCGACAAAGTAGACACTGAAATCCCCTCTCCTGTAGCTGGCGTGATTGAAGAAATCCTGGTCGCTGAAGACGAGACCGCCGAGGTAGGCGCACCCCTGGTACGCATTGGTGACGGCTCCGGCGGCGGTTCCGCCCCAGCCGGGGAAGCTCCCGCTGCGGCACCGGCCCAGGAAGCTCCCGCTCCTGCGGAGGCACCTTCCACCGAGGCACCCGCTCCTGAAGCCCCGGCCCAGGAAACTTCCGCCCAGGAAACTTCCGCACCGGAGGCACCGGCCGCAGGCGGCGGCGAAAGCCATGAAGTAACCCTCCCCGCACTGGGCGAAAGCGTCACCGAAGGCACTGTCACCCGCTGGCTCAAGGCCGTTGGCGACCAGGTGGAGGTCGACGAGCCCCTGCTGGAAGTCTCCACGGACAAGGTCGACACCGAGATCCCGTCCCCGGTTGCCGGCACGCTGCAGGAAATCCGGGTCAATGAGGACGAGACCGCTGAAGTCGGTTCCGTGCTGGCCGTCATCGGCTCCGGCGCTGCCGCTGCTCCGGCTCCCCAGGCTGCACCGGCCCCCGCCGAGGCTCCCCGGCAGGAAGCCCCCCAGCAGGAAGCTCCGGCTGCCGCCCCGGCCCCCGCTGCTCCGGCACCCGCCCAGGAAGCGCCCAAGGCAGCCCCCGCTCCCGCTGCAGCCCCTGCAGCCCAGGAGGCCGCACCGGCCAACGGGTCCGAATCCGGCTACGTCACTCCCCTGGTCCGCAAGCTGGCCAACCAGCACGGGGTGGACATCACTTCACTGTCCGGCACCGGCGTCGGCGGCCGCATCCGCAAGCAGGATGTCATCGCCGCCGCTGAAGCCAAGGCGGCTCCCGCTGCCGCACCGGCCGCAACCCCTGCCGCATCCGCACCGGCCGCATCGGCTGGAGCTGCCTCCTCGCTGCGCGGCACCGCCCAGAAGGCTCCCCGCATCCGCCAGGTCATTGCCCGGCGCATGCGCGAGTCCCTGGAGATCTCCACCCAGCTCACCCAGGTCCACGAGGTGGACATGACCAAGGTCGCCAAGCTGCGCGCCAGGGCCAAGAACTCTTTCCAGGCCCAGAACGGCACCAAGCTGACGTTCCTGCCCTTCATCGCCAAGGCCGTGGCCGAGGCCCTCAAGCAGCACCCCAAGCTCAACGCTGCCTACGACGAGGACAAGCAGGAAATCACCTACCACAACGCCGAACACCTGGCGATCGCCGTCGACACTGACAAGGGCCTGCTGGTTCCGGTCATCGCAGACGCCGGCAACCTGAACCTTGCCGGCCTCGCCGGCAAGATCGCCGACGTTGCCTCCCGCACCCGCGACGGCAAGATCGGCCCGGACGAACTGTCCGGCGGCACGTTCAGCATCACGAACATCGGCTCGGTGGGCGCGCTGTTCGACACCCCGATCATCAACCAGCCGCAGGTGGGCATCCTGGGCACCGGCGCCATCGTCAAGCGGCCCGTCGTGGTTGCTGACGAAAACGGCGACGACTCGATCGCCATCCGCTCCATGATGTACCTGTCCCTGACGTACGACCACCGCCTGGTGGACGGTGCCGACGCCGGCCGGTTCCTCCAGACCCTGAAGGCACGCCTCGAAGAAGGCGCCTTCGAAGCGGACCTGGGGCTCTAGCCTCCGCAGCAATACGACAACGGCGGTGCCGGCATGGGTGGGAAACCTCCCGCAGCCGGCACCGCCGTCGCGGTTTAACCAACGCAGCCGCCTGCGCCCGGAGCCCCCGTGCGCGTGGCTTTGCTACGGGCCGTAGAACTGACTGGCTAAGCTGGAGCCATGAATATTCTCTTCAACATCCTGGTTTTCCTGCACGTGGTGGGAGCCGCCATGATCGTGGGCTACTGGATCGCCACGATGCGGACGCCCACCGTGCACCCCCGCCAGCGTGACGGCGCCTTCCTGCAACTGCTGACCGGCATCGCCATGATGGGCATCCTGCCGTTCCTGCCGGACAAGGATCCCAACTACGCCAAGCTGGGCATCAAGTTCGTCATCGCCGTCGTGGTCGCCGTCCTGGCTGTCATTGGGACACGCAAGGCCAAGAACGGCCTGCCCGTCTCCACCGGGCTCGCCCATGGCGTGGGCGGGCTGGCCCTGGTCAACATCGCCATCGCCACCATCTGGCAGTAACCGCTCCACCCCGGGGACCCCGGTCATAATCCTCTGAGAGCGGACAATCCGTGCACCGGAGGTGCCTGGTCCCTAGGATGGAAAACGGTGGGTCCGGCCGCGGGTGCCGGGCCCGGATCGAATCGACGCTGAGGAGAGACATGGCTACAACACGCAACGCCCACACGGTATGGACCGGAAGCCTTACCGAGGGCTCTGGCAACACCACCCTGGACAGCTCCGGCCTGGGCACCTTCGATGTCACCTGGAAGGCGCGCACGGAGGCTGCCGGCGGAAAGACCAGCCCCGAAGAGCTGATCGCTGCAGCCCACTCCGCCTGCTTCTCCATGGCCTTCAGCCACGAACTCAGCCAGGCGGGATTCACGCCGGAGGAGGTCAACACCAGGTCCGAGGTTGGCTTCCAGCCCGGCACCGGCATCACCGGCAGCCACCTGACCCTGGAGGCCCGCATCCCCGGCATCTCGCAGGAAGACTTCCAGCGCATTGCCGAAGCCGCCAAGAAGGGTTGCCCCGTGTCCCAGGCCCTGGCCGGCATCGAGATCACCCTGGACGCCACCCTGCAGTCCTAGGCCACGCCGGTCTTGAGCGCATGATCTGAGCGCCACCCTCTGCACAACGCAAAGGCCCTGCCTTCCGGGCAATCCCGGAAAGGCAGGGCCTTTGCTGTTGCCGGTGAAGGCTAGCTCTCCTGCCGGCGGGCGGGCAGCGGAGCGGGCTTCAACCGGCGGTAGCCGGAACGCGCCGGCGGCCGGTCGGTGGGCAGTTCCTGGATCATTTCCTTCAGCGCCCCAATGCCGTACTCCAATTGGGGATCGCGCCCCGCGGCGTAGGCGTGCGGCGGGAAGGCCACTTCGATGTCCGGATCAACGCCGTAGTTCTCCACGCTCCACCCCACGCCGCCGCTGAACCAGTTGGCATAGCGGGGCTGGGTGACGCCGGTGCCGTCCGCCAGCGCGAACCGGTTGTCGATGCCCACCACACCGCCCCACGTACGTGTTCCGATGACCGGGCCGATGCCACGCAGCTTCGAGACCTGGGTGATGATGTCGCCGTCGGACCCGGCAAACTCGTCCGCGAGGATGATCACGGGCCCCCTGGGTGCGTGGTGGGGGTAGGTCCGCGGCTTTTCCCCGCGCGGCATGCTCCATCCGGTGACCTTGCGGCCTATCAGTTCCGCGACGAGCTGCGATGTGTGTCCCCCACGGTTGCGGCGGACATCGACGATCAGGCCGTCCAGTGCTGTTTCCGTATCGAGGTCGCGGTGCAGCTGCGCCCAGCCGTTGGCCATCATGTCCGGGATATGCAGGTAGCCAAAGGTTCCGTTGGACGCTTCCCGGACGGTGCGCCGGTTGCCGGCAACCCATTCCTGGTAACGCAGCCGCTCCTCATCCTTGATGGGCACGACGGCGACCCGGCGCTGGGTGCCTTGGGCACCGCCGTGCCCCGGGCCGTTGAGGAGGGTCAGCTCCACGGCACGGCCGGCCGCTCCCACCAACTGCATGGCCGGGGTGACGGCTCCGGACAACGGGACGCCGTCAATGGCCAGCAGGATGTCTCCCGCCTTGGCCCCAACCCCGGGCCTGGTCAGCGGGGAGATGGCAAGCGGGTCGGAGGACTCGCCGGCCAGGATGCGGCTGATTTCCCAGCCGTGGGCGGTGTGCGCCAGGTCTGCGCCCAGCCTGCCCTGTCCCCGGCTGCCGCGTTCGGTAACCGGAGCGGGGCGCACGTACGCGTGCGATGTCCCCAGCTCGCCGTGCAGTTCCCACAGCAGGTCCACCAGGTCATCGTGGGAGCCCAGCCGCCCGACCAGGGGCCGGTAGCGGGCGTGGATGGATTCCCAGTCCTGCCCCGCCATGTCCTCGGTCCAGAAAAAGTCCCGCTGCAGGCGCCAGGCTTCATCGAACGCCTGTCCCCAGACGCTGAGCGGGTCCATCAGGACGCGGATGCGGCCCAGGTCCACTTTGACTGCCTTGCCGGAGTCCTCGTCCGCCTTGGCGTCAGAAGGCACCACGGTGACCTGTTTGTCGGAAACCAATACCACCTTGCTGCGGTCGCCGGAGAGCCGGTAGCTGTCCACGGCGTCCACCAGGGTGGTCTGCCTGCGCCGTCCGATGTCGTACCGGACCAGGCTGGGGCTGGCGTCCTTGTCCTCTTGGCTGGCCTTTCCGTCGCCGGTCACGCCGGCCAGGGCTGAGTCGAGCCAGAGGAGGGCGCCGTCAACGGCCTTCAGCGAGCTGTAGTTGCCCTGCGGCACGGGAACGCTGATGACGCGGTGCGCCAGGCCCTCCGCGTCCACGTGCACGGCAGGCACGGCATCATCCCGTGCTTCGGCGCCGGCTGTGGCATCCGCGTCCGTTGTGGTTTCCGGCCCGGCGCCCGCGGGATCAACGGAAGGGCCAAAGGGCGACGGCGTCTCCGCGGCGAGTGCCACGAGGTACGGCTTGATGGGGCTGGGGAAGGAGAGGTCGAACGAGTGTCCGTCGTACACGGGATCGAAGCTGCGGTTGGACAGGAAGGCGAGGAACTTTCCGTCCGGGGTGAAGGCGGGCGAGGCGTCGCGGAAGCGTCCGTCGGTCACGTCCACCGGTTCGGCATCGAGCTGGTCAACGGTGGCCAGGCGCAGCCGGCTGCGCGAGCCAAAGGACGTGACCGGTTCAGACCAGGCCAGCCAGCGGGAGTCCGCCGACCATGCCAGCTCGGAGATGCTGCCTTCGCCAATGCTGGCCACCCGCGAGAGATCTCCGCTGCGGGTGTCCAGGACGTGCACGTCGCCAAACGAGGTACCCAGGGCAACCCAGCGGCCGTCGGGGCTTGCTTCCAGCGAACTGGCGCGTGACGGCGTGGGGACGGTGATGCCTGGTTCTGCCGCGGGTTCCTGGGCGTCGGCCGCGGGGGCCGGGGCCTGCGGTGCAACATCTGCCTGCTGTTCGTCGTCCGCGGGCACGTGGACGGCCCCTCCGGACAGCACTGCCGCGCCGGACGCGGGAACAGGCTGCGGCAGGCTGACCGTTTCCGGCCCTGCCGCGCCGTCCTGTGCCGTATCGGCGGGAGCGGGATTTCCAGAATCGGGAGTTTCAGAAATTGCGCCGGCCTTGCCGCCGCTTGCCGGCGCGTGCCCGGCGCCGTGCGGTACTGGAGCGGCAATGTCCTTGATATGCAGTGCCTCCACGCCGTCGTGGTCCGCGATGTAGGCGATGCGGCCATCCCCCAAGGGCCGGGGAAGCCGGGCCCGCACTCCCGGGGTGGCCTCGATGATGCGGGACGGCCCGTCCTTGTGCCGCAGCCAGTGGATGGTTCCGTGCGACTCCACCGCGCTGGCGGCCCCCGCCGCATCCGGCGCCACCGCGCCCAGGTGCTTGACGGCATCAAGGAGGGCGGGACGCCTGGTCTGCGATGCCGAGCCAAGGGTGATGTCCAGCTTTACAGCCTCCGAGCCAAGATCATTCAGGACCCAGAGTTCGCCGGCTGATTCGAAAATGACGCGCTTGCCGTCCGAGGCGGCGTGCCGGACATAAAAGTCCTGGTGGTCGGTGTGGCGCCGCAGGTCCTGTCCGTTGGGAAGGACCGAGTACAGGTTGCCGTAGCCTTCGTGGTCGGACAGGAAGGCAATCCGGCCGTCCACCCACAGGGGATCGGTGAGGTTGCCGTCAACGTCCGGCAGCAGCCGCTCGAACTCCCCGTTGCCGTCGCGGTCGATCCACAGTTTTCCCGCCGTCCCGCCACGGTACCGCTTCCACCAGGCCGGTTCGCGGGACAGCACGCTGGCCAGCACCACGGGACGTTCGTCGCCCACCTCGGGGCCAAATGCAACGGATTCCACCGGCCCGTAGGGGAGCTCCTGCGCCCAGCCGCCCTCCAAAGGGACACTGTATGCGTGGGTGTGCCGGCTTTCGGCCTGGCGGAAGGCGCTGGTGACCACCACCGAACCGCCGGCAGTGAATCCCTTGACCTTCGTGGTGCTGTGGCCAAAGTAGGTGAGCTGGCGGTACCCGCCGCCGTCGACCCGTGCCGACACAACTTCCGGCGCCGTTCCCTGCACAACCGTCCAGACCAGGCGCTTGCCGTCCGGGGTGAAACGCGGGTTGCGGGCAGGAAGCTGGAGCGACGAGACGCGCCACGCGCGGCCGCCGTCCAGGGGCGCAATCCACACGTCGTCCTCGGCCACGAAAGTGACCAGATCGCCGTGCAAATGCGGGAAACGGAAGTAGCTCGAAGAGGTCATCGTTCGATCATAGTCAACCCCTCCCCTGCGCCGCGGGAGGTACACAGCCCTTGCTGCCGTGGTGAGATGGACCATGCATATCGTCATGGCCGGCGCCTCCGGGCTCATCGGCAGCTCCATGTCCGCAGCCTTCCGCAGTGCCGGCCATTCGGTGGTGTCCCTGGTCCGCCGGCCGCCTGCCGGTGCCACCGAAATCCGCTGGGATCCGGCGGCCGGTGTCCTGGACCCCGGCGTCCTTGCCGGGGCAGACGCCGTCGTCAACCTCGCAGGTGCCGGAATCGGCGACAGACCCTGGACGCGGAAGCGGGTGGCGGAGCTGTTCAGTTCCCGGCTGGGGCCCACCAGGACACTGGTGCAGGCCATGGCACAGCTGGATGCCCCGCCGGCAACCTTCATCAGCCAGTCGGCGTCCGGCTTCTACGGCGACGCCGGCAATACTGTCCTGCGTGAAGACGCACCCGCCGGTTCCGGGACTTTGGCGCAGATCTGCGTTGAGTGGGAGCAGGCTGCGCTGATGGCGCCGGCAGGGGTACGCGTGGTGACGCCCCGCACCGGGGTGGTGTTCAGCCGTTCCGGTGGCGCGCTGGGAAAGCTGCTTCCACTGCTGCGCCTGGGAGTTGGTGGTCCGTTCGGCAACGGCCGCCAGTTCTGGCCCTGGGTAACGCTTCCGGACGTTACGGCCGCCTTCCTCTTCCTCCTCGAAACACCGGTCTCCGGCGCGGTGAATGTGAACGCGCCGGAGCAGGCGAACGTCAACACGATCGTCGCGGCGCTGGCCCACGCCCTGCACCGGCCCGCCATACTCAGGGTCCCGGCCCCCGTGCTGCGCACCGCGATGCCGGGCCTGGGCGAGGAATTGCTGCTGCACAGCCAGCGGATGGAACCGGCAGTCCTGTCCTCGGCCGGATTCCAATGGCAGCACGGGCGCCTGGAAGACGCCGCCCGCTGGGTGGCCGGCAAGGACCCCGCCGCCTAGCTGTACTAGCCCGGCCCTTCCCCGGGCGCGCGGACCGCCAGAATGTCGCTGACCCGCCATTGGCCGTCCACGAACACCAGGACCAGCCGAAGCCGCCGTTCCGGGCTGGGAGCCCCCGCTGCCAGCACAGCACCCGCCGCATCGAGTGTTTGGTACCCGGAGGTGGCCGATGTCACTGCCAGCACCGCCCGGTCCGGGGTCCCCCCGTCTTCGGCCGCCACCCCGGACAGCGTGCTGGTAAATCCGGCGAGGCGGTGCCCGGACGGGTGGAGTTGGCCGGCGATGCGTTCGTCGGCGGCAGCTGCAGGTGACCCGGCGGCGTTCACGTCCCCCAGCAGCTCCAACCTGCCTGCTCTGAAGGCATAATCCCGCAGTGCCGCCAGCCCCTGCACGGCAACCACGGGATCAGTAGCCCTTGCCCGCTGCCGGGCCTCGTCAACGGATCCAACCGCTTCCGTCCCGCCGGCAACAGTCCCGGATGCGGCTGCGGACACCGGCGGCCGACCGGCTGCGGGACCATCCGGCCCCGCCCCTTGGCCCGCCCCCTGGCCGGCGGCCGCGGACAACCACCATATTCCGGCTGCCAACGCAGCAACTGCCGGCATGACTGCACTCACCACCACCCGAGTGCCCCGGCCGGCATCAGTCCCATCCGCGTGCCTTCCGCGCGGCGCAGGCGCCGCGTTGGACGGCGGCAGGGCGCTTGACTGCGGCAGGGCGGTGTTCGGCGCCGGCACCGGCCGCGCTGGCCAGCGCCAGGTTTCCATCCGGCGGCGCATGCCCTGGAGTTTCATGCGAAGGCTGCCGCCCTTGGACGGACCGGGAACGTGCCGCCGTGTCAGCAGCTCTGGCAGGACGGTGGGATGGACGGCATCGGAGAGATCCACCGGCTGGGGTTCGGCGCTGCGGTAAACGGCCGCGGCCAGCGACACCGCGTCAGGGCGCAGCCTCCGGTCCTCGTTCAGTCCTGCTTCCAGGGCAGCCGCCAGATCCTTGGGGACACCTGGAACCAGAAGGGACAACGGCGGACGATCAGCAGTGCGGCCGGGCGCCTCACCCGTGAGGCAGAACCAGCCCAGGGCCGCCGCGGAGAACACATCGCGTCCTGGCTGGAGGCCGGCGCGGACGGCGTCCACGGGGGAAGGATCCAGGAATCCGCCAGTTCCAAAGGTCGCCGCGCTGCCCGGGTCGCCGAGCATCCTGGCGACGCCGAGGTCAGAGAGCATGGGCTTGCCCTGCCCGGTGAACAGCACGTTCCCGGGCGAGACATCCGAGTGCGTGAAGCCTTTTCCATGCAGGTAGCCCAGGGCCTGGAAGATGGGAGTCAGGACGGTAACCGTCTCGCCTACGGTGAGCCTGCCACGGGCAGACACCAACTGGGCCAGCGAGCCGCCGGCGGCATAATCCATGGTCAAGGCCGTACCGCCGCCGGGCCCTGCCACCCGGACCACGTCGTGCGCCTTGATGAGGTGCCGGTGGTCCAGGACCGACAGGATCCGGATCTCCCGCCGCACATCCTCTTCGCTGACGGCCGTGCTGCCCAGGGACCGGCGGCCTGCGCCGCGGAAGCATTTGAGCGCGCAATCCCTGCCTGTCCTGTGTTCCCTGGCCAGCCACACGTCGGCACTGCCGCCCCGGCCCAGCAACCTGCCGACGTCATAACCGGGAACCTCCGGCGCCTGTGCATCGTCCATACTGCATGTCTAGTCGAGTTTCGGCCCTGCTGCAGAAGTTATCCACAGGCGTGGCCGCCGCGGTCACAAAGCGGGGCGCCGGTGAGCTTGGACACTAAACCGGGCCGGTGCGGCTGCGGGGTCTAAGCTGGATGCCATGACTCTTGAGTTTTCACAGCTGGGTCTTGCCCCTGACTTCGTTGACTACATGGAAGGCTGGGATGCCCAGCGCGAACTCCATGACAAGGTTGTCTCCGGAGCTGCACCCAGCACAGTCCTGCTTCTGGAGCACGCCGCCGTCTACACGGCCGGCAAGCTGACCGAGGACCATGAGCGGCCGTTTGACGGTACGCCGGTGGTTGCGGTGGACCGTGGCGGCAAACTCACCTGGCACGGGCCGGGCCAGCTGATTGCCTACCCCATCCTGAAGCTTAGGAACCGCGCAGGCATCCGGGATTACGTGGAGCGGCTGGAAGACATCATGATCACGGTCATGGCGGACTATGGCATCAAGGCCGAACGCATCAAGGGCCGGGCCGGCGTGTGGATCAAGGCTGACGCCAAGGGCCCCGACCGCAAGATCGCGGCGATCGGCATCCGGGTCCTGAACGGCGTCACCATGCACGGCATTGCCATCAACTGCAGCAACGACCTGGCACCCTACGGCCAGATCATCGCCTGCGGCATCACCGACGCCGGCGTGACCACCATGTCCCTGGAAACAGGCCGGGACATTCGGCCCGCGGATATCGTGGACCGGTTCGTGGAGGAATTCCACAAGCATGAAGAAGCATTGGTTTCGAGCCCTGAAGGAGCTCTACTGTGACATTGGCACCTGAAGGCCGGAAGATGCTGCGGATTGAGCAGCGCAACGCTGCGGTCCCGGTGGAACGCAAACCGGAGTGGATCAAGGCCAAGGTCCNTGACATTGGCACCTGAAGGCCGGAAGATGCTGCGGATTGAGCAGCGCAACGCTGCGGTCCCGGTGGAACGCAAACCGGAGTGGATCAAGGCCAAGGTCCAGATGGGCCCGGAATTCGTCCAACTCAAGAACCTGGTGAAAAAGGAAGGCCTGCACACCGTCTGCGAAGAGGCCGGCTGCCCCAACATCTTCGAATGCTGGGAAGACAAGGAAGCCACCTTCCTGATCGGCGGCTCCGAATGCACCCGCCGCTGCGACTTCTGCCAGATCGACACCGGCAAACCCTCACCCCTGGACCGGTTCGAACCCACCAAGGTGGCCCGCTCCGTCCAATCCATGCAGCTGCGCTACGCCACYGTCACMGGCGTSGCCCGYGACGACCTGGAAGACGAAGGCGTCTGGCTCTACGCCGAAACCGTCCGCAAAATCCACGAACTGAACCCCGGCACCGGCGTGGAACTGCTCATCCCGGACTTCTCCGGCAAACCCGAGCACATCAAGGCCATCTGCGACTCCGCCCCCGAGGTCTTCGCGCACAACGTCGAAACCGTGCCCCGGATCTTYAAGCGGATCCGCCCCGCGTTCCGCTACGACCGCTCCCTGGACGTCATCACCCAGGGCCGGAACCTGGGCATGGTCACCAAGTCCAACCTCATCCTGGGCATGGGCGAAACCCGCGAAGAAATCAGCGAAGCACTCCGCGACCTCCACGCCGCCGGCTGCGACCTGATCACCATCACCCAGTACCTGCGCCCCTCCGAACGGCACCTGCCCGTGGACCGCTGGGTCAAACCCCAGGAATTCGTTGACCTCCAGCACGAAGCCCAGGAAATCGGCTTCCTCGGCGTCATGTCCGGCCCCCTGGTCCGCTCCTCCTACCGCGCCGGCCGGCTCTGGGCCACCGCCATGCGCAAAAAAGGCCGCGACATCCCCGCNCTTCCTCGGCGTCATGTCCGGCCCCCTGGTCCGCTCCTCCTACCGCGCCGGCCGGCTCTGGGCCACCGCCATGCGCAAAAAAGGCCGCGACATCCCCGCYGAACTCGCCCACATCGCCGACGGCATCCAGGACTCCGGCACCACCCGCCAGGAAGCCGCCACCCTCCTGGCAGCACATTCCTGACCTCCTGCCATGAACTGGCCAAGGGCCGGACGCCGGAAGATTCCAGCGTCCGGCCCTTGGCTTTTGTCACGTAGAATTGAGGCACTATGGCGAAATCCCCTGACTCCAGCAACTCCACCCCGTCTGGCTCAAGCGCGGTGAAGCGCGGCCTCTTCACGCGCAAGCCGAAGGAAGCAAAGGCCAAGAAGCCCAGCAGGCTTAAGCAGATCGGCGAGGTCTTCACCATGACCCGCCGCCACGACCCCATGGTTCCGTGGCTGATGCTGCTGGCGTTCCTGGGCGTTGTGGCAGTGAGCTTCCTGGTGGGCTTCTGGCTGGACAACTGGATTACCGGCCTGATCATCGGGATTCCGCTGGGCCTGCTGGCGGCCACCTTCATCCTGTCCCGCCGCGCCGAACGCGCCGCCTTTGCACAGATCGAAAACCAGCCCGGCGCCTCCGGCGCTGCCCTGGGCACGCTCCGCCGTGGCTGGATCACCGAGGAACAGCCCGTGGCGGTCAATCCGCGCACGCAGGATGCCGTGTTCCGCGCCGTGGGCCGGCCCGGCGTCGTCCTTGTCAGTGAAGGCCCCGCCCACCGCGTGAAGCCGCTGCTCGATGCTGAGCGCAAGCGCCTGGCGCGCATCCTGCCCAACGTTCCTGTGCACACCATCCAGACCGGGCACGGCGAAGGCCAGGTGCCGCTGAGCCAGGTGGCCAAGCACATGGGCAAGATGAAGAATGAACTGACCAAGCTGGAAGTCAGCACCGTGTCCAAACGCATCGCCTCGATGGGTACCCGGCTTCCCATTCCCAAGGGCATCGATCCCTACAAGGCCCGTCCCAACCGCGGACGCTAGCTGGTGGGAACGCCCCGGTACCGGCACTGCCGGCCGGGGCGTTTTTTCTTGCGCCCCAACCGCTTGCCTGAACCGCTAGCCTGAACCGCCTGCGCGCCTTAACGGCGCACCCCTTCCCACACTGCCGGACCCAGACATCCACCCATGACAGGACGTGACCATGAACCCCAGGACAACCGTGATCCGCGCCTTCCGTATCCTCGCAGTGGCCGAGGCCTGCAGTTGGGCCGCGCTCCTGGCCGGGATGTACTTCAAATGGATCGCCGGAACCACTGAGCTTGGCGTCCAGGTGGCGGGACCTGTGCACGGCGCGCTGTTTGTCGGCTATGGGGTTGCCGCGCTGATGCTGTGGCGGGTGCAGCGCTGGCCCTTCATGGTGGCTCTGCTGGCGGGCGTCTCCGCCGTCTTCCCGTTCGCCACCCTCCTTTTTGAGCGCTGGGCCGGACGGCGCGGTTTCCTCAGCGCCCCGGGGGCAGAAGCGCCTGCCGCTGAACTTGCGTCCAGCCGGGCGTAGGCGGACGCATCACTGACCGTGGACTCCTCTGATGCAGGACTGCAGGCACAGCCGTCAGCCAAGGGAGGGCCGTCCTCCCCACGCGCCCAGGGCCGTAAGCGAATGGTCGCGGTCCTCTCCCTCCTGGGGGCGACGCTGTTCTGGGCCGGCAACTATGTGGTGGGTGCGGGCGCCGTCCAAAGCATTGAACCCCTGAGCCTGGTTCTCCTGCGCTGGGCCATCGCACTGGTGCCGCTGCTGGTGATGGCCCGGCTTGTGGAGCGGCCAGACTGGCGGTCGGTCCTGGCCGCCTGGCCGTGGCTTCTCGCGCTCAGCGTGTGCGGGCTGCTCGGCTACAACCTCCTGCTGTATGTCGCCCTGCAGCACACCGATGCGTTCAACGCCTCGCTGATCAACGCCTTCAATCCCGCTCTCATCACGCTGGCTGCCGCCGTTTTCCTGCGCGAACGGCTGACACCGTTGTCGGTCGCCGGCGTCCTGTTGGCCCTGGCCGGCGTCCTGATCGTGATCAGCGGAGGGGATGCCGGCAGGCTGCTCTCCGCCGGTTTCGGGACCGGCGAAGTCCTGATGGTGGGCGCCGTGGTTGTCTGGACGGCGTACACAGTCATCGGCCGCCTGGCCCCGAAAATCCCGCCGATCACGGCCACAGCTGTACAGGCAGCGGGAGCGGTGGCCCTGCTGGCCCCGGTCCGCTTCCTGACAGGCGGACTGGCCCTTCCCGCAACCGGCAGCGCGCTGGCGTCCCTGCTGTTTATCGCCGTCTTCCCGTCGGTGCTGTCCTACCTGCTCTGGAACCGCGCCCTGACGGTCCTGCCCGCCGGTGGCGCAGGGGTGTTCCTCAACCTCATTACGGTCTTCACGGCAGTCCTCACCATCCTCGCCGGGCACGTCCATACAGCGGCGCAACTGGTGGGCGGCGCCATCGTGATCGGCGGCGTGGTCATCACCAACGCGCCGGCCTTCCGCCGGCAGCGCAAGGACCGGAAAGTGAACGGCTAAGGAAATCGGCGGACGCGCAGAAGGGGCACGCGGTGCTCAGCGGCGGATGAGGAGCGTGTTCATTGCCTTGTCGTGAAGGCCGCGCTGATCCGGATCGAAGATCACGGCGGGGATGACCAGGCAGAGCAGCACGGCCCTCACCAGGGCCGCGAGGGGTCCGGGGGTGCCGCCTCCCGGCTTCACCACGGCGATGCCCATGACCCGGTGCCCGATGCTGTATCCGAGTGTTCCCACCAGCAGGATCTGCTCAATCGCGAAGACCGCCAGGGTGGCCCAGGAGTCACCGGCAAAGGCAAAGTTGCTGATCAGCAGGGCGATCCCCCAGTCGATGCAGATTGCTGCGATCCTGCGGCCCGCCCGGGCAATGGAGCCCGGACCGGACTCCGGAAGGCCCAGCCGCTCCCCCGGATATTTGGAAATACCGGAGGTGTCCGGTCCGCTGAGCCAGGACCCAATGTCTTTGCGATCTACCACCGTCCAAGCTTACCGATCCCCGGCACGGCGGCGCGCCCACAGTGTGGATAAGACTCGACCACAGTGTGGACGGAAGATAGCGTGGTCATAGCAGGGCATTCTGTAACCTGCCCGAAACAAAGCGGACACGGACGGGAAATGCCGCATCCATAGTCTGTTAGCAGTTTCAAGCAATCCCCCGGCAGGTACGCAGCAGGGAAAACCCCGCGTTCTCCCTGCTTTTGGATTGCGCTGGATCATGTGGCTTGCATGCCAGATATTTACATATGCGTTAGGAGCATAGATGTTCAAGACTGCGGACGAAGTCCTCAAGTTCATCAAGGACGAAGATGTAAAGTTCGTCGATATCCGCTTCACCGATCTTCCGGGCGTCCAGCAGCACTTCAACGTCCCCGCCAAGAGTGTTGACGCTGATTTCTTCGTCAACGGCCAGCTCTTCGACGGTTCCTCCATCCGTGGCTTCCAGGGCATCGCCGAATCTGACATGCAGCTGATCCCGGACGTCACCACCGCGTTCCTGGACACCTTCCGCATGGAGAAGACCCTCGCGCTGAACTTCTCGATCGTCAACCCGCGCACCGGAGACCCGTACCACCGCGATCCCCGCGGCGTGGCCGAGAAGGCTGAGGCCTACCTGGCTTCCACCGGCATCGCCGACACCGCGTTCTTCGCCCCCGAAGCCGAGTTCTTCGTGTTCGACAACGTCCAGTACCAGTCCTCCCCGCAGGGCAGCTTCTACAAGATCGATTCCGAGGAAGCCCACTGGAACACCGGCCGCGAGGAAGAAGGCGGAAACCTCGGCTACAAGACCCCCGTCAAGGGCGGTTACTTCCCGGTCTCCCCCACCGACAAGCAGGCTGACCTTCGCGACGCCATGTGTGTTGCACTGGACGAAGCCGGCCTCGAGGTCGAGCGCAGCCACCACGAAGTTGGCTCCGCCGGCCAGGCTGAGATCAACTACAAGTTCACCACCCTGACCCACGCTGCTGATGACCTGCAGAAGTTCAAGTACGTCATCAAGAACACCGCAGACGCCTGGGGCAAGTCCGTAACCTTCATGCCCAAGCCGGTCTTCGGCGACAACGGATCCGGCATGCACTGCCACCAGTCGCTCTGGAACGGTGGCGAGCCGCTGTTCTACGACGAGAAGGGCTACGCCGGCCTGTCCGACACCGCCCGCTGGTACATCGGTGGCCTGCTCAAGCACGCCTCCGCCGTCCTGGCCTTCACCAACCCCACGGTGAACTCCTACCGCCGCCTGGTCAAGGGCTTCGAGGCTCCGGTCAACATGGTGTACTCCCAGGGCAACCGCTCTGCCGGTATCCGTATCCCCATCACCGGTTCCAACCCGAAGGCCAAGCGCATCGAGTTCCGCGCTCCGGACCCCTCCTCCAACCCGTACCTGGCGTTCGCTGCGCAGCTGATGGCCGGCATTGACGGCATCCGCAACCGCATCGAGCCGCCGGCTCCGATCGACAAGGACCTCTACGAGCTCCCTGCCGAGGAAGCCAAGGACATCCCCAAGGCTCCGGGCACCCTGGAGGAAGCACTGGAGGCCCTGCGCGAGGACAACGAGTTCCTGCAGGCCGGTGGCGTCTTCACCCAGGACCTGATTGACACCTGGATCGAGTACAAGTACGAAAACGAGATCCGCCCGCTGTCCCTGCGCCCGAACCCCTACGAGTTCGAGCTCTACTACGGCGTCTAGTTCCAGCCCTGCCCAGCAGGAATCCTGAACAGTAAAAGGCGGCCACCGGTGATGAACCGGTGGCCGCCTTTTGCGTTGCCCGTTCCTTCAGTGGCACGGGCGGCAGCTGTTGGGTGGGGGCCCGGCTCCAGACGTGCTGAGACCGGGAGCCGGCCCCCCTGACGAATGCCCCCCGGAACGAAGACTGTCCAGCCTTCCCCCCAACAAGGTTGGAGAACACCGCCAATCCACATGATCGGGCAAACGCTTGCTAAGCGCAATGCCGGTACGGAGAGTTACGCCGGTACCGTTGCCGAAAAGCTGCGGAACATGGTTCGTTGGGGCCCTGCCGGCCCGCCGGTATACGGTCCCGAGTCGACGAAGCCGGCGCGGCGGTAGGCGGACAGGCCCGCAGGGTTTTCCTGGTTGACGGACAGTACGACGCCGGACTCGCCAGTTTGGTGCCGCGCGGTGAGCTTGCGTCCGGCCTCCACAGCGGCGGCGGCAGCGAGCGTGCCCAGGCCCCTGCCCTGGTGGGGCCGGTCGATGAGGAACCCGCGCAGCAGCCATGCTGAGTGGTCGTCAGGCCAGCCTGCAAGCGTTGCCGCCCCGGACTGCAGGGTCAACAGGCCGACGGCGCTGCCTCCGGCCTCGACCACGTACGGCCGTCGTGATTCTTCCGCCAGTCCCGCAAGGGCCATCCGCAGCGGGTCGCCGACGAAGCGGTCCTGGCCCGACACCAGCGACATTTCCGCGATGGCGCCCAACTGGATGGCGCGGGCGTCCGAATCAAGGTCCCGCAGCGGGACCAGCCAGACCCACGGCGCTGGTTCAGTGCCCATAGAAGAGGCGTTCAAAGACTGCCCTGGCCCGGCGGCTCACCCTCAGGTAGTCCTCCTCCAGCGCGGCGGCGCGGCCCGGTTCATAGCCGCACCAGCGGGCCACAGCTTCGAGATCGCGGCGCGAGGAGGGCAGGACGTCCGAGGCCTTGCCGCTCCAGATGACATTGGCTGACCGGATACGGCTGGCAAGCCGCCAGGCCTCGGCGAGGAGCCGGGCATCGGCGCCGTCCAACAGGCCCAGTTCCGCCGCGGCTGCCAGGGCCTCCAGGGTGGAGGTGGTCCGGAGCTCCGGATGCTTCCCGGCGTGCTGGAGCTGCAGCAGCTGCACCAGCCACTCGACGTCGCTGAGGCCGCCGCGGCCCAGTTTGAGGTGGCGTGCGGGGTCGGCGCCGCGCGGCAGCCGTTCGGACTCCACCCGCGCCTTGACGCGCCTGATTTCGCGCACGTCCTGCTCCGAGACGGACTCCGGGTACCGGATGGGGTCGATGAGCCTGATGAAGTCAGCGGCCAGGGCGTCGTCGCCGGCCATGGGGCGTGCCCGCAGCAGGGCCTGCGCTTCCCAGATCAGGGACCAGCGGCGGTAGTACTCGGCGAACGAGTCCAGGGAGCGCACCATGGCCCCGTTCTTGCCCTCGGGCCTGAGGTCGGCGTCCATCTGCAGGACACGTTCCGCCATGATGGCAGGCTTCAGCGGCTGCGTGAGCAGGCTGGATACCTTGGCAACGATGCGGGCGGCCTGTTCCTGCGCCTCCGCTTCGGAGAAGCCCGGCAGTGCGCGGTGGACGTACATGACGTCGGCGTCGGACCCGTAGCCGATCTCGCGGCCGCCCTGGCGGCCCATGGCCACCACCAGCACCGTGGTCTTGAGCGGGCCGCCGGCGGAGACAATGCCTTCTGCCACCCGCAGGGCACCCAGGACGGCGGCGCGGTCCGTGTCGGCCAACGCCCCGCCTACCCGTTCCTGGTCCAGGAGGCCGGCGGAATCAGCGATGGCGATGCGCAGGATTTCGCGCCGCCGGATCAGGCGGATCAGGCGCATGGCGCTTTCCGGGTCCGCGTGCCGTGCCATCTTCGCGGTGATTTCCTGCCACTGGGCCTCGAAGCCCAGCGGCACCAGGTCCTTGTCCTGTCCCAGCCAGGCGACGGATTCCGGCGAAACTTCCAGGAGGTCTGCGATCAGCCGCGAATTGGAGAGCATGTGGCACAGGCGCTCGGCCGCGGCGTTGGAGTCCCGGAGCATGCCCAGGTACCAGTGCGTGGTGCCCAGGGCCTCGCTGACGCGGCGGAAGGCAAGAAGGCCGGCATCCGGGTCCACGCCTTCCGCGAGCCAGTCCAGCAGGATGGGCAGGAGCTGGCGCTGCAGGGCGGCCCGGCGGCTTACCCCGGCCGTCAACGCCTCAATGTGGCGCATTGCCCCCTGGGGGTCCCGGTAGCCGAGGGCAGCCAGCCGTCCCTGCGCTGCCTCGGGCGTGAGCCTGGCGTCCTCGCTGCTGAGCTTGGCCGCGGTGTTCAGCAGCGGCCGGTAGAAGATGCGCTCGTGCAGTTCACGGACGGAACGCTTGGTGCGCTGCCATGCGGACAGCAGGGAGTCCGGGCTGGGCCGCTCGTTGGAGAAGGGGCCCAGCACGGCTTTGGCCAGTGAGCGCAGCGCAGGCTCCGCCACGGGCATCAGGTGGGTGCGGCGCAGCTGGAACAGCTGGATCCGGTGTTCCAGCAGCCGGAGGTAGCGGTAGGCGTTGTCGAAGGCGGCAGCGTCGGAACGGCCGATGTACCCTCCGGCTGACAGCGCGGCGATCGCGGAGGTGGTGTCCCGCCGTCGTAATGTCTCATCCGCCTTGCCGTGCACCAGCTGGAGCAGCTGGACGGTGAATTCGACGTCACGCAGGCCGCCCCGCCCCAGCTTGATCTGGCGCTGCTCCTCGGCGGCCGGGATGTGCTCGGTGACCCGGCGGCGCATCGCCTGGACGGACTCGACAAAGCCCTCGCGGCCGGCCGAGCTCCAGATCAGCGGCGCCACGGCGTCCTCGTAGGCGCGGCCCAGGGCGGCATCACCGGCGATGGCACGGGCTTTGAGGAGCGCCTGGAATTCCCAGCTTTCCGCCCACCTGGCGTAGTACGTCTCGTGGGAGGCGAGGGTGCGGACCAGCGGCCCCGATTTGCCTTCGGGCCGCAGGTTCGCGTCCACCTCCCAAAGTCCCGGCTCCCTGGCCACTGATGAAATGGCCCGCGAGATCCCGCTCGCCAGTGCCGTGCCGATGGTATTGGCGTGGGCGTCCTCCAGGCTGCCGGCGTCCACCACGTAGATGACGTCGACGTCGGAGATGTAGTTCAGCTCCCGGGCGCCGCACTTGCCCATACCGATCACCGCAAGGCCGACGTCGGCCACATCGGCAGCGCTGTGCTGCTCCGCGGCCTCGGCCCGGGAGACGGCGAGGGCAGCCTCGATGGCGGCAGCAGCAAGGTCCGCCAGTTCACCGCCCACCGATGGCAGGAAGTCCAGCGGATCCGCGGCGCACAGGTCCTTGACGGCGAGATCGACAAGTCCCCGCCGGTAGGCGGTGCGCAGGGCGGCATAGGCGTCCACGCCGGTAACGGCGGCCACGGGACGGGCCGCCCGTGGGTCGGCCCCCACGGATTGCAGGAGCGTGGCGCGCAACAGCCCCGGGTTGGCCGGCAGTGGCTCGGGACTGGCGCGGACCTCGAAGGCCTCCAGGTGCTCGGGGTGCCGGATCAGGAACTCCCCCAAAGCCTCCGAGGCCCCCAGGACCCGGTACATCGGTTCGCTGGCCTCCGGCTCGGCGTCCGCCAGCTCCCGCAGCTGCGGGTGCTTTTCGATCAGCCGGACCAGGGACTGCAGCGCGGTATCCGGACTGGCCGCAAGGTGCAGCCCGGCAAAGAGCCTGTCCTGGTCCAGGCCCTCGAGTTCGCGCGCGGAAAGGAACCGTTCGCCCTTCTCCAGGTCGCTGAATCCGGCCGCGATCAGGCGGCGTGCCAGGCTCACGCCTGGCACCTAGAGGATGCCGAGGTTGCGCTGCAGCTCGTAGGGCGTCACCTGCAGCCGGTAATCCTGCCATTCGGCGCGCTTGTTGCGCAGGAAGTGCTCGTAGACCTGCTCGCCCAGGATCTGCGGCATCAGCTCCGAGTCCTCCATGGAGCGGATGGCGTCGTGCAGGCTTGCCGGCAGCGGATCGTGGCCCATGGCGCGGCGCTCGGCCGAGCTGAGCGACCAGACGTCGTCCTCAGCGGCTGCCGGCAGCTCGTAGCCTTCCTCAATGCCCTTCAGCCCTGCACCGAGCAGGACGGCATAGGCAAGGTAGGGGTTGGCCGCGGAATCGATGCCGCGGTACTCGATGCGGGCGGACTGGCCCTTGCCCGGCTTGTACAGCGGCACGCGGACCAGGGCGGAACGGTTGTTATGCCCCCAGCTCAGGTAGCTGGGAGCCTCGCCGCCGCCCCACAGGCGCTTGTAGGAGTTGACGAACTGGTTGGTGACTGCCGTGAACTCGGGGGCGTGCTTGAGGATGCCGGCAATGAACTGGCGGGCCGTCTTGGACAGCTGGAACTCGGCACCTGCCTCGAAGAACGCATTGCTGTCCCCCTCGAACAGCGAGAAGTGCGTATGCATTCCGGAACCGGGGTGGTCGGTGAACGGCTTGGGCATGAAGGTGGCGTAGGTTCCCTGCTGCAGGGCCACCTCCTTGATGACCGTGCGGAACGTCATGATGTTGTCCGCGGTCTGCAGTGCGTCGGCGTAGCGAAGGTCGATCTCGTTCTGGCCGGGACCGCCTTCGTGATGGCTGAACTCCACCGAGATTCCCACCGATTCCAGCATGGTGACGGCGGTGCGGCGGAAGTCCTGGGCCACGCCGCCGGGAACGTGGTCGAAGTAGCCGCCCTCATCCACCGGCACGGGTGCGCCGTCCGGACCCGGCTCCTGGGACTTGAGCAGGTAGAACTCGATCTCGGGATGCGTGTAGCAGGTGAAGCCCATGTCCGCGGCCTTGGCAAGGGTCCGCTTGAGGACGTTGCGCGGATCAGCGGTGGAGGGCTCGCCGTCGGGAGTCAGGATGTCGCAGAACATGCGTGAGGTCTGCTCCGTCTCGCCGCGCCACGGCAGGATCTGGAAGGTTGCCGGGTCCGGCTGCAGCAGCATGTCCGATTCGAAGACGCGCGCCAGGCCCTCAATGGAGGAACCGTCGAAGCCGAGGCCTTCCTCGAACGCTCCCTCGACTTCCGCCGGCGCCAGCGCCACGGACTTCAGCGAACCCACGACGTCGGTGAACCACAGCCGCACGAAACGTACGTCGCGCTCTTCGATCGTGCGCAGGACAAATTCTTGCTGGCGGTCCATGATGGCCTCTTCTCCGGTCAACGTTCATGCTCCGGGGCCCGCGCAAAGGGGAAAGCCGGCAGCAGTTCATCATCACTGTACTAATCATTCGGCGCCGATGCTTGAGCCTGCCCCGTGCGTAACACAGCATTAACCTGTTCGGCCGCCCAGGCCGCCCCCCGCCCGGGTCTCCAGCGCCCTTTGGCGCCCGTCCAAAGCGCCGCTATGACGCTAATCACCTTTGACCGGCGCCGCCCGCGGTAGCTAGGACGCCGGGTACCGCACTACGCTCATCCCATGGCCTCCAGCAACAGCTCCGACTCCAGCGCGTCCGCAGAAGTACCCGCACCTTACGGAAGCGGCCCGGGCACAGCGGCCGCGGCTGCGGCCCCGGCCCCGGCCCCGGCGGAACGGAAGCCGGCAAAGGTCCGCATCCACCACCTGCAGCAGGCCAAGAACGACGGCACCAAGTTCGCCATGCTTACCGCGTACGAGCAATACACGGCCGAGATCTTTGACGCAGCCGGCATCGAGGTGCTCCTGGTTGGCGATTCGGCGTCGAACAACGTGTTCGGCAACGAGACCAGCCTTCCGGTGACCGTGGACGAGCTGCTCCCCCTGTGCCGGGCCGTCGCCAGGACCGCCAAACGCGCCCTGGTGGTGGCGGACCTTCCGTTCGGCAGCTACGAGGTCAGCGCCGAACAGGCCGTGGCCGCCGGTGTCCGTTTCCTGAAGGAAGGGCTGGCCCACGCCGTGAAGATCGAGGGCGGGAAGTACTACGCTCCAACGGTCCGGGCCATGGTGCAGGCAGGCATTCCGGTCATGGCCCATATCGGCTTCACCCCCCAAAGCGAACACGCCCTGGGCGGGTACCGTGTCCAGGGCCGCGGCGACGATGCCCGGCGCCTGATTGACGACGCCGTCGCGCTGGCGGACGCCGGGGCATTCTGCGTGCTGATGGAGATGGTGCCTGCCGAAACAGCGGCGGCGGTCGACGCGGCAGTGAGCGTTCCCACGGTTGGCATCGGTGCCGGCAAGGCGACGACCGGCCAGGTGCTCGTGTGGCAGGACATGGCCGGCCTGCGGGGCGGCCGGATGGCCAAGTTCGTCAAGCAGTACGCGGACCTGCGCAGCACATTGCTCGACGCCGCCACCGCCTATGGCGAGGACGTCCGGTCAGGCCAGTTCCCCGGCCCGGAGCACTCGTTCTAAACCCGCCCGGGTAAGCCGGCTGCAGCGCGGCCGGACGCACCCAACGGGTCAGTCGTCGTCGCCCTTTTCCCAGGCCTCGTTGCGCGCTTTGACCTTTTCCAGGGCGTGTTCGGCTTCCGCCCGGGTCTGGTAGGGCCCAATGAGCTGGCTCCAGTCCGACATCCGGTCCTCTTCCACCTCGTGGGTCTTGATGTTGAACCAGTACTCAGTCATCGTTGCTCCTCGTTCCGGCGACAGGGAAAGCCCGGGGTGATCCACGTAACACAAACACTTACGCGTGCCCTCCGCCGCTTGTCGGTTGTTAGGCGTTCTGTGGTGCCTTATATGATCAATCTATGCCTTCCCTTGCCTCGACTGCACCCATTGGCACCCTGACCCCGGGTACCGTGAGTCCGCAGCGTCCCGTCCCGGCGTCCATCCCCCGTCCGGAGTATGTCGGCAAGCCCGCCCCGGCCAAGTTCACCGGTTCCGAGGTCAAATCCGCGGAGACTATCGAGAAGATCCGGATTGCCAGCAGGATCGCGGCCCAGGCCATCGTTGAAGTGGGCAGGCACATCCAGCCGGGCGTCACCACGGACGAGCTGGACAAGGTGGGCCACGAGTTCCTGCTGGACCACAACGCCTACCCGTCCACGCTCGGTTACCGCGGATTCCCCAAATCGCTCTGCTCGTCCTTGAACGAGGTCATTTGCCATGGCATTCCGGACAGCACGGTGGTCCAGGACGGCGACATCCTGAACATCGACATCACTGCCTACATCAACGGCGTCCACGGCGACACCAACTTCACCTTCCTGGTGGGGGACGTTGACGAGGAATCACGGCTGCTGGTGGAGCGCACCAGGGAGTCGCTGAACCGCGCCATCAAGGCCGTGGCGCCCGGACGCGAGATCAACGTCATTGGCCGTGCCATCCAGTCCTACGCCAAGCGGTTCGGCTACGGCGTGGTGCGCGACTTCACCGGCCACGGGGTTGGCGAGGCATTCCACACCGGGCTGATCATTCCGCACTATGATGCCGCGCCTGCGTACAACACGGTGATCGAGGCCGGCATGGTGTTCACCATCGAACCGATGCTCACCCTGGGCACCGTGGAGTGGGACATGTGGAGCGACGACTGGACCGTGGTCACCCGGGACCGTCGGCGCACCGCACAGTTCGAGCACACCCTGCTGGTCACCGAGACCGGCGCCGAAATCCTCACCCTCCCGTAACCCGGCCATGCCCGCACGGGCATGCTGCCGGCGCAGACCGGACACCTGTTACCGGCCGCGCAAGCGGCCCCTTTTCCTGCCCGCCCCTGTCACACGAACGGAATCCCATTGGCCAAGAAGGACGAAAAACCGCACAAGAACGCACCGCTGATCGGCATCGACATCGGTGGCACGGGCATCAAGGGCGGCATTGTCGACCTGAAGAAGGGCAAGCTCCTGGGTGAGCGCTTCCGTGTGCCCACGCCCCAGCCCGCCACCCCGGAGGCTGTGGCCGAGGCCGTGGCCCTGGTGGTGGCCGAGCTTTCTGCGCGCCCCGAGGCTCCTGAAGCCGGCTCTCCCGTGGGCGTGACGTTCCCGGGGATCATCCAGCACGGCGTGGTCCATTCGGCCGCCAACGTGGACAAAAGCTGGCTGGACACCGACATCGATGCCCTCCTTACCGCGCGGCTGGGCCGTCCCGTCGAGGTCATCAACGACGCCGACGCCGCCGGCCTGGCCGAAGCACGCTACGGTGCCGGCGCCGGCGTGTCCGGCACGGTCCTGGTCATCACCCTCGGTACAGGCATCGGTTCGGCCTTCATCTTCGACGGCAAACTGGTCCCCAACGCCGAGCTGGGCCACCTTGAAATTGACGGCTTCGACGCCGAATCCAAGGCATCCGCTGTGGCCCGGGAACGGGACGGGCTGTCATGGGACGAGTACAGCGTGCTGCTTCAGCGCTACTTCTCCCACGTGGAGTTCCTGTTCTCGCCGGAACTGTTCATCGTGGGCGGCGGAATCTCGAAGCGCGCGGACGAGTACCTTCCCAACCTCAAGCTCCGCACCCCGATTGTCCCGGCTGTCCTGCGCAACGAGGCAGGCATCGTGGGCGCCGCCCTGGAAATCGCCCTGAAGCACAAGCTGGCCAAGTAGGAGTGGTGCCGGTGGCGGCCGCGGCTTCCCCTCCGCTGCCGCCACCGGAGTCTAGAGGGGGCTCTTCTCGGAGCTCTTGGGGTTGCCGGCCGGGCCTTTGGCGTCCTCTTCGGCCTCGTGGCGGAGCAGGGCGATAGCAGTTTCGAAATCCTCAAGGGACTCGAACGCCTGGTACACGCTGGCAAAGCGCAGGTACGCCACCTTGTCGAGTTTCTGCAGTGGTCCAAGGATCACCAGGCCCACCTCGTGGGCATCGATTTCGGCGGCACCGGACGCCCGGATTTGTTCTTCGACTTCCTGGGCCAGCATGGCGAGGTCATCCTCGCTCACGGGGCGGCCCTGGCAGGCCTTGCGGACTCCGTTGATGACCTTGCTGCGGCTGAAGGGTTCGCCCACGCCGGACCGCTTGATCACGGAGAGGCTGGTTGTTTCGACGGTGGTGAACCGGCGGCCGCATTCGGGGCACTGCCGGCGCCGGCGGATGGCTGAACCGTCATCCGCCATCCGGCTGTCCACCACACGGGAATCGGGGTTGCGGCAGAACGGGCAGTACATGTCGTTCCCCCCTTTTTCGCTTGTGCTGTGCAAGATTCCTTGGAAGCCATCAGCACCGCCGGGGGGCAATGCTGTGGCGCCTCCCAGTTTACGGGCACATGTGGGGTAATAACAATCCTGTAATTACTACATGTAGTGGTGTCACCCCTGGCCGGGGAACCGCACCGTGACGGCGTCGCCGTGGGCCGGAAGGTCCTCGGCCCGGGACAGGCTCACGATGTGCCCGCTGACCTCGGCCAGGGCTTTCCGGCTGTAGTTGACCACCTGGATGGCGCGCAGGAAGGTGGTGACGTTCAGGCCCGAGGAAAAGGCGGCGGTGCCGCTGGTAGGCAGCACGTGGTTGGAGCCTGCGCAGTAGTCGCCCAGGCTCACCGGGCTGTAGTCGCCCACGAAGATTGCCCCCGCATTGCGGATCCGTGCCGCCACGGCTGCGGCATCGCGGGTCATGATTTCCAGGTGCTCGGCGGCGTAGGCGTCGCAGGCAGCGATCCCCTGCTCCAGTCCGTCCACCAGCACGACGCCGGACTGCGGGCCGGACAGCGCCTCCCGGACCCTCGCCGAGTGTTTGGTTGCAGCGGCCTGAAGCTCCAGTTCAGCGCGCACGGCCGCGGCCAGCTCTTCCGAATCGGTGACCAGGACCGATGCGGCCTTGGGATCGTGCTCGGCCTGGCTGAGCAGGTCTGCGGCAACCAGCGCCGGCTGGGCGGAGTCGTCGGCCAGGATGGCGATTTCCGTGGTTCCCGCCTCGGAGTCGATTCCAACAACGCCCTTGACCAGCCGTTTGGCCGTGGCGACGAAGATGTTCCCGGGCCCTGTCACCACATCGACGGGCTCCAGCGCGGGACCGGCCGGTGAGGCTTCGACGCCGTACGCGAAGGCGGCGATGGCCTGCGCACCGCCGATGGCATAGACCTCGGTGACGCCCAGCAGCGCCGCTGCGGCCAGGATGGTGGGGTGCGGCAGGCCGCCGAACTCCTTCTGCGGCGGTGAGGCCAGGGCAACGGATTCCACGCCTGCCGCGAGTGCGGGCACGACGTTCATGATCACCGATGAGGGATACACGGCAAGGCCGCCGGGAACGTACAGCCCCACCCGCGCCACGGGGACCCAGTTCTGGCTGACGACGGCGCCGTCGCCAAGTTCGACGTCCACGTTGCGGGGGCGCTGGGCGTCAGCGAATTTCCGTGCCCGGCTGATCGATTCCTCCAGCGCCGCCCGCACCTCCGGTTCCAACTGGGCCAGCGCTGCGTCAATCGCCTCCCTGGGGACCAGCGGGTGGCCCTGGGCCACGCCGTCGAACCTTTCCGCCAAGTCCGCCAGCGCCGCAAAGCCGCGCTGCCGGACGGCGGAGATGATCTCCAGGACCTTTTCTTCGGCATCCGCCACGGTCTGGCCCTTGGCCCGGGGAACGGCGGCGCGCAGGGCTGCGAGCGTCAGGTTGCGGCCGCGAAGGTCGACGGTGCGGAAATCGACGGCGGCTGCCGCGGGGGCGGGAAACTCCGGGAAAGTGGTCACCGGACTATTTTACGGGGCTGTTCGCGCCTGCCTGTTCCGTCCCCTTCTCCCGGGGCTTCCTGCCCGCCCCGCCGAACAGTTCCAGCACGAAGACCGACATTGCCGTGGCGGCAGGCCACAGCAGCAGCACCGGCCACGCCCGGAGGGAAAAGGCGATGCTGGCGTTCGCCGACGCATCAACAGCAGGTCCCAAGAGCCGGCCTGCAAAAACCCCGGTCCCCCAGGCGAGTACACTCCCTGCCAGCGCTCCGGCAAGGCCGGTCAGCAGGGCCGCCTGCGGGTCCGCACGCCTGCCATCCGCCAGGAACACGGCCAGGAGGCAACCGGCCAGCACCAGGATCCCTGCCAGGGTGAGGTCGCGCGGAAGCCACACCAGGGGAACCGTGCCCGACGCCAGGGCGGGATCCCGTGTAACCAGGTTCAATCCGCCCGGCGCCAGGAGCCACCACAGGATGCCTGCCGGAATTCCGGCCGCCGCCGGAACCAGCAGCAGGGACCAGGGCAGCCGCCGTGCGGAGTTTGTCATGCATCACACCTTAACAAAGGTTCCTGCCAGGTGATCCGGCCACGCAGTGCGTGCGGCTGTTCTCCGCCCCGGCCGCGGGCCAATAGGCTTGGAGGAAGAGTTACACCACTTAGTGCAGGAGTTCCGGTGACCGACAGCAGCGAGCCGTTCGAGCAGACGTTCAGGGAGATGTTCCGCCGCCACGCCGCGGGCGTTGCCATCATCACCGTGAACTACCAGGACGAGCCCTACGGCTTCACCGCCACCTCGGTGGCGTCGGTGTCCGCCAAGCCGCCCCGGTTCACGTTCAACATGGCACGCAGTTCAAGGTCCTGGCCGGCCGTGGCCAACACCCAGTACCTGGGTGTGCACATGCTGGGGCTGGAGAACCAGGAACTGGCCGCCCGCTTTGCCCGCCCAGGCAACCGCTTCGAAGGCAACCACTGGGAGATCGGTCCGCACGGTGTGCCCATTCTGAAGGACGTCGCAGGGTGGCTGATCGGCGAGGTGCAGATGCGGCTCTCCTTCGAGAACAACGCGGTGGTGGTGGTCCAGGTGGTGGACGGCCAGGTGGGCGGCGAGGGATCACCCCTGCTGTACCACGGCGGCGCCTACGGGCAGCCCATGCCGCTGGATTACGAAATCTAGGCGCGGCACGCAGCCCCACCCCCGCCCCCAGCCACGCACCCGGGCAGGGCACGACGGCGGCAGGTGCCGGCCGCCGTCGGCTGTTCCTTTGTCAGGCGTCCAGGCAGGGGTCAGGCGTCCAGGCAGGCGGGGCCCAGCAGGACCTTCAGGTCGCCGAACAGCGACGGGCTGGGGTTGACGCGGAGGTGGACCGGCAGGCCCATGATTTCCGTGCGGGTGTCTCCCTGCAGGTGCAGCCGCACCTCCGAATTGCCCCGGTGGGTGCGCAGCACATCGCCCAGCTCGGTGACCACGGCCTCGGTGGCCTTGTGGGTGGGCATGGTGATCACCAGGGGCCCGTTCAGCCCTTCGCTGAGGTCCGGGACGGACAACTCCATGCAGTTCAGGGTGATGGCGCCGTCGTCGCGCTTCTGCAGCCGGCCCTTGACCACCACGATCAGGTCCTCGGCGAGGACGGAGGCGATGGGCCCGTAAACCTGCCCGAAGAACATGACCTCGATCGAGCCGCCCAGGTCTTCGACCTCCGCCCGGGCGTAAGCGTTGCCGCTGGCTTTGGCGATGCGCCGGCTCAGCGACGTGATCATGCCCGCGATGGTGATGATGGCGCCGTCCTGCGGACCGTCCTCGCCCAGAATAGTGGTGATGCTCATCTCGGCGTGCTGGGCCAGAAGTCCCTCGAGGCCCTGCAGCGGATGGTCCGACACGTAGAGTCCCAGCATGTCCCGCTCGAAGGAGAGCTTGTCCTTCTTCTCCCACTCGGGCAGGTCCGGAATCTCGATGCTCAGGGAGGACGACTCCGAACCCGCTTCCTCGAATCCGGCGAAAAGGTCGAACTGGCCAATGGCCTCGTTGCGCTTGAGGGTGATGACGGAGTCGATCGCCTCTTCATGGATCATTGCCAGGGCACGGCGGTGGTGGCCCAGTGAGTCGAACGCCCCCGACTTGATGAGGGATTCGATGGTCCGCTTGTTGCAGACCACGGCCGGCACCTTCATCAGGTAGTCCTTGAACGAGGTGAAGGCGCCCTCGCTTTCGCGGGCGGCCACCATGGCCTCGACGGCGTTGACGCCCACATTGCGGATGGCACCCATGCCAAAGCGGATGTCGTTCCCCACCGGAGTGAAGTTCAGGGCAGACTCGTTGACGTCCGGCGGAAGGACCGTGATGCCCATGCGCCGGCACTCGTTGAGGTAGATGGCCGATTTGTCCTTGTCATCGCCCACCGAGGTCAGCAGGGCCGCCATGTATTCCGGCGCATAGTGCGCCTTGAGGTACGCGGTCCAGTAGGAGATCACGCCGTACGCGGCGGAGTGCGCCTTGTTGAAGGCGTAGTCGGAGAAGGGCAGCAGGATGTCCCAGAGGGTCTTGACGGCCTCCATGGAGTAGCCGTTGTCCTGCATGCCCTGGGAGAAGCCCGCAAACTGCTTGTCCAGCTCGGACTTCTTCTTCTTGCCCATGGCGCGGCGGAGGATGTCCGCCTGGCCCAGGGAATAGCCTGCCAGCTTCTGGGCCACGGCCATGACCTGCTCCTGGTACACAATCAGGCCATAGGTGCCGCCGAGGATTTCCTTGAGGGGTTCCTCGAGTTCCGGATGGATGGGGATCACTTCCTGGATCCCGTTCTTGCGCAGCGCGTAGTCGGTGTGCGCGTTGGCGCCCATGGGGCCCGGACGGTAGAGCGCCAGGACGGCGGAAATGTCTTCGAAGTTGTCAGGCTTCATGAGCTTGAGCAGCGACCGCATGGGACCGCCATCGAGCTGGAAGACACCCAGGGTGTCGCCGCGGGCCAGGAGTTCATAGGACTCGGCATCGTCCAGCTCGAGGTTTTCCAGGTCCAGCTCGATGCCCCGGTTCATCTTGATGTTCTCAAGGGCATCGGAAATGATCGTCAGGTTCCGCAGGCCCAGGAAGTCCATCTTGATCAGGCCAAGGCCCTCGGACGTGGGATAGTCGAACTGGGTGATCACCTGGCCGTCCTGGAAACGGCGCATGATGGGGATGACGTCGATGATCGGGTCGGAGGACATGATCACGCCGGCCGCGTGCACGCCCCACTGCCGCTTCAGGCCTTCAATGCCCAGGGCCGTCTCGAAAACCTTGGCGGCTTCGGGGTCGGTGGCAATGAGCTGCCGGAAGTCCCCCGCCTCGCTGTAACGCTTGGCTTCCGGGTTCTGGATGTCCGCCAGCGGGATGTCCTTTGCCATCACGGCCGGCGGCAGTGCCTTGGTCAGCTGCTCGCCCATGCTGAAGGGGTAGCCAAGGACACGGGAGGAGTCCTTGAGGGCCTGCTTGGTCTTGATGGTGCCGTACGTGACGATCATGGCCACGCGCTCGTCGCCGTACTTCCGGGTCACATAGTCGATGACCTCGGAACGGCGCCGGTCATCGAAGTCGACGTCGAAGTCGGGCATGGAGACGCGGTCCGGGTTGAGGAACCGTTCGAAGATCAGTCCGTGGCGCAGGGGGTCGAGGTCGGTGATGCGCATGGCGTAGGCCACCATCGAGCCTGCACCCGAACCACGCCCGGGGCCCACCCGGATGCCGTTGTTCTTGGCCCAGTTGATGAAGTCGGCAACCACCAGGAAGTAGCCCGGGAAGCCCATGGAGGTGATGACGCCGAGCTCGTAGTCGGCCTGCTTGCGGACCTCGTCCGGTATGCCGCCCGGGTAACGGTACTTCAGGCCCTTGTCCACTTCCTTGACCAGCCAGGAGGTTTCGTCCTCGCCGGGCGGGCAGGGGAACCGCGGCATGTAGTTGGCATCCGTGTTGAAGGACACCTCGCAGCGCTCGGCGATGAGCAGGGTGTTGTCGCATGCCTCCGGATGGTCGCGGAAGAGCTCCCGCATCTCCTGGGGGGATTTGAGGTAGTAGCCGCTGCCGGAGAACGCGAACCGCGAACCGCCGTTGTCATAGGTGGGTTCCAGCAGCGTGGAGCCGGACTGGATGGCCAGCAGCGCCTCGTGTGCCTTGGCGTCGTGCTCGTGGGTGTAGTGGAGGTCATTGGTGGCCACCAGCGGCAGGTTCAGGTCCTTGGCCAGCCGCAGCAGGTCACCGGTGACGCGCCGTTCAATGTCCAGCCCGTGGTCCATCAGTTCGCAGAAGTAGTTGTCCGCGCCGAAGATGTCCCGGAATTCGGCCGCTGCTTCCAAGGCTTCGCGGTACTGGCCGAGCCGGAGCCGGGTCTGGACCTCACCGGAGGGGCATCCGGTGGTGGCGATCAGCCCTTCCGAGTAGGTGTTCAGCAGTTCGCGGTCCAGCCGGGGCCACTTGCCGAACACCGAGTCAAGCGAGGCGATGGACGAGGCCCGGAACAGGTTCCGCATGCCCACGTTGTTGTAGCTCAGCAGCGTCATGTGGGTGTAGGACCCACCGCCGGAGACGTCGTCCTTGCGCTGGGATTCGTCGCCCCACCGGACGCGTTCCTTGTCCGTCCGGGCGGTGCCGGGGGTTACGTACGCCTCGACGCCGATGATCGGCTTGATGCCCTTGTCCGTGGCCTTTCGCCAGAAATCGAAGGCACCGAACAGGTAGCCGTGGTCCGTCGTGGCGAGGGCAGGCATGCCCAGGCGCTCGGTTTCGTCGAACAGCTCCCCCAGCCGGGCAGCTCCATCCAGCATGGAATATTCGGTGTGGGTGTGCAGGTGGACAAACGAATCTTTGCTGGAACTCACCGCACCATTCTAAGCGCTGCCGCTTTGCTGCTCCGCCAGGAGGCCCGTGTCAGGCCTGTCCCGATTCGAGTACTTCCAGTGCGTAAGCCAGGTCCTGGGGGTAGTCGCTGGTGACCGTGACACGCTCCCCCGTCACGGGGTGGTCGAATGACAGTGCGCGGGCGTGCAGCCACTGGCGGGTAAGCCCAAGGGTGGCGGCAAGGCGGGGGTCGGCGCCGTACGTGAGGTCGCCGGCGCAGGGGTGGCGGAGTGCGGAGAAGTGGACCCGGATCTGGTGGGTCCGCCCGGTTTCAAGGTGGACCTCCACCAGGCTGGCCTTGCCGAATGCCTCCAGGACCTCGTAATGGGTCACCGAGGGGCGGCCATCCTCGATTACGGCAAAACGCCAGTCATGCCCGGGGTGGCGTCCGATGGGGGCGTCGATGGTCCCGGTCAGGGGATCGGGAAGGCCCTGCACCACCGCGTGGTAGACCTTGTCCACCGTGCGCTCCTTGAAGGCGCGTTTCAGGGCTGTGTAGGCCCGCTCGGACTTGGCCACGACCATCACGCCGGAGGTCCCGACGTCGAGGCGGTGGACGATTCCTGCCCGCTCCGGGGCACCCGACGTGGAGATGCGGTACCCGGCGGCGGCCAGGCCGCCTACCACTGTGGGCCCCACCCAGCCGGGCGAGGGATGGGCGGCCACGCCCACGGGTTTGTCGACGACGACGAAATCGTCGTCGTCGAGCAGGATGTTCAGGCCTTCCACAATCTCCTCCACGACTTCCAGCGGGTCACGCCGCTCCGGGACGGTGACGTCCAGGACGTCCCCGGCCACGAGTTTTGCCGACTTTCCCAATGCCTTGCCCCGGTTCAGGACGTGGCCCTCCGCCAGCAGGGACGCGGCCACGGAACGGGATACCCCCAAAAGGCCGGCCAGCCCGGCGTCAGCCCGCGTCCCGCCGTATTCGTCAGCCACCACAACGCGCTCAGTCATGGGCGGTCTTTTCCTTGTGCGCGTTCCCCAGCCGGGTTCCGTCCAGCGCGATTCCGCGGATGGTCAGGAGGCAGATGATGGCGACGGCGGAGACGACGGCCGAGTCGGCGATGTTGAAGATGGCGAAATTGGGCAGCTGGATGAAGTCCACCACGTGGCCCATGCCGAAGGACGGTTCGCGGAAGAGCCGGTCGGTGAGGTTGCCCAGGGCCCCGCCGAGCAGCAAACCCAAGGCAAGGGACCACCACGCAGAACCCAGCCTGCGCACCTGGAAAAGGATGGCGACGGCCACGGCGGCCATGATGATGGAAAACACCCACGTGACATTCTCACCAATGGAAAACGCAGCACCCGAATTCCGGATGAAGTACCAGTGCAGGAGGGGCGGCAGGACGGGAATCCGCTCCCCTTCCACCATGGTGGAAGTGACCCAGAGTTTGGTCAGCTGGTCCAGGACGTAGGCGAAAACCGCGAACCCGGCGAACAGGGACAGCAGCACTGCCCGGCGCGGGCGTGGTGAGGGTGGGACAGGGCGTGCCGCATCCGCAGCGAGTTCGTCAGTCATGGTGCTTTCAATTCGTGGTGCTGGGTCTCAATGCCAAAAGCCGGTGGCCGAGGAATCCTCAGCCACCGGCTTTCAGAATACGTGCTGCCAGACTTAGTTGGCTTCGCTGACTTCCGGGGTCGCTACTGAGCCGCGGGCATCCAGGTCGCGGAGCTGGCCCTCGATGTAGGCCTTCAGGCGTGAACGGTAGTCGCGTTCGAAGCCGCGGAGCTGCTCCACCTTGCGTTCCAGGACGGACCGCTGCTGCTCCAGCGCGCCGAGGATCTTGCGGGACTTCTCCTGGGCGTCGTTGACGAGGCTGCTGGCTTCGATCTGCGCTTCGGCGATGATCTTGTCCTTCTGGGCCTGGCCGTCGGCGACGTGGCGGTCGTGCATCTGCTGCGCCATGGCCAGCAGGCCTGCAGCGGATTCAGCGGAAGGAGTGGCCACGCCTGCAGGGGCGGCCGGTGCGGCGGCAGCCGGGGCAGCCGGCTGGATGTCCTTCTTCTTGGCTTCGGCAGCCTTCGCCTCGGCCTCAGCCTTTTCACGGGCCTCGTCCTTGTCGGCCTTGACCGGCGCGGGGACCTTCTCCACCACGGGGGCGGCAGCTGAGCTGGCCGGAACACTCGAACCTGCTTCGGCGAGCTTCTTGCGGAGCTCGTCGTTTTCCTGGTTCAGGCGGCGGAGTTCAACGACGATTTCGTCCAGGAAGTCGTCAACCTCGTCCTGGTCATAGCCCTCGCGGAACTTGGTGGGCTGAAAGCGCTTGTTGACAACGTCTTCTGGCGTCAAAGCCATCTGGTCACCTCACTGGTCTGGTTAGTCAGTAGGCCTTCCGGCCGTCAAAACTACGGTACCTAAATTTGGTCTGCTTACTCTAATTCAACACTGCGGTGTCAAACGCGAGGTTTCTTCGCTTTACACTAGCTGTTCCCGGGGGGAACACCTTGCATTGCCCGGCCCTGGTGGGTAAATCAGGCCAGTCCCCTGGTGACGCTCATCGCAATGCTGACGCCGATGAACAGGATCAGGAAGCCCAGGTCCAGGGAGACGCCGCCGAGCCGGAGCGGCGGAATCATGCGCCGCAGGCCCTTCAGCGGCGGGTCGGTAATGGAATACACGGCGTGCGCCACCACCAGAGCCGCGCCCCGGGGCCGCCAGTCCCTGGCAAACATCTGCACCCAGTCGAACACCAGGCGGATGATGAGGGCGACAAAGAACAGCAGCAGGGCGAGATAGAGAAGTCCGAAAACAATTCCCATGACTTATTTCATATCTCCATGTTCGTGCGGCCCATCCATCGTGGCGGCCGGGATCGTACTGCCGGTGTCTTGTCTATTTCAGCACAGATGCCAGACAGGTGTCCCTGCCTGGCATCTGTGTGCAGCCTCTGCGCTCAGCTTTGGTTGAAAAAACTGGCCTGCGTATCGCTGGCCTTCTTGTCGTCACCGATCACTTCAACGTAGGACGGTGAGAGCAGGAACACCTTGTTGGTCACCCGCTCAATGCTTCCCCTCAGGCCAAAGACAAGTCCGGCCGAGAAGTCCACCAGGCGCTTGGCATCGGCCTCACCCATGTCCGTGACGTTCATGATCACCGGAATCCCGTCCCGGAAACTCTCACCGATGAGCTTGGCATCGTTGTAGGAGCGCGGGTGGATGGTAGTGATCTGGCGAAGTCCAGTGTTCTCTTCGCGGCTGGAAGCCGCACGCTTAATGGGGGTCACAGGGGCGCGGTATTCCTCTTCAGGGGCGTAGGACGCCTCGCGGCTGACTTCGCGGACCGGCGCCGGAGCGCGGCGTTCCTCGCGGTCAACTTCCATCGGTTCGTCCTCATCCTTACGTGTGGTCGTTTGCTCGGGCTCGTAATGCTCATCGCCGTCGGCGAGCCCAAGATAGATCATTGTCTTGCGCAGAGCGCCGGCCATGGTCGACTCCTAATCGTGTCCCGTAAGCGGGCCGCCCAATGATTTGACAGCACTGGAGTCCCCCGCCCATCACTTCCAATAGCTCCGACGCTACCCCACGGCGGGACGGGAACCGAGAACATCCGAACCGATTCGCAGGTGTGTCGCCCCGAACTTAATGGCCGCCTCCAGGTCCTGGCTCATGCCTGCCGATATGGCAGTGGCGGAGGGGTAGTCCGCAGCCAGCCGGGCGGAAATTCCCGCGAGCTGTTCGAACGCCGGCTCAGGTGGCGCGCCCAGCGGGGCAACTGCCATCACGCCGGCCAGGTTCAGGCCTTCCGACCCGGCGATCCGTTCTGCCAGGTGTGGCACGTCGGTGGGGTCCGCACCGCCGCGGTGCGTGCCGCCGTCGTGCTCAAGGCTGACCTGGATGAAGCAGTCCAGGGGTGCCCGCCCGGTGGCGTCCATTTCGTGGCGAACCGCCTTGGCCAGCGCCTCCACGAGCTGGGGCCGGTCTACGGAATGGACGGCGGAGGCGTAGCGGGCCACGGACTTGGCCTTCTTGGTCTGCAGTTGGCCAACGAAATGCCACGCCAGGTCCAGGTCTGCCAGCTCGAGGGCTTTGGCGGCAGCCTCCTGGTCCCGGTTCTCGCCCACATCCGTAACTCCAAGGGCGGCCAGGCGCCGGATATCGTCCGCGGGGTGGAACTTCGTGACCACGATCAGGGAGGGCAGCTTGTCCCCGCGGCCGGCGCCCGCAGCCGCGGCTGCGATGCGCTTCCAGACGGCGGCAAGCCGTTCCGCAAGTTCGGCACTGCGCGAGTCATCCGCACTGCCGTGCCCGGTACCTGCAACCTCAGTCATGGCACCAGACCAACCCGGCAAAACGGCCGGTATTGCGGTCGCGGCGGTACGAATAGAGCGTTTCCGTCTCAAGGGTGCAGCCCCCTGCGTATTCCACGCCCACGCCCGCACCCTCGAGCTGGCTGCGCGCACCGGCAGGAAGGTCCAGGGCAGGTGTCCCCCAGGACGTGGTGCTCCGGGCGGCGGGGACCACGGCAGCCACCTCATCCCGCAGTGCTGCAGGAACCTCGTAGCAGGACCCGCAGATTGAGGGCCCCAGCCAGGCCCGGATCCGTGACGCACCAAGGGACTGCATGCTGTCTACGGCGGCAGGAAGGACACCGTTTGCGATGCCCGGGCGGCCGGCGTGCACCGCGGCAATCACGGGCCCGGCCGCGGACTCCCCGGCGAGCAGCACGGGAATGCAGTCCGCAACCATGACGGCCAGCGGAAGTCCGCGGGACACCATGGCGTCGGCTTCAGGGCCGGGAGACTCCGCTTCCATCAGCGCCACGCTGGTCCCGTGGACCTGGTTCATGAAGCGGAGCGCCCGGGGCGCGACTCCGATGGACCGCTCCAGGCGTGCCCTGCGCTCCAGGACGGCAGCGGGATCGTCTCCTACATGCAGGGCAAGGTTTCCCGCATGCACGTCGGTGAATGCGGCCGACACCCCGGGGAGGATGTCGGCGCGCCAGTGGAACAAACCGGTGCCTACTTCAGGAAGTCGGGGACATCCAGGTCATCCGGGTGGGTGCCGGTCAGGTCCGGCTCCACGACGGAGGGCAGGTCGACGTCGAAGCCCGAGTCAGCGGGGACGGCAGAGGGGCGCTGCTGCCCCCAATTGCTGAGTCCCGCGGCACCAACACCGGCATGGATCGGCTGGACGTTCTGCTGGTGGTTTCCGTTGCCCTGGTGGTTTCCGTTTTGGGGGTGGGCAGAGGCGGGCGCCGCGGCAGGGGCAGCGGGCCGCTGCGGGGCGGTCTGCGGCTGGGACTGGTCCATGGAGGGCGAGGTGGCCTTGACGTCGTCGAATCCGGCAGCGATGACCGTGACGCGTGCTTCATCGCCCAGGGCATCGTCGATGACGGCACCGAAGATGATATTGGCCTCGGGGTGGGCCACTTCCTGGACCAGCCGCGCAGCCTCGTTGATTTCGAACAGGCCAAGGTCCGAGCCGCCCTGGATGGACAGCAGGACGCCGTGGGCGCCGTCGATGGACGCTTCCAGCAGCGGCGAGGCGATGGCCAGTTCGGCCGCCTTGACGGCGCGGTCTTCGCCACGGGCGGAACCGATGCCCATGAGGGCCGAGCCGGCACCCTGCATGACGGACTTGACGTCGGCGAAGTCCAGGTTGATCAGGCCGGGCGTGGTGATGAGGTCGGTGATGCCCTGGACACCGGACAGCAGGACCTGGTCCGCGGAGCGGAAGGCGTCGAGCACGGACACGTTGCGGTCGCTGATGGACAGCAAACGGTCGTTGGGGATCACGATCAGGGTATCCACCTCGTCGCGCAGGGCGTCGATGCCGGCCTCGGCGGAACCGGCACGGCGGCGGCCCTCGAAGGTGAACGGGCGGGTGACCACGCCGATGGTCAGGGCGCCGAGCGAGCGGGCAATGCGGGCGACGACGGGCGCGCCGCCGGTACCGGTGCCGCCGCCTTCACCGGCGGTGACGAAGACCATGTCGGCGCCGCGCAGGACTTCCTCGATCTCGTCCGCGTGGTCCTCGGCGGCCTGCTTGCCCACCTCGGGATTGGCGCCGGCGCCCAGGCCCCGGGTCAGTTCCCGTCCGACGTCGAGCTTCACGTCGGCGTCGCTCATGAGCAGGGCCTGGGCGTCGGTGTTGATGGCGATGAATTCAACACCCCTGAGGCCGACCTCGATCATGCGGTTGACTGCGTTCACGCCACCGCCGCCGATGCCGACGACTTTGATGACGGCCAAGTAATTCTGCGGAGCTGCCACGTTACGTGTCCCTTGTTCGTGTCTTATTGCGAAAACTGATGGAGAGCTTGAAGCCTGCAACCTTAACCTTCGAGTTGAAGGTTATAGTTATGTCAAGTAACTCTTGTCTGTGACGGTATTTCCTCTGGTTCCCACATTCAATAACCGGGTCCGCGTGTCGGATTAATACCGGGAAAGAAAGCGCTCAGCGCGTCACGGGGTGCCGGGGCACACTGACATCGTAGACCCTGACCGGATTCTTGGGATCGGCCGGAGCCTTGAGGAGGGCGGCCAGGACCTTGGCCTTGAGTTCCTTCTCGGAGGCGTTGCCCCACACGATGGTCTGGCCGTCCACCAGCTTGAGTTCAACGGCGTCCACGGACTGCGCGGACGCGTTCGAGAGCTTCGCCAGCACGTCGGCCGGCAGGGCCCCCAGGACGGCGGCGGTGGCGCGGAACAGGTCCTGGCCGATCGCGCCGGCGCCGCCGTCGATCACCGGCAGCGACGCCGACGCCGGATCGTCCGTGGTAGCCAGCTGGACGCCGTCGACGTCCACCAGCTGGTACTGCTCCCCCTGCTTGACCAGCGCCACGGGCACCCGCTCGTGCACTGCGACGGCGAGGGTGGACGGCGGCCGTGCCTCGACGGACACGGACTTGACCTGGATCAGGTTGTCCAGCAGCCTGCGGACGTCGTCGTCACTGATCTGCGGCAGCGGCTTGCCGCGCAGGGGCTCCAGCGCAGTCTGCACCTGGGCCGGGGTGAGAAGCCGCGTGCCTGTCACCGAGACGTTCTGCAAAGCAAGGACCGGCGAGTAGACGGCTCCGGCCAGCAGCCCGGCCACCAGAACCAGCACCGTTCCCACGGCGAGGAGGATCTTTTTCCGGCGGCGCCGGCCTTTGGGCTCAGGGAACGCAAGGACTGTCGCGCCGGCGGCCTTCTGTTCCTTGGCCGGATTGGAGGGCGCCTGGTCCGGGACGCTGCGGGATGCGGTAATCACGTCGCCGCTGCCACCGGCTGCGGCGGTCGGGGAAGATGCGGCCCCCTTGGGGGCATTGTCACCTGCGTTGTTCGCGGCGGTTTTCCCGGAGCCGGGATCGGCCCGCCTGTTCCGGCCGGCCGGGGCGTAGGTGGGGCGTCGGGAACTAGGCACTCAGTGCCTCCACAATTTTCGGGCCGTAGGCTGTGACGTCGCCGGCGCCCACGGTAAGGACAACGTCCCCGTCCGCAGCGGCCCGTGCCAGGGTGCCTACGGCGTCGTCGGCCGAGACCAGCCGACCGCCCTCCGTGAGGTGGTCCGCGATGAGCTGGCTCGTGACGCCCGGGATCGGGTCTTCCCTCGCCGGGTAGATGTCCAGGACCAGGGCGGTATCGGCCAGGTTCAGGGCATCGGCGAACTCTGCCGCGAATTCACGGGTCCGGGAAAACAGGTGCGGCTGGAACAGGACATGGACCTTGTGGCCGCCTGCCACCGAGCGGGCTGCGGTGAGGGCGGCGCGGACCTCCGTGGGGTGGTGCGCGTAGTCGTCGAATACCCGCACGCCCCGTGCCCCACCTTTGAGCTCAAACCGGCGGGATGCGCCGGAGAAGCGGGCCAGGCCGGCGGCCGCGGCTGCCGCGTCCACCCCGAGCTCGAGGGCCACCGCAAAGGCGGCTGCGGCGTTCAGCGCGTTGTGCCGTCCGGGCACCTGCAATGACAAAGGGAACCGCGCACCGCCGGCGGATATGGCAACCTGCCCCGGGCCGCCGTCGTCCAGCCTGACGTCCGCCGCATCACCGGTGCCGTACAGGACCACCCGTGTGTTGCCCCGCGCCCGGGTCCGCTCCGCCAGGGCCAGGGCTCCGGCGTCGTCGGCGCAGGCCACCAGGAGGCCGTCAGCGGGCAACAGGGCCGTGAAGCGGTCGAACGACTCGTAGACGGCTTCAGCGGTGCCGTAGTAATCAAGGTGGTCAGGTTCCACGTTGGTGACGATGGCGATGCGGGGCCGGTAGTTCAGGAAGGAGCCGTCGGATTCATCAGCCTCGGCAACGAAGATGCCGGACGTACCATGCGCAGCGTTCACGCCGAGTGCGGGGATGTTGGCGCCGACGGCAAAGGACGGATCCAGGCCCGCCGCGCGGAGCAGCACCGTCACCATCGAGGTGGTGGTGGACTTGCCGTGTGTTCCAGCCACCGTTACCACGGTGTCGTCGCCCATGGTGGCTGCCAGGGCCTGGGACCGGTGCAGCACCGGCAGTCCCGCCTTCCGCGCCGCGGCGAGCTCGGGGTTGTCCCCGCGGATGGCCGAGCCCGCAACCACGGTCTGCGCGTCGGCCAGGTTTCCGGCGGAGTAGCCGACGGCGATGCGCGCCCCGGCCGCGGCGAGGTCGGCCATGACGGGCAGGTCCTTCGCATCGGATCCGCTGACCGGGACTCCGCGCGCCACCATGATGCGGGCCACGGCGGACATGCCGACTCCCCCGATGCCGATGAAGTGCACCTTTCCCAGGGATTCCAGCCGGGGGGTGTTGTGGGGGCTCATGCAGATACCGCTTCCAGGACAAGACCAGCCATGCGCTGGTCGGCATTTCGGATTCCGAGCCGGTAGGACTTGGCTTCCATTTCGGCCAGCCGTGCTTTATCGGTGACCAGCGGGATCAGCTCCCGGGCAACCCATTCCGGAGTGAAGTCACGGTCGGCCACCAGCACTGCTCCGCCTGCGGCGACCAGGCCGGCCGCGTTCAGCGCCTGTTCCCCGTTTCCGATGGGCAGCGGCACCAGGACTGCCGGGACGCCGACTGCGGCCACTTCGCTCACCGTTGCCGCTCCCGACCGGGCCAGGAGAAGGTCGGCCGCGGCATAGGCAAGCTCCATGCCGTCGATGTACTCCACCTGCCGGTAGCCATCCGCAGCGAGGGGTTGGCCCGTTTGGTCCAGGACTGTCTTGCCGCGGCCGGTGATGTGGAGGGTCTGGATACCGGCGTCCGCAAGGTGGCCAACGGCGGCGGCGATTGTCCGGTTGATGCTCTGGGCGCCGGAGGAACCGCCGGTGACGATCAGGGTTGGCTGCTGGGGATCGAGCCCCAGCGCCTCGCGTGCGGCGGTGCGGGCGCTCTTCCGGTCCAGGCCGGAAATCTCCTTCCGCATGGGCATGCCCACGTGCACGGCATTGGGCAGCGGGGTGCCCTCGAAGGCCACGGCAACCCGGCCCTTCAGGAAGGCCCCCACACGGTTGGCCAGTCCCGGACGGGCGTTGGCTTCATGGATCACCACGGGGATCCGGCGCTTCCGCGCCGCCAGGTACATCGGCGTGCACACGTAACCGCCTACGCCCACCAGGACATCGGCCTGCGCCCGGTCCAGGATGGCGCCGGCCTGGCGGACTGCGCCGGCCAGCCTGGCCGGCAGGCGGAGCAGGTCTGCGGAGGGCTTGCGCGGAAGCGGCACGCGGTCGATCGTGGCCAGCTGCACGCCGGCGGCCGGAACCAGCCGGGTTTCCATGCCTGAGGGCGTACCAACCGCCAGGATGGCGGCATCCGGGGCTTCGCTCCGGAGGGCGGCGGCGATGGCGAGCAGCGGGCTGATATGGCCCGCCGTTCCGCCGCCGGCCAGGACAATGGAAGGGTGTGTCGCAGTCATTTGGGGTCAGGCACGCTTTCTGGAATTCTTTGGTTGGTTCTGTTTCCGCCCTGGCCGGGCCTTGAACTTCAGCATCCGTTTGGGCCGCATGGCCGGAGCCATCTGCTCCCGCGCCAGCGAGAGGACAACGCCCACGGCGCACAGTGACATCAGCAGCGCCGAGCCACCGTAGGAAATGAACGGCAGCGGCACGCCGATGACGGGCATCAAACCCGTGACCACGGACATGTTCACGGTTGCCTGGCCCAGCAGCCAGACCATGATGGTGCCGGCCAGGACCCGGTGGAACATGTCCTCCTGTGCCACCACCACGCGGTAGATGGCGGCACCCAGGATGGCAAAAAGGACCAGGACGACGACGGTCCCCACCAGGCCGAGTTCCTCGCCGATGATGGCGAAGATGAAGTCGTTGTGGGCTTCGGGGATCCAGCTGTACTTTTGCCGGCTCTGCCCCAGGCCCACACCCAGCCAGCCGCCGGAGGCAAGGCCGTACATGCCGTTGGTGGCCTGGTAGTTGGCGTCGATGCCGTCGGCGCAGGACTGGCCGGTCCACCACGAGGTGATGCGGCACATGCGGTTGGAGCTGGTGATGGCCATGACAGCGGTGCCGGCAGCAGCGATGATGCCGGCGATGCCGAAGAGGTAAAGCGGAACACCTGCGAAGAACAGTGCGGCGGCCATGATCATCATGATGATCATGGCGGTGCCGAGGTCGTTGCCCACCAGGATCAGCACGATGACGATGGCTGCCATGGGCACTGCGGGGACCAGCACGTGCTGCCACCGGCTGAGCAGTTTGCCCTTCCGGGCCAGCACCGTTGCCAGCCACAGGGCAAGGGCGAGTTTGGCCGCTTCGGAAGGCTGGAAGGTGATCCCGCCCAGGTCGATCCAGTTCCGGTTGCCGTTGACCTCGTCTCCCACCACCTGCACCAGGCCCAGGAGCAGCACGGCAACACCCACGGCGGGCCATGCGAGGCGTTTCAGCCAGACGACGTTGATCCGCGAGAGCACGAACATGGTGAAGATGCCGATCGCTGCGAAGATCCCCTGTTTCAGGGCGTCCCCGTAGGGGGACTTGCCGGCAGCGATGGACTCAACGCTGGAGGCGGAGAGGACCATCATGATCCCGATAGCCGTCAACGCAAGCGTGGCGCCGAGGATGAGGTAGTACGTGGAGCCGTTCCGGGACGTGCCTGTCCCCTCCAGCGCCGACCAGAACCGGCGGTAGAGGGTCCGCAGCTTCGCGCCCGCCGCAGCAGGCTGCCGGGTGGCCGTGGAGCCGGGGCGTGGCTTGCCACCCTGCGGCTTGCCACCCTTCGGCCGGGTGGGCGTGCTGACCATCGTTACTCCTCGCCGGTCTGGGCCTTCCCTTCCACCAGCTCGCGGACAGCGTCGATGAAAGTACCACCACGGTGAGCGTAGGAAGAGAACTGATCCATGGAAGCAGCTGCCGGCGCCATCAGCACGGTGTCGCCGGATTCGGCGAGCCGTGCCGCTGACGCAACGGCCCGGGACATCACCTGTTCTCCGTTGCCGGTGGAACCGGCGGAAGTGCCACCGGGCGCCGGAGCAGTCTGCACTCCTTCAGTCTCGCCTGCCCCCGGCTCGATCACCGGGACATCGGGCGCGTGTCGCCGGAGGGCCTCCCGGAGCTGGGAGGAGTCCGTTCCGATCAGTACCACGGCCTTGAGCCGGGCTGCGTGGTCCCTCACCAGGTCGTCGTAGCTCACGCCCTTGGAGAGGCCGCCGGCGATCCAGACCACGTTGCTGAAGGCCGACAGGGATGCGGACGCCGCATGCGGGTTGGTGGCTTTGGAGTCGTTGACCCAAAGGACGCCGTTCAGGCGGGCTACAGGCTGGATCCGGTGGTCGCCCGGGACATAGTCCAGGATGCCTTGGCGGACAGCCTTGGCGTCCACACCGTACGCGCGCACGAGGCCGGCGGCGGCCAGGGCATTGGCAACCATGTGGCGCGGAGCCAGCGGACCAAGGTCGGTCATTGAGGCCAGCTCGGCAGCGCTGTTCCTGCGTTCCTCAATGAACGCCCGGTCCACCAGTAGTCCTTCCACCACTCCGAGCATGCTGACCGCGGGAGTGACCGTCGTGAAGCCCACAGCGCGGCAACCCTCCACCACATCCGCGTTTTCCACCATGCGTTCGGTTTCCACCTGCTCCGCGTTATAGATGCAGGCCTTTTGGGTTCGCTCGTAGACCTTCGCCTTGTCGGCGAGATACGAGTCGTAGGAACCGTGCCAGTCCACGTGGTCTTCGGCCACATTGAGGCAGACGCTGGCTACCGGCGACACGGATTCCGCCCAGTGCAGCTGGAAACTGGAGAGTTCGACGGCGAAGACGTCGTACTCCACGGGGTCCCGCAGGGCATCGAGGATAGGGGTGCCGACGTTTCCCACCGCGATCGCCTTGAGCCCGGCGGCACGCAGCATCGATTCGGTGAGTCCAACCGTGGTGGTCTTGCCGTTGGTGCCCGTGATGGCAAGCCAGTCGGCCGTCTTCCGGCCTTCCCGGGTGCGCACCCGCCAGGCTAGTTCGACGTCGCCCCAGACGGGAATGTGTGCCCGGGCCGCGGCAGCCAGCAGGGCCTGGTCCGGGCGCCATCCGGGTGACGTCACGATCAGTTCGGGTAGTTCGCCGTCGATGCGGGGTATGTGGGTGACGGCGTCCGGTCCCAGCAGCACGTCGGCGGCGCCCACGATCTTCAGGGTGTCGGCATGCGCCCGGGCCGTGTCGCTGGTGGCAGCATCGACCACCACCACGCGTGCACCGAGTTCGATCAGGGTGTCTGCGGCGGCGAAGCCGGATACTCCGATGCCGGTCACGACCACGCGGAGGCCGGCCCAGTCGGAGTCCCAGGAGACAAGGTTTGCCAGGCGGGGGGAAACGGTCACAGCAGTACAACCCATTCAGCGTAGAAGATGCCAAGCCCGACAGCGACGAAGAGGCCGCCCAGGATCCAGAACCGGACCACGACGGTGACTTCGGCCCACCCCTTCAGCTCGAAGTGGTGCTGCAGCGGCGCCATCTTGAACACGCGTTTACCGCCGGTGGCTTTGAAGTAGCCCACCTGGATGATGACGGACAGGGTGATCAGCACGAAGAGGCCGCCCACAATGCCGAGCAGGAGCTCGGTCCGGGAAAGGATGGCAAAGCCGGCCACCGCTCCGCCAATAGCCAATGACCCGGTGTCGCCCATGAAGATCTTGGCCGGCGAGGTGTTCCACCACAGGAAGCCCACCAGGGCGGCGCTCAGGATCGCCGCCAGCAGGGCCAAATCAAGGGGATCCCGGACCAGGTAGCAGCCGCTGCCGGCTTCCCGGGGCGAGCCGCAGGCCTGGTTGCTCTGCCATATGCCCATGAGGGTATATGCACCGAACACCATGATCGAGGCTCCCGCGGCAAGGCCATCCAGGCCGTCCGTGAGGTTCACGCCATTGGTGGCGGCGGTGACGATCAGGTTGGACCAGATGACGAACAGGATGGCGCCGAGGACGGTTCCGCCGAAGGCGAGGTCGAGCCATGGCAGGTCGCGGACCAGCGAAATCTTCGTTGACGCCGGCGTCAGGCCCGCGCTGTTGGGGAAGTTCAACGCCAGGATGGCGAAGATGATGCCGACGGCTCCCTGGAGGATGAGCTTCGCCTTGGCGTTGAGGCCCAGGCTCCGCTGCCGCGAGATCTTGATGAAGTCGTCCAGGAATCCCACCAGGCCCATTCCGACCATGAGGAACAGCAGGATCAGTGCCGAAGCGGACGGCCCGGGCGAATCCGGGTTCATCATCAGCATGATGAGGTGCGTTAGCCCGTAGCTCAGCAGTACCGCGGCTACGACGACGGTTCCGCCCATGGTGGGCGTTCCACGCTTGGTGTGGTGCGACGTCGGGCCGTCGTCGCGGATGAACTGGCCGTAGCCGCGGTGCACCAGGAGGCGGATGAAAAGGGGGGTGCCCACCAGGGCGAAGAGCAGGGCCAGGCCTGCGCCGATCAGCAGAGCAATCACAGCAGAGTGCTCCTTTCGTCGGCAGGGGTCGGGGTTGGGGGTAATGCTATCCGATCGCCCAAATGGCGAAGCCCCACACTGTTGGAGGACTTGAACAGCACCAGGTCACCCGGCTGGAGTTCGGTGTCCAGGATGTCGTGGGCCTCCTCCACGGTTTCGGCAAAGAGGCATTCGTCGCCCCAGGACCCTTCCTGCACGGCGGAGACGTAGAGCGCCCGCGCCTCCCGGCCCACCACCAGCAGCCTGGAAATGTTGAGGCGCACCACTTGGGTGCCCACGGCGGTGTGCTCGCGGATGGAGTCATCCCCCAGTTCCAGCATGGCTCCGAGGACCGCCCAGGTGCGGCGGCCGCGGCCAAGGTCGGCCAGCGTGCGGAGGGCTGCGCGCATCGATTCGGGGTTGGCGTTGTAGGCGTCGTTGATCACGGTGACGCCGTCCGGCCGCTCCGTGCGTTCCATGCGCCAGCGGCTGGCGGCGGCCTGGCTGCTCAGCGAAGCTGCGATGTGGTCTGCCGGTACTCCGGCGGCCCATGCGGCAGCCGCGGCTGCCAGCAGGTTTCCAGTGTGGTGCGCTCCGATAAGCCGGCTGGCCACGTGGCGGGGAGCACCGCCGTCGGGCAGCTGCAGGTCGAATTCTGGGCTGCCGCCGGCGTTGGTGTCGGCATTCAGGGCCTGCACCTGGGCGTCCCGGTGTCCGTCGGCGGAGAAGCCGAGGACCTTGGCCGGGGTACGGCTGCGCATGGCGGCGACGCGTTCATCGTCGAGATTGATGATGGCGGTGCCGGCGGCGGAAAGGCCCTCAACCATCTCGCCCTTCGCCTGCGCTATGTTTTCCACGCCCCCGAACTCGCCGGCATGTGCTGTTCCGACTGCCAGGACCACTCCGATGTCCGGCTTGACCATCTCCGCGAGGTAGCGGATGTGGCCGATGCCCGTGGCTCCCATCTCGATGACAAGGTAGCGGGTGTCGGTGTCCGCCCGGAAGACGGTCAGCGGAACGCCCACCTCACCGTTGTAGGAGCCCTGCGGCGCCACGGTGTTGCCCTGTCCGGCCAGGATGCCGGCCAGCAGGTCCTTGGTGGTGGTCTTGCCGGCCGAACCGGTGATCCCCACGACGGTAAGCTGCTCCCCCCCTTCTGAGCGGGCGGAGCGGATCCGCCGGACGGCTTCGGCGGCAAGGGCGCCCATTGCCAGGACTGCATCCTCAACCACGACGGCCGGGTAGGCAGTGCCTTCCGGCGCCTCGACGGTGCGCTCGACGAGTGCCAGGACGGCGCCCGCTGCAAAGGCAGCGTCGATGAAGTCGTGGCCATCGGCGTTCTCGCCCGGCTTTGCGACGTACAGCGAACCGGGGGTGGCTTCGCGTGAATCCGTCACCACCGAGAGGGGCGTAATTCCGGGATCGGCGTCCAGGCGCCCGCTGGTGATTTCGGCGATTTCCGCCGCAGTAAATGCAATCATCTCGGTCTAGGACTCTATCCGGTCGTCGTGGAGAACGTTGAATCCCCTGGCTGTCAAGGCGCTGCGCAGCTCCACCCTGTCGTCCAGGGCGAGGTTCACACCCTTCACTTCCTGCCAGACCTCGTGGCCGCGGCCTGCCACCAGGATGGTGTCCTGCGGCCGCGCCAACGCTGCGGCGTGCCGGATGGCCTCGTCCCGCGGAAAGACCTCGAGGATGTCGGCCTGCAGGGATTCCTTTTCCACGGCTTCCCGGGCACCGGCGAGCACGTCGGCCCGGATGGCTGCTGCGTCTTCGTCGTGCGGGTCGTCATCGGTGATGATCACGGTGTCAGCAAGCCGGGCGGCAATGGCTCCCATGGCCGGCCGCTTGCCCTGGTCCCGTTGGCCTGTGGCGCCGAAGACGACGATCAGGCGGGAGTCCGGTTCCGGCGAGCGGACTGCCTCCAGGGCCCGCGCCAGGGCGTCGGTGTTGTGCGCGAAGTCCACCACGGCGGCGGGCTGCTCGGCGACCAGCTGCATCCGTCCCGGCACGGCCACGGTGAACGGGTCGCTGCTGTCCAGGGCGGCCTGGAGGTCGGGGACTTCCACCCCGGACGTGAGCACCATGAGTGTCGCCAGGGCCGCGTTGGCAACGTTGAAACTGCCGGGCAAACCGGTGTGGATGTTCAGGACGGCGCCGGCCGGCCCCGTCAGGGTGAAGTCGGTACCGAGCCCGCGCGGCGAGGCAGCGCTGACCGTCCAGTCCGCGGCGGCCTGGCCGCTGGTGCTGAGCGTGGTGACGGGCAGCTGGGTGGTGGCGGCCAGGCGCCGTCCCCACTCGTCGTCGACCGTCACCACGGCAGCCCGGGCGCGCCCCGGTGTGAAGAGTTCGGCTTTGGTGGCGAAGTAGCCGTCCATGGTGTGGTGCAGGTCCAGGTGGTCCTGGGTGAGGTTGGTGAATCCGGCGACGTCGAAGAGCAGGCCATCCACCCGCTGGTACGAGATGGCGTGGGAGGACACCTCCATGGCTGCGGTGTCGAGCCCGCGTTCGTGCATGAGGGCGAGGAGCCCGTGGACTTCGGGCGATTCCGGCGTGGTGAGGAGGCTGGGGATCGGCTCTGCGCCGGCCAGGATCTCGATGGTGCCGATCAGGCCCGGCTGGCGGCCCAGTGCACGCAGCAGGGAGGTGATGAAGTAGGTGGTGGTGGTCTTCCCGTTGGTCCCGGTGACGCCGAAAAGCTGCAGCGGGCGGCCGTCGCCGGACTGGCTCCGGTAAATCATGGCGGAGAGGGGGCCCACCTCGTTGCGCGGATTGTCGACGACGAGCACGGGCACGGGCGTGTCCGCGGACAGGGCAAGCAGGCGCGCCCCGGCCTCGTCCGTGAGGACGGCGGCAGCTCCGGCGCCGATGGCATCCGTGGCGAAGTCAGCCCCGTGCCTGCTTGCCCCGGGGAGGGCCACATACAGGTCGCCGGGCTCCACGGTGCGTGAGTTGATCGAGATGCCAGTGATTTCCACGTCGGCGGCAGGGGCGGGGACGGCTACGCCAACGGCCTGTCCGACGGCGGCCAGCGGCACGGCCGCTACGGCTGCAGGCCGGAAGCGGCCCGGCGTGTCGTCCCGGGCCGTGTCGTTGCCGGGCGTGGTGAACTCTGACAAGGGGATCTCCGATGGTGCTAGTGCGTGCCCGGCATGGTTCGCGCCGGGCACTGTGATGCGCTGGATGCTGCTGGTACTTCCGGCGTGGCGCAGCTGCTACTTGGCGTACTGCGGCATTCTGGCCGGCTGGCCGGTGGAAGGCTGGACGTTGTAAGTCCGCAGCGTCTGGCTCATGACGGACCGGAACACCGGTCCGTTGGTGATGCCGTAGATGCTGCCCTTCGGCCGCTGGAGCACCACCTCCACAATAAACCGGGGATCATCCATCGGCGCCATTCCCACGATGGAGGCCGTGTACCCGCAGTAGCCGGACTTGCCGTCGTCGCACGGTGATTCGGACGTGCCGGTCTTGGCCCCAACGCGGTAGCCGTCGATCCCGGCGTCCTTGATTTCGCCTTCGGTGACAGCGCTTTCAAGGATGTCCTGGACCTGTTGGGCCGTGCTTTCGGAGACAATCTGCCGCGACGGCTGGGCCGGCACTTTCTCCTCGGCGCCGTCGGGGGAAATGTAGGAATCGATCAGCCGCGGCTGCAGCATGACGCCGTTGTTCGCGATGCTCTGGTAGGCACGGACTGTCTGGAGGGTGGACTGCGAAACGCCCTGCCCGAACAGGACGGTGTACTGCTGGCGTCCGTCCCATTGGTCCGCCGGCGTGAGGATGCCCGATGCCGTAGCGGGAAGTCCGATGTCCGGTGCCTCGCCGATGCCGAACTTCTTCAGCCAGTCGTAGCGTTGTTCCTTGCTGAGCCGCTGTCCGGCCATAACCGTTCCGGTGTTCATGGAGTAACCGATGATGCCGGCCAGTGTCCGTTCCTCGGTGCCATGGGCAAACGCGTCGCTGAAGGTCTGGCCGTCCACGGTGTAGGTGGGTGGAATAGTGAAATGGTCCAGGGGGCTGGCGAGTCCCTCGTCGATGACGGCTGCAGCGGTCATCATCTTCTCCACCGAGCCGGGCTCATAGGCGGCCGTCACGGAACGGACGCCGCGGTCCTTGGCCGCCACCAGCCCCGGGTTGTTGGGGTCCGGGGAGTTGGTATCGGCCAGGGCCAGGAGGTTCCCGGTCTTGGCGTCCATCACAATGATGACGCCCCATTCGGCACTGAGTTTGTCCGCCTGGCTCTGGATGGCCTGCTGGGCAAAGTACTGAAGATCGGAATTGAGCGTGAGTTTGACGTCCTTGCCGTTTTGCGGCGGGGTCAGCTCGTCAAGACCCACCGGGATGCGGAGCCCGTCGGCACCGATCTCGAACAGGCGCTTGCCGTCTTTGCCCTTGAGCTGGTCGTCCTGGGTCTGCTCGATGCCTGCCTGGCCCGTGGTGCCGTCCTGGAGGAAGCCCACAACTCCCCCGGCCACGGCGCCGTTGGGGTAGACGCGTTTGCTGACGCCCTCGGCCACGATGCCGGGCACCTGGAGCTTGGAAATGCGGTCCTCGACGTCGGGCTTTACGTCCTTGGCCACAATGTAATAGGGCTGTTCCCCCGTCACTGCGTCACGGACCGCGTTTGAGTCCATGCCCAATGCCGCGGCAAGTTCTGAGATCGCCTGGTCGCGGCTGACGTCCACCAGTTTGTCGTGGCCGTCGGCCTGGGGCTCGAGGCGTTTGTAGGCGTCCGTTTTGGTGTTGACGCGCTGGTCCACCACGATGTTGTACCGGATCACGCTGTTGGCAAGAACGGTGCCGCGTGAGTCCAGGATGCTGCCGCGCTCGGCCGGAAGGATCGCCGAGGTCATCCGGCTGTTCAGTGCCGCTTCGGCCATGCCGCCGACGTCAAGCCCCTGGACCAGGAAGAGCTTCCCGCCCACCACCAGCAGGAGCGTGAGCATGACGCCCAGTCCCAGTCGCAAGCGCTTGGTGGCGTTGGGTTCCTTGCTTTTTCCTGCTTTGCCGGTCGTCTCCGCCACCGTGATATTCCTTGCTGCTCGACGCTGCTGCCTGACCTGCCTGCTGGCCTACTGTCCGGGGACCTTCTGCTGGGGCGCCGGAACAGAGCCGCCGTGAAGCTCGGGCGCCGGAGTTGCCGCGGCAGCCGCAGCGGCTGCGGCAGCCTGCGCGGCAGCGGCCTGGGCAGCAGGGGCCTGGGCAGCGCCGGCGGAGGGAGCGGCGGCAGAGGGAGCGGCGGCAGGAGCCTTGCCGGTATCTGCCGTCCTGGCCTTGTCCGCCGTGTCACCCTTGGAGGCAGGCGGCACAATAAGCTGTCCGGCCACCGCCGGCGATGGGATAACGGCTCCCGCTGCTGCGCCCTTGACCGCAGGCGTGGCCTTTCCTGTCACTGACAGCGTGGACAGGTCGATCTGGCCCTTGACGGTGGAGGCCACCATTCCCAGTTCGGTGGCCTTGGCCGCCAGGTTCTGCGGGGCCTCGAAGTTCTGCACCTGCTGGGTGAGGTCCTGGTTCGTCTTGGTCAGCGTGCTCTGCTTGGCACGCAGTTCCACCAGCTGGTACTGGGCGGTGGACACCGAGATATTCAGGACCAGCACCGCCATCAACGCCACTGCGAGCATGGCAAAGCAAAGGACGACGAACGGCGCCCGGCGTTTCCGCGGCGCAGTGCGGACCACGGAAAGCGGGGTGCGGCCCTTCCGTCCACCGGCGGGGTCGGCCGCGCGCCGGGTGTCGGCCGCCGAACTGCCTGAGACAACGGGAAAGTTCTTGACGGCGGCGGTGCTCATGCAGCTCTCCTGGCTCTGATTCGTTCTGCCGCGCGGAGCCTGGCGGAGGCAGCGCGCGGATTTTCGGCGATTTCGACGGCGGTGGGCACCTCGGTGCCTTTGGTCAGGGTCTTGAGTTCGGGCTTGTGTTCTTCCAGCTCAACGGGGAAGCCAAGGGGAGCGGAAGACTTGGAGCGGGCCTGGAGAACGCCTTTGACGATTTTGTCCTCCAGGGAGTGGTAGGACATGACCACGATGCGGCCCCCGAGAGCCAGCGAGGCCACGGCGGCGGGGACGGCACGCTCCAGGACGTCGAGTTCCTCGTTGACCTCGATCCTGAGGGCCTGGAAGGTCCGCTTGGCAGGATGTCCACCGGACTTCGCTGCAGAAGCGGGAACCACGGAACGGATCTGCTCCACCAGTTCGCCGGTGGTGGTGAACGGTTTGATGGCCCGTGCCGCGACGATCCTGTTGGCAATCCGTCCGGCGAACTTTTCCTCGCCCCATTTGCGGATAATCCGGACCAGGTCCTCTTCGCTGTAGGTATTGACCACGTCCGCCGCGGTCTGGCCCCGGCTGGTGTCCATGCGCATGTCCAGGGGCGCGTCAAATGAGTAGGCGAAACCGCGTTCACGCTCATCCAGCTGCAGGGAGGAAACACCCAGGTCCATCAGGATCCCGTGCACTTCCGCCACACCGAGGTCCTCCAGGACGTCCTGGATCTCGTCGTACACCGCGTGGACCAGGTCGATCCGGGCGGCGAACGGAGCCAGCCGCTCCCCCGCCAGGGAGAGTGCTTCCTCGTCACGGTCAATGCCGATGAGGTGGAGGTCGGGAAACCGCTGGAGCATCGCCTCGGAATGACCGCCCATGCCAAGGGTGGCGTCCACCGCGATGGGGGTTTCGCCGCGGAGCCTTGCTGCTTCGAATCCCGGTGCCAGCAAATTGATGCACCGGTCGCGAAGGACCGGCACATGGCGTTCGGACGTGGGCTTGGGTTGATCGGTCATGCCTGGTCCTTTCCCGCCGTCGTTGTCACCTGCTGCTTCTGGGACCAGATCCCCATCCGCGCCTACCGTTTCGCCCGCCTGGCTCCGGGGAAGGTGAGCCAGGTTGGCAGCCGGTGGGCCGGCTGGAGATCTCATCCAAGAAGCCACCTGCCGCCCCGCTCCGGAATTCAGAGAATGCCCGGAATGGGATCGTCAGTTTCGGAAAAGGCTGTTTCCTTCTCCGCAAGGTATTCATTCCAAGCCTGGGCGTCCCAGATCTCGGCGCGGGTACCGGCGCCGATGACGGCAAGTTCCCTTCCGAGTCCTGCATACTCCCGGAGCGCCGGTGGAATGGTCACGCGCCCCTGCTTGTCAGGTACCTCGTCAGAGGCTCCAGAGAGAAATACGCGGATATAGTCACGTGCCTGCTTGGAGGAGATTGGCGCCTCCCGCATTTGCTCGTGGACCCGTGCAAATTCCTTCTCGCTGAAGACGTAGATGCAACGTTCCTGGCCCCTCGTGAGCACCAGGCCGCTGGCAAGCTCCTCGCGGAACTTGGCGGGGAGAATGATCCGTCCCTTTTCATCCAGACGCGGCGAGTGTGTGCCCAGAAACACTGGCCCACCGCCTGTCCGTAGTCAGGAACTGCACATCCCCTAATGTTGCAACCACCCTCTTATGTCCTCCACATTACTCCACTTTCCACCACAGTCAACGCGAAACTGCCATGTGAGCAGGTAATTTGTGGGAAATGGCCCTTGAAATGGCGCGGAATCCAGGCCGTGGTGGAAAGTGGAGGACTTTTTGCTCAGGGCGGGGCGAACTGGAGTCCCAGGGCCGCCCGGACGGCGGAATTGCCGTTAAACACGAAAAGACCCGCCGCAGCGGGTCTTTTCGTGCAGTCCCCCTCCTCGAGGGGGAGAGAAATGGAGGAGCCTGGTACCCGGAGGTCCCGGCTGTTTAGGGTTCACCCCTGCGGCGCTCGTCCCAGCGCTCTTCGAGGTTGCTCATGAAAGAACTGCGCTGCTTGCCCGGTTTTCCGCCGCCGGCCTTTGACGCGGCCGTCCCGCGGGAACTGCGCATGGTGGCGAAGTACACCCCACCGCCCATCACCACGAAGCCCAGGACGCCGACAAAGATGTTCTGGAGGGTGACCCCCACCAGTAGCAGGAAGACGCCGGCAAGTGCGCAAAGGACCCCAATAACCACATGCCTCGTGGACCAGGAACGTCCCGGGTCCGAACCCATTGAGTTCGCGAACTTCGGGTCGTCCTCGTGAAGCTGCTTCTCAAGCTGCTCAAGCAGCTTCTGTTCGTGCTCCGACAGCGGCATCACGACCTCCTTTTGTAGGCCAACGTCCGGGCTGATCCCAGCCACTACTTCTACTTCCCTTGAAACGCCTGCTGTTGCTGGAAAGTTCCCGCCTGGCCGACAGTGGCCAGAACAGGAACGCAGCACGCGTACGCGGGAGCGGGAGCATGTCCAAGAGGGTCCGGCAGTAAGTCCATTCACTCGAAAACTATGTATCTATAAGGATAGATTGTTGAGGGCTGATCTGAAAGACGGCAATGACTTTGCCGGACCCCTCCGGCGGGCACTCAGGCGGGGCGCTGGGAACTGTCTCCCGGCCGGCTTTCGTGCTCCATCAGGCGGGCCGGCAGGACGGATTTGCTGCCGAATTTGCGCGTCACCTCGTCCAGCGCCTGCTCGGCTGCCCGCCAGTTGTCATCCCTGCGGTCGATGCTCAGCTGGAGCGAGGTCCTTGCAGCTTCCTCCAGCTGCTCAGCCCTTACTCCCACCAGCCGCACAGCCATGGCCCGGGTCCCGAGCGACTCCAGGAGCTGGATGACCACTGCGTAGATCAGCTGGGCACTGTCCACCGGAGTCTGGACTGTCCTGCTGCGCGTGATGGTGGAAAAGTCGGCGAAGCGCAGCTTCAGCGCCACGGTCCGGGCAACCATTCCGGAGCTCCGCAGGCGCGCGGCGGTGCGGTGGGAGAGCCGCAGCAGTTCCCGGCGAAGGAGGGCGTCATCGGCGGTGTCCACGGCGAAGGTCTCTTCGGCGCCGATGCTCTTTTCCAGCCGCACCGGGGTAACGGGACGGCGATCGATGCCCCAGGCAAGCTGGTGCACGTGCTCCCCCGTTGCCCCCAGTACCTTCTTCAAGGACGACACCGGCGTCGCCGCCACGTCCGCCACCGTCCTGATTCCCATCTTGGCAAGCACCTCTCCGGTCTTGGCGCCGACGCCCCAAAGGGCGCCCACCGGAAGGCTGTGAAGATAGGGCACGGTTTCGTCCGGCCCGATGAGCAGCAGGCCGTCGGGCTTGCAGCGGGTTGAAGCGATCTTCGCCACGAACTTGGTTTCCGCAATTCCCACGGATGCAGTAATGCCCAGTTCCGCTGCCACGCGCCGCCGGATGAGCTCGCCGATTCCCCTGGGCGGGCCCAGCCGCCGCAGCGCCCCCGTGACGTCCAGGAAGGCCTCGTCAACGCTGAGCGGCTCCACAAGCCCGGTGATGGATTCGAAGATGGCCATCAGTTGCCCGGACACCTCGTAGTACAGCTTGTGCCGGGGTTCAATGACCACCGCCTGCGGACACATGCGCATGGCCACGGCCATGGGCATCGCCGACTTCACACCGAAGGCGCGGGCCTCGTATGACCCTGAGAGGACCACCGAGCGTTCCCCGGGGAAGCCAACAATGACGGGCTTGCCCCGGAGCTCGGGGCGCGTCCGGAGTTCCACTGAAACAAAGAAAGCGTCCATGTCCACGTGCATGATGCACGAGGGCCGGCGGCCCGGAGGGCGCGCGGCGGTTGGCTGGTTCGTACCTGCGGGCCCCACGGATCCCATCCTATCGGTTCACCGGAGACTGCAGGTTTGTCAGGGCGGCAGGGGAGGCTGGCTAAACTGGAGGCTGGTTCCGCCAACAACACCAGGAGGAAAGTCTCTGTGACGGCTATTGGAAACTTCAAGCCAGCTGGCCTGGCCGCGCTTGCCGCCATCGGGGCACTTACCCTGGCGGCATGCCAGACCCCGTCCGGCCAGGCAGAGCCGTCCCGGTCCGCATCCGTCGCCGCGACCCAATCCACTGTGACCGCCTCCCTCAGCCCCTCGGCGTCGCCCAACACGTCCGCAACCGTGGGCGCCGTCGTGGCGGGCTTCCCCCAGCAACTCCTGCCCCTGATGCCGGGGGCAACAGTGGTGTCCAGCAGCTTTGACAAGGCCTCAGCGCCCGCCACTGCAGCCCTCGTGGGTACTGTCACGGCGCCCACTGCCTCCGTGATGGACTTTTATTCCAAGGCTTTGGAAGGCCAGGGCTTCAAGGCCGTTCCCGGGGACAAGGTGGGCGCGGTGGCTTCCAAGGATTTCGTCCGCGGTGACAACGAGACCGTGAACCTCTCCGTGGTGGAAGCCGCCGGTGTTTCCACTTTCACCATCGGGGCCAACGTGGCAGCTGAGTCAGCCAAGTGACGGCCGCGGAGCAGTTGAGGAATGAACAGGCTGATTTTGTGGCAGGAGTTGCCGGCGAGCTGACCAGCTTCCTGACCGCACGCCAGTCGGTGATGTCCGGCATTTCCCCGGACATCGAGCCCATCATGGGTTCCATCTCGAATTTGGTGACCGGCGGAAAACGCCTCCGCGCCCTGATGTGCTACTGGGGATGGCGGGGTGCAGGCGGCGAGGCCGGATCAGGCCAGGTGGTCACGGCCGGCGCAGCCCTCGAGCTGTTCCAGGCTGCCGCCCTGATCCACGACGACATCATCGACCGTTCGGACACCCGGCGGGGCGGTCCCAGCGTGCACCGCCGCTTCAGCCAGCTGCACACATCGCAGGGCTGGGCGCTGGACAGCGAACGGTTTGGGCAGGCCGCAGCGATCCTTGCCGGCGACCTTTGCCTGTCCTTCAGCGAGGAGGCGTTCACCGACATCGGCGAGCCGGCCGCGTCGGGCAGCAGGGCCAGGCTCATCTTCAACCTCATGCGCGCCGAGGTCATGGCCGGACAGTACCTGGACATCCTGGAGGAAGTGGCCGGACCGGTCCGGGACCGCGCCGGTGCCGTTGGCAGGGCGCAATCGATCATCCGGTTCAAGAGTGCCAAGTACTCCACCGAGCACCCCTTGGCGTTGGGCGGAGCTTTGGCCGGAGCGTCCAATGACCTGCTCCGCGGCTATTCAGCGTTCGCCCTCCCGCTGGGCGAGGCCTTCCAGCTCCGCGATGACGTCCTGGGCGTGTTCGGGGATCCGCTGACCACAGGCAAGCCGGCCGGCGATGATTTGCGTGAAGGGAAGCGGACCGTTCTGGTGGCCCTCGCCCTGGACCAGGCTTCGCCGGAAGAGTCCGCGTTCATCGATGCCAGCCTGGGCAGGCCCGATCTGTCCGAATCCGACATCGTCGAAATTCGACGGATTATCGAGGATTCCGGCGCGCTGCAGGCCACGGAAGTCCTTATCAATGAATTCGGCGCGGCAGCATTCGATGCCCTTGACGGGCTTCCGTTGGACGAGCTGCCCAAGACCGCCCTTCGGAAGCTGGCTGAAGCTACCGTCAGCCGAGCCTCCTGAAAGCGGCAGCTACCAGGCCAGAGTCTGGGCCCTGCGCCTGATTTCGGTCTTGCGCCCTTCCCGAAGGGCATCGATGGGGCGGCCGCGCAGGGATTCGTCGGCGGTGAACAGCCAGCCAATAAGGTCCTCGTCCGAATAGCCGGCATCTGCCAGCACCACGATGGTCCCCTTTAGGCTGTCCACTACCTGGCCGTCCTGGATGAATTCCGCTGGAACCGACCGGATCTTCCGTTCCCCAACGCGCAATGCAGCGAGGGCATGTTCGTCAATCAGGCTGTGGACCTTGGTGATGGAGACATCCAATAAACGGGCGACGTCGGGCAGTGGCAGCCACTCGCCCACCAGGTTTTCTACGTTATTCACGGATCAAGGTTGCCACGCTGCGCACCCCCGCGCCTAGTCGGAGCATTCCATTCCGCTCCTGGCCTGCGGACACTCCCGAAAAGAGGGCATTACGGGGAATCCCAAAATTCTTGTGCTATCCGCTAATTCATGAGAGATTCACACTCATAACATTTGTAACACTAATAACTTGAGTCACAGTAGTATCAAGATTGACAGCGGCATCCCCGTCCGCGTCCGCACCCGCAGTTGAGAAGAGGATTCCTTCCGATGACGACGTCCCGCTCGCCAAAGCAGCCCCCCAAGCCGAGTCTGCCGATGATTGCCGCCACCACAGCGGCGCTGCCAGCGGTCGTATTGTCATCCTTGGCCCTCGCTCAACCTGCCGCAGCACAGCAGCCCGCACGGAACATCCCCAGCAGCCTCGCAGCAGCCATGAAGGCCCAGGCTGCAGCGAAGGCAGCCGGAACGGTGATTCCCGCCGCCGTGGTATCCACCACCATCCCGGCCGCCTTCCAGCCCGCACAGCCGGCGGCACCTGCGGAGTACACGATTGCCCGCGGCGACACCGTCAGCGCGATTGCCGGCCGCTTCGGTTTGGATACCGGCGAAATCCTCAAGCTGAACAACCTGCAGGCCAACACCATCATTTACCCGGGGCAGAAACTAAAGCTGTCCGGTTCGGCTGCACCTGCGGCCCCCGCACCTGCGGCTGCCCCGGCTGCTCCGGCCCCTGCTGGTGGAGCAACGTACACGGTGAAGCCGGGCGACACCCTCGGTGCGATCGCAGCAAAGCACAACGTGGCCCTTTCCGACGTCTTCACCTGGAACAATCTCTCCATGCGCTCCATCATCTACCCGGGGCAGAAGATCAAGGTGGGTGGCGGCGATTCCACGCCTGCTCCCGCAGCGGCCCCGGCCCCCGCCCCGGCCGCACCTGCGCTGGCCGCCACCTCAGCACCGGCAACCGGCTCCTACACGATCAAAGCCGGAGACACGCTGTCGGCGATTGCATCCCGGCACGGGGTAAAGCTGTCTGACCTGCTCTCGGCGAACAAGCTGGGCATGACCAGCATCATCTACCCTGGCAGCAAGCTGGCCATTCCCGGCGGCTCCGGCCAGTCGGATCCGCAGCCGGCTGCTGCGGCCCCGCAGCCTGCTGCCGCGCCCCTGGTGCCCAGCTCCTTCCTGGGCTTCAGCTACCCGGCTGCCGTGGTCAGCTCGGCCAATGAAAACAAGGCCCTGCTGAACGCCTCCCCCGTTCCCTCGCGGGATGAAATGAAGAACATCGTTGCCGATACGGCACGCCGGATGGGAGTGGATCCTTCCCTGGCCCTCGCCTTCGCCTTCCAGGAATCCGGTTTCAACCAGCGCGCCGTGTCACCGGCCAACGCCATCGGCACCATGCAGGTCATTCCCAGTTCCGGGCAGTGGGCCTCAGACCTGGTGGGCCGGAAGCTGAACCTGTTGGACCCCTACGACAATGCCACAGCCGGCATCGCCATCATCCGGCAGTTGCTGGCCACCAGCAAGGACCAGGACACCGCCATTGCCGGGTACTACCAGGGCCAGTACTCGGTGAGCAAGTACGGCATGTACGACGACACCAAGGCCTACCTCGCTGCCATCAAGGCGCACCAGAAGAACTTCGGCTGAGCGGGCCGCCGGCCAGTCCTGAGTGCGGGTCCGAACCGTTACCGGTTCGGACCCGTTTTCGTGTCGGACGCGTTTTGCTGCGGGATTAGGATCGTATGGTGCAGGAACACGTGTCAGACCCAGTTGCAGGGACCCTGGTGGACAACCGTTATGCAGTCACCTCCAGGCTTGCCCGTGGCGGAATGTCCACCGTCTACCTGGCCATAGACCAAAGGCTGGACCGTGAGGTGGCGCTGAAGGTGCTGCACCCCCACCTCGCTGCTGATGGGAACTTCCTGGACCGGCTGGGCCGGGAGGCAAAGGCGGCCGCCCGGCTGTCGCATCCGCACGTGGTGGGTGTCCTTGACCAGGGCAATGACGGCAACACGGCCTACCTCGTAATGGAGTACATCAAGGGCCACACGCTGAGGGACGTTCTCAGGGAAAGGGGTGCCCTGCCTCCCCGGCTGGCGCTGGCACTGATCGATCCGGTGGTGGGGGGCCTGGGCGCGGCACACGCTGCCGGCTTTATCCACCGTGACGTCAAGCCCGAGAACGTCCTGATCGCCGATGACGGCAGGATCAAAATAGGCGACTTTGGACTTGCCCGTGCCGTTACCAGTTCAACCAGCACCGGGGCCCTGCTCGGAACGGTGGCCTATATCTCCCCGGAACTGGTCCTGGGCAAGCCGGCAGACGCCCGCAGCGACGTCTACTCCGTGGGCATCATGCTGTATGAGATGTTGACCGGCAGGCAGCCGTTCGAGGGCGAAGTCCCCATCCAGGTGGCCTACCAGCACGTCAACGGAACCGTGGGCCCGCCATCGGACCTGGTGCCGGGGCTGGCCGGGGAAGTGGACGAACTGGTGCAGTGGTGTACTGCCAATGATCCGGAAAACCGGCCGGTGGACGGCAATGCCCTGCTGCAGGAACTGCGCCACATCCGGACCAACCTCACTGATGCCGAACTGGACCTGCTGCCTCCTGCAGCCGCTGCCGCCGCGTCCCAGCACCAGACCGAGGTCCTGGCACGGCGCAGCAACCCCACAACGCTGATGCCTCCCGCCCGGCCCGCCGCCCCTGCCTACCCGCCCGGCCGGCAGGAGGCACCGGCCCCGTCGGCATCGGCGGGCCCTGCCGCCCAGGTGCCATATCACCAACGGCCCGGATTAGCATTGCCCGACGACGACGATGCGGACAGCGGATGGTCTCCCCCGCCGCCGCGGCTGGGCAAGCGGGCCCAGCGCCGGGCGGACAAGGAAAGCGGGAAACTCCGCGCCCTTGCCGCTGCCACGCCGGTGCGCACGCTTCGGGAGGGAAATCCCCGCCGCCGCGGCATCCTTTGGGTCCTGGTCCTCATCATCGCCGCACTCCTGGCGACGGGCGCCGGCTGGTTTTTCGGAATGGGTCCGGGCGCCGCGGCCGCCGTACCGGCGGTCGCCAACAAGACTGTGGCGCAAGCCCAGCAGTTGCTGGGCGGAGTGGGCTTCCGCTCCACTACGAGCGATGTCTTCGACGACGAGGTGCCCACCGGGCTGGTAGTGGGCACGGACCCCGCCGCGGGGACGGAGATCCGGAAGTTCCAGCCGGTTTCCCTGCTGGTTTCAAAAGGTCCCCAGCTTTTTCCCTTGCCGAAACTCACGGGCGGAACCTTGTCTGAGGCGAAGACCTCCCTCAACTCCGATGGCATGGCCCTGGGCACTGTCACTGAACAGTTCGATGAACAGGCGGCTGCTGGAACCGTCATGTCGCAGGACCCTGCCGCGGGCACGCCTGCCCGCCACGGCACCCCCGTTGCGATCGTGGTTTCCAAGGGCCCGCAGCCCATCGCCGTCCCTTCGGTGGTCGGGAAATCCGGGGACGACGCCGTGGCGGCACTGAAGGCAGCAGGCCTCACTGCCAAAGTAGCCCCGGAGGCGGTGTTTGACCGGAACATCCCGGAGGGCGCCGTCGTCAGCCAGTCCCCCGCCAACGGGACACTGACCCGGGGTGGCACTGTTACCCTGACCATTTCCAAGGGCCCCAGGATGGTGGCGGTGCCGAGCTACATCGGCAAGCAGGCAACTGAAGCGCGCAAGGCGCTGGAAGCACTCGGCTTCCAGGTCCGGGTGAACAACATTTTGGGCGGCTTCTTCGGCACGGTGAGGGACCAGTCGCCGGTGAACCGGGAAGTTCCGGAGGGCTCAGTCATCACCATCACCGTGGTGTAGCCCCCTGTCTTTCAATGAAAAAGGGTGGGCCGGCAGTGCCGGCCCACCCTTTTACTGCCCTGGTCCTAGTGCTTGGCGAGGGCGCCGGCCACCAGGAACGCCATCTCAAGGGACTGCATGTGGTTCAGGCGGGGATCGCAGACGGACTCGTAGCGGTCCAGGAAGGCCTCCTGGTCGATCGGGTCCGCGCCACCCAGGCACTCCGCGACGTCATCGCCGGTCATCTCGACGTGCAGGCCGCCCGGTACCGTCCCCAGCCCGTGGTGCACCTCGAAGAAACCGCGCACCTCGTCAATGACGTCGTCGAAATTGCGCGTCTTGTAACCGTTGGGCGACGTGACGGTGTTGCCATGCATGGGGTCCGTCACCCACAGGACCTGCGCGCCGGAGGCGGTGACCTTTTCGACGACGGCCGGCAGTTTTTCGCGAATGTTGCCGGCGCCCATACGGGTAATGAAGGTGAGCCGGCCGGGTTCGCGGTCCGGATCCAGCTTGTCGATCAGGCGGAGGGCGTCATCACCGGTAGTGGACGGCCCGAGCTTGACGCCGATCGGGTTGCGCACCCGTGAAAGGAAGTCGACGTGGGCGTGGTCCAGCTCGCGGGTGCGCTCCCCGATCCAGAGGAAGTGGGCCGAAGTGTCGTACGGGAAGCCGGTGCGGGAGTCGATGCGGGTGAGGGCGCGTTCGTAGTCGAGCAGCAGGGCCTCGTGGCTTGCGAAGAACTCAACCCGCTTAAGTGCTTCGAAATCGGCGCCGCAGGACGCCATGAACTTGATGGCCCGGTCGATGTCGCGGGCCAGCGACTCATAGCGGGCGTGGGCCGGGTTCTCGGTGAAGCCCTTGTTCCACTGGTGCACGGAGCGCAGGTCCGCGAAGCCGCCCTGGGTGAAGGCCCGGATGAGGTTCAGCGTGGATGCGGAAGTGTGGTAGGCACGCAGCATCCTCGACGCATCGTGGCCGCGTGACTCGGGGGTGAAGTCATAGCCGTTGACGATGTCGCCGCGGTAGGCGGGCAGGGTCACTCCGTTACGGGTTTCGTCATTGGAGGAGCGGGGCTTGGCGAACTGGCCGGCCATCCGGCCCATCTTGATAACCGGCATTGCTGCGCCGTAGGTAAGCACCACGGCCATCTGGAGGATGGTTTTGACCCGGGCGCTGATCTTGTCAGCCGTGGCGGCCTCGAATGTTTCGGCGCAATCACCGCCCTGCAGCAGGAACGCCTTGCCTTGGGCGGCAGCAGCCAGGCGCTCGCGCAGCACGTCCACTTCGCCGGCGAACACCAGCGGCGGCAGGACGGAGAGTTCCTTCACCGAAGCCTCAAATACATCCCGGTCCTGCCAACTGGGCTGCTGGGAAATGGGAAGGTCCCGCCAGTGGTCCAGTCCGGGATAGTTTGCCGCTCCGCTCTGGGCGGTGCTGGACAGCGAAAAGACGGGTTTTGCAGATAGCTCAGTCACCCTCTAAGACTAACGGCAGGGCGGCACCACCGGGCACCTGGCCGTCACGCTGACCGCCGCCGCCGTCACAACTGCGGCGCGCCCCGTGGAAGGTCCGGCTACCCCGTCGCCGATGTTCCGGCGTCGTCCCCGGCGTCGTCGCGGGCACCGGGCTGCGGTACGGACGGTCCTCCGGCGCCTGGCTCCGGGACAAAACCATTGTCGGCGGCCACCGGAGCGGCAAGCGGTTCGGCTGCAGCCACGGGTTCTCCGGGCTTGCCGGCGAGCCGAAGCTTCACCACGGCGGCGTACTCGTCCACGTACTCCTGCCCGGAAAGCCTCATCAGCTGGGACATGATCTCATCCGTGACCTTGCGCTGGACCGTCCTGTCCTCTGCCTGCTCACGGTACTGGCTGAAGTCCAGCGGTTCGCCGAAGATCATCCCGATCCGGCGGATGTTGGGCAGCCGTTTGCCGATGGGCTGGACCTTGTCAGTGCCGATCATGGCAACCGGAATCACTGGGACGCCGGCCTGCAGGGCCAGCCTGGCCACGCCCACCTTGCCGCGGTACAACCGCCCGTCGGGGCTGCGCGTGCCCTCGGGGTAAATGCCCAGCAGGCCGCCTGCGTTAAGTACTTCCATCCCGGCATTCAGGGATGCGGCAGAGGCAGCGCCTCCGGACCGGTCCATGGGCAACTGGTTGGTGAGGCGGAAGAACGCGGCAGTCAGCCTGCCCTTGATTCCGGTGCCCGTGAAGTACTCGGACTTGGCCAGGAAGACCACGGGCCGCCGCACCATGAGTGGCATGAAGATGGAATCGGAGAATGAAAGGTGGTTGGAGGCGATGATGGCGGCCCCCTGCGCGGGAATATTGTCCAGGCCCTTGACCCAAGGCCGGAACAGCAGCTTGATCACCGGACCGAGGAAGATCCTTTTCATAACCCAATAGAACACGTGGTGAACCTCTCCGGAAGGCAGCCCCCGGGCCCTGCGTCGGGCCTGGCCAGCGAGTCAATGCAACCCTACTCTAGTGAGATTTGGCGGGAACAGTGACACGATGGAGTCATGACTGAAAGCAGCATCCCGACCCGGCCGGCCGCTTTCAGTTATCCAGGCCACGGGGCCAATGCCCGCATCGGGGTAGCCATATGCCACGGCTTCACGGGCAGTCCGCTGAGCATCATGCCGTGGGCGCAGCACCTGGCGGAGCTGGGGTACGCCGTATCCGTCCCCCTGCTGCCGGGGCACGGCACGGACTGGCGCCAGCTTGCGCGGACAAGCTGGAAAGACTGGTACCGCAGCTACGAAACGGCCCTCCTGGATCTCTCGGGGCGCACCGATGCCTGCTTCGCCGCGGGTCTGTCCATGGGCGGTGCCATTGCACTGCTTGCGGCGTCCCGCCACCACGTGGCCGGTGTCAGTGTGGTCAACCCCGGGCTGAGCTTCTACGACCGGCGGGTGCGGATCATAGGACTCCTCAAATACTTCCAGCGGACCACGGTTCCCATTCAGGAGGACCAACCCACGGCACCCGCGACGGACGACGGCGACTATTCGCTGACTCCGCTGGCTGCCGTGCATGAGCTGAAGAAACTGTTCGGGGCGGCAGTGCGCGGCCTGCCCCGGGTGGACGCCCCGGTCCAGGTCTTCAAGTCGCGCACTGACGCCGTTGTTCCGCCAACATCGCTGGCGCTGCTGCGCAAAGGGCTGGCCGGACACCTCGCGGAAGTGACGGACCTTGCCAGCAGCGGACATGTGGCTACTCTTGACGTTGACGCGCCCGTAATTTTCGCCCGGTCGGCAGAATTCGTCGCCGCCCACGCCCGCCGCACCAGCACCTTGGAGACGACATGACGTCCGGTCCGGACCACAGCCCCTTCAGCAGTGCCTTCAGCGGCGAAGGGCCCCGCACGGGAGTCGTCCTGTCCCACGGCTTCACGGGGAGCCCCCATGGCCTGCGCGCCTGGGCCATGGCCTTCGCCGCGGCCGGTTTCGCCGTCCGGATGCCGCTGCTGCCGGGCCACGGGACCAGTTGGCAGGACCTTGCCCGAACCCGCTGGCAGCAATGGCACGGCGCCCTGGATGACGCCTTCCTGGAACTGGACGCCGAGTGTGACCAGGTCTTCGCGGCGGGCCTTAGCATGGGCGGGGCCCTGGCCCTGCGCATCGCGGCCACCCGGCCGGTCGCCGGAGTCCTCCTGGTGAACCCCGGCCTGGTGATTGACGATCCCCGGGCGTCGCTGGCCGGGCTCCTCAAACTGGTGCTGAAAAGCACCCCGTCCATCGGCAATGACATCCTCAAGGCAGGTGTGGACGAGGGCGCGTATGCCCGCACCCCTGTGGCCGCGGCCCATGAGCTCAACAAAATGTTCAAGGACACTGTCCGGCTCCTCCCACGGGTCACGGCACCTGTCCAGGTGTACCGTTCCGCTGTGGACCACGTGGTGTCCGATGCCAGCATGGATGTCCTCCGGCGGGGCCTGGCACACGCGCCCCTGGAAGTGGTCCGGCTGGAGAACAGCTACCACGTCGCCACGCTGGACAACGACGCCGACCGCATCTTCGAGGGGTCGGTGGACTTTATCCGCCGGGTGCTGGCATCCGGGCCCGCCAGCCCGGCCGGACCGGGACAGGAGGTCCGCAGTGAACAGGCCTGATTCGGAGCAGCCGGACCAGGGTGCCAACCAGGACGACGCCGTATGGCTTGACTTGGTGGCGCGGCTCGAATCGGACACCGTGGCCATTCGGCCCGACACTCCTGTATCCGGGGAGCAACCGCCCACCGGGATTGTGCCCAATGAAACTGCGCCCACCGGAAGTGGACCTACCGCGCCCGAAACGCCTGGCCCGTCCTCCTTCCGCGACTTCGATCCCTTGGGCCTGGCCGGGAGGCCGCCGGCCGAACCGTCTGCGGCGCAGCGCCAGGCGTCAGGTGGGCCGGACGGTCCTACGGCAAGCGGGTCCCCGGAGGGACCGCGGGACTATGAGGTGGACGACGACGGCGAGGAGTTCGTGCCGGAGGAACCGCCCAGCCTGGCCGGCACCGATCCCCTGACCATGCTGGCCTGGCTCGGCGCCGTAGGTGGACCGGTGGCGCTGCTGCTGTCGGCAATGTTCTGGCGCACGGCGCCCCTGCTGGCCATCGTCGGCATTGTTGCCGTGTTCGTGCTGGGGACGGTGTACCTGATCATGAAGCTGCCCGAAGAAAAGAACGGCGACGACGACGGCGCGAGGGTCTAGCGCAGCTCCTCCTGGGCCACCGCCGGACCAGCCGCCGTCGTCAATTGCGGACGCGGCTGCTGACGCGCGAAAGGTCGGCCGCGCCGATGAGGCCCGCGTTGGGGCCCAGGGCCGCCAACTCGATCCCTGCGGCCGGGCGGAATCCGCGGCCCGTCAGGTTCCGCGCGAACGCTTTGCGGGCCGGCTCCACCAGCAGGTCGCCCGCCGAGCAGAGCCCGCCGCCGATAACGAAGAGGCCCGGGTCCAGCGCCGCCGCCAGGTTGGCCAGCCCCAGGCCGAGCCATTCGCCAACTTCCTCGATCAGCTCCCGTGAGGCGGGATCGCCGGCCAGGGCCAGTTCGGTCACGATGGCTCCGGTGATGGCCTCGGGATGTCCGCCCACGGCTGCCAGCAGGTCGTGGGCCACCGGCGAGTTCGACCGGGCCAGGAGCCTGGCTTCGCGGCCCAGGGCGTTGCCGGAGGCGTATTGTTCCCAGCATCCGCGGTTGCCGCATTCGCAGCGGTGGCCTCCGGGCATGATGATCTGGTGGCCGAACTCCCCTGCCACGCCGAACCGGCCACGTTCCACCCTGCCGTCCATCACCATGGCGCCCCCGATGCCGGTGCCCAGCGTGATGCAGACCAGCCGGTCCTCTCCCTGCCCGGCGCCAAAGCGCCATTCGGCCCAGGCCGCGGCGTCGGCGTCGTTGGTCAGCAACACCGGACGGCGGAGGAGCCGCTGGAGGTTCTCACGCAGCGGTTCGTTGCGCCAGGCCAGGTGCGGGCTGAAGAGCACGGTTCCACCGGCCAGGTCCATCCACCCCGCAGCACCGATGCCCACGGACCAGATGCGGTGCCCCCGGCCGAGTTCCTCCACCAGTTCCACGATGACCTGCTCCACTGCCCGTGGGTCGGTGCCCGGGGTGGACCGGCGGGCTTCACTGAGGATCCTGCCTTCCGCGTCCACCACCCCGGCGGCCACCTTGGTCCCCCCGATGTCTATGCCGATGGCCAGCCCCTTGCGGCCAAGGCGAAGGTGCCCGCCCACACTTCCGTGCAACTGTCCGGCGCGGTACGTGGCGGGACGGCGGCGCCAGGGCGCTGGTCTTTTGAGGGGGCCGGCCTGATCGCCGGACGACGGTCCGTACATAGTGCACCATTCTAGGCGGGCGGAAGGATTGTCTTGACATACAGTCCCCCATGCAGCGCCCATTGACGGCTAAGTTACTCGCCAGTAGGTTTGTGTACTGCACAGTTCCGGCAGGGGTACTAGTCTTTAGGCAAACCCCTGCGCGGGACTTCAGATATCAAAGGAGCTATAGTGCGCGAATTCAGTGTTCCGCCCCTGGTTGTTGTCCCTCCGGAAACCAACATCACCGACCTGGTGCTGCGGCAGGCAGCCAAGCCCAGCAACCCGGCACTGTTTTCCCGCCTGGACTCCGCAGGCTCGTGGCGCGACGTGTCCGCCACCGAGTTCCTCGCCGACGTGAAGGCGCTGGCCAAGGGGCTCATCGCCAGTGGGGTGGGGGCGGGCGACCGCGTTGGCATCATGTCCCGCACCCGTTACGAGTGGGCACTCGTGGACTTCTCCATCTGGTTCGCCGGGGCTGTGTCGGTGCCCATCTATGAAACCTCGTCCCCTTCCCAGGTTGCCTGGAACCTGGGCGATTCCGGCGCTGTGGCGGCATTCGGCGAGTCCGCCCATCACGAAAACGTCATCCGGCAGGCCGTCACCGCCGAAGGACTCACGGCAGTGCAGCATGTGTGGCAACTCGAGGGCCAAGGCCTCGACAGCCTTCGCGAGGCAGGCCGCGACGTCAGCGATGAAGAGCTGGAGTCACGACGCAGTGCAGCCGGCCTCCACGACATTGCCACGATCATTTACACGTCGGGCACCACAGGGCGTCCCAAAGGCTGCGAACTCACGCACGGCAACTTTGTGGAGCTGTCCGACAACGCACTGGCCATCATCGGTGAAATCGTCCACGAGAACGCCAAGACCATCATGTTCCTCCCGCTGGCCCACGTGTTTGCCCGCTTCATTTCGGTGCTGGCCATGGCGGCCGGTACCACCGTGGCCCACACTCCGGACATCAAGAACCTCCTGGCCGACCTGCAAAGCTACGAGCCGACATTCATCCTTGCGGTGCCCAGGGTCTTTGAAAAGGTCTACAACTCCGCGCTGACCAAGGCGGAGGACGGCGGCAAGGGCGCCATCTTCCACCGCGCCGCCGAAACTGCCATTGCGTTTTCCAAAGCCCGCCAGAACGGACACGTGGGACTGGGCCTGAAGCTGCGGCACGCACTGTTCGACAAACTGGTGTACGGCAAGCTGCGGGCGGCGATGGGCGGACACGTTGCCCACGCGGTGTCCGGCGGCGGCCCGCTTGGCGAGCGGCTGGGACACTTCTTCCAGGGCATCGGGATGCAGGTGCTGGAGGGCTATGGCCTCACCGAGACCACCGCCCCCATCACGGTCAACACCCCGTCCCGGATCAAGATCGGTTCGGTGGGCAAGCCCCTCCCGGGAAACGCCGTGAAGATTGCCGACGACGGCGAGATCCTGGCCAAGGGGGTCTGCGTGATGCGGGGCTACTACCGGCGGGACGACCTCACAGCAGAGGCGTTCACCGATGGCTGGTTCCACACCGGTGACATCGGCCGGCTGGACGATGAAGGCTTCGTCTGGATCACCGGCCGCAAGAAGGAGATCATCGTCACCGCGGGCGGCAAGAACGTAATCCCCGCGTTGCTCGAAGACCAGATCCGTGCCGACGCCCTGGTGTCGCAGGTCCTGGTGGTGGGTGACAACAGGCCGTTCATCGGGGCCCTGGTGACCCTCGACCAGGAAGCGCTGCCAGGGTGGCTCCAGCGCCACGGCCTTCCGGCGGACACCACCCTTGAGCAGGCGGCGGGCAACCCGGTAGTGAAGGCAGCAGTGCAGGACCTGATTACCGCGGCAAACACCTCGGTTTCCCAGGCCGAGGCCATCAAGTCCTTCCGCATCGTCCCGGCAGACTTCACCGAAGCCTCAGGGCACCTGACCCCCTCCATGAAGGTGAAGCGGGCGCAGGTGATGAAGGACTTCGAAACCGTCATCGAGGAGATGTACTCCGCGCCGCGTTCCTGACGTCCCACAACAAAGGAAGGGTCCTTCACCTTGTGAAGGACCCTTCCTTTGTTGTGCAGCCTTACCCTACTCTTCGATGACCAGCAGCAGGTCCCCGCCCTGGACCTGCTCCACCGCTGAGATGGCCAGGCGGGAAACCTTGCCGCCCACCGGCGTCGTGATGGACGCCTCCATCTTCATGGCCTCGATGGTTGCCACCGTGTCACCCGCGTTGACGGAATCGCCGGGCTTGACCGTGACGGTAACGGCACCTGCGAACGGTGCGGCCACCTGCCCGGGCTGGGCGGGATCGGCCTTCTCGGCGGCCTTGACGTTGCTGACCACCGACCGGTCGCGCACCATGACCGGGCGGGACTGGCCGTTGAGGGTGCACATGACGGTGCGCATGCCCTTCTCGTCCGGCTCCGAGACCGCCTCCAGGGAAGCAATCAGCCGGACACCGCGCTCCAGCTGGATCTCGTGCTCGGTGCCGCGCTGCAGCCCGTAAAGGTAGTCGCGGGTATCCAGCACGGAGATGTTGCCGTAGGTCTCCACGCTCTTCAGGTAATCCTTGGTGGGACCGTCGAAGAGCAGCCGGTTCAGCGTGCGCTGGCGGGTCTTGGAATCAGACTTCAGTGCGGCGCTGTCCTCGGCGCTGAGTTCCACGTCGCGGACTTTCACGCTGCGGCCTTGGAGGGCCTTGGTGCGGAAGGGCTCCGGCCAGCCTCCGGGAGGATCACCGAGCTCGCCGGACAGGAAGCCGATCACGGAGTCCGGAATGTCGTAATTCTGCGGATTCGCCTCAAAATCAGCGGGATCGGCGTTCAGGCCCACCAGGTGCAGGGCAAGGTCGCCCACTACCTTAGACGACGGCGTCACCTTGACCAGATGCCCCAGGATGCGGTCCGCGGCGGTGTACATGTCCTCGATGGCTTCGAACCGCTCCCCCAGCCCCAGCGCCATGGCCTGCTGGCGCAGGTTGGACAGCTGGCCGCCCGGGATCTCGTGCTTGTACACGCGGCCGGTGGGGCCGGGCAGGCCCGACTCGAACGGTGCGTACACGCGGCGGACGGCCTCCCAGTACGGCTCGAGCGAGCTGACGGCGTCCAGGCTGATGCCGGTGTCCCGTGGAGTGTGGGCAAGGGCGGCGACAAGGGCCGACGCCGAGGGCTGGCTCGTGGTGCCGGCCAGGGATGCGGAAGCAACGTCCACGGCATCCACACCCGCGTCGACGGCGGCCAGCAGCGTGGCCAGCTGGCCACCGGCGGTGTCGTGCGTGTGCAGGTGGACCGGCAGGTCGAACCGTTCGCGGAGGGCAGCCACGAGCCTGGCGGCAGCTGCGGGACGGAGCAGGCCGGCCATATCCTTGATCGCCAGGATGTGGGCTCCGGCGTCGACGATCTTCTGTGCCAGCTGGAGGTAGTAGTCCAGCGTGTAGAGCTTCTCCTCCGGGTCCAGCATGTCGCCCGTGTAGCAGAGGGCCACCTCGGCGACGGCGGTGCCGGTGGCGCGCACGGCACGGATGGCCGGTGCCATCTGGCTGACGTCGTTCAGGGCGTCGAAAATGCGGAAAATGTCGATGCCGGTGGCGGCCGCCTCGTTGACGAACGCCTCGGTGACCTCCTCCGGGTACGGTGTGTAGCCAACGGTGTTCCGGCCGCGCAGCAGCATTTGGATGCAGACGTTCGGCATGGCGGCGCGCAGGGCAGCGAGCCGGTCCCAGGGGTCCTCCCCCAGGAAGCGCAGCGCGACGTCATAGGTTGCTCCACCCCAGGCTTCCACGGACAGCAGCTGTGGAAGGAGCGCCGTGACGGCCGGACCGGCGGCAACGAGGTCCCGGGTGCGGACGCGGGTGGCCAGCAGGGACTGGTGCGCATCGCGGAAGGTGGTGTCCGTGACGGCCACGGCGTTCTGCTCCCGCAGCGCCTTCGCGAAGCCTTCCGGCCCCAGCTCGAGGAGTTTCTGGCGCGAACCCGGTGCTGCCGTTATGCCTTTTACGTCAGGCAGCTTCCGGGCGGGATTGGAGTGCACGGTCAATTCACCGTTGGGCTTGTTGACGGTGACGTCGGCCAGCCAGGTGAGGAGCTTCGTGCCGCGGTCTGCCGAAACGCGGGCCTTGAGCAATTCCGGGCGCTGGTCAATGAAGTTCGTGGCCACATCCCCGGCGATGAAGTCGGGATCGTCCAGCACTGCCTGGAGGAAGGGGATGTTCGTGGAGACACCGCGGATGCGGAATTCGGCCAGGGCACGGCGGGCCCGGGCCACTGCTGCCGGGTAGTCCCGGCCGCGGCAGGTGAGCTTGACCAGCATGGAATCAAAGTGGGGGCTGATTTCGGCGCCGGAGTAGACCGTACCGCCGTCCAGCCGCACGCCGGCACCGCCGGCCGAACGGTAACCGGTGATCTTTCCAACGTCGGGCCGGAAACCGTTTGCGGGATCTTCCGTGGTGATGCGGCTCTGCAGTGCTGCGCCGCGCAGCTTGACGGAGTCCTGTGACAGGCCAAGGTCGGCGAGGGTCTCGCCGGAGGCGATCCGCATCTGGGCCTGGACCAGGTCCACGTCCGTGACTTCCTCGGTGACCGTGTGCTCCACCTGGATGCGCGGGTTCATTTCGATGAAGACGTGCTGGCCTGCCCGCTCGCCCTCGGTGTCCACCAGGAACTCGACGGTACCGGCGTTGACGTAGTTCAAGGCCTTGGCGAACTTCACCGCATCGCGGTAGAGGGCCTGGCGGATGCCTTCATCCAGGTTGGGGGCCGGAGCGATCTCGATGACCTTCTGGTGCCGCCGCTGGATGGAACAGTCGCGCTCGAAAAGGTGCATGACGTTGCCTTCGGCGTCCGCGAGGATCTGCACCTCGATGTGCCGCGGGCGCAGGACAGCCTGCTCCAGGAACATGGTGGGGTCACCGAACGCCGCGTCCGCTTCGCGCATGGCCGATTTCAATGCCTCGGGCAGGGCCTCGCGGGTATCCACGCGGCGCATGCCGCGGCCGCCGCCGCCTGCCACAGCCTTGGCGAAGATGGGGAATCCGATCTCATCGGCCGCGGCCAGGAGCTCGTCCAGGTCCTTGGACGGCTCGCTGGACTTCAGGACCGGCACACCCGCCTCGCGGGCCGCCTTCAGTGCGGCAACCTTGTTGCCCGCAAGCTCCAGCACCTCGGCGGGCGGACCCACGAAGGTGATGCCGGCTTCCTTGGCCGCACGCGCCAGGTCCGGGTTTTCCGACAGGAAGCCGTAGCCCGGGTAGATGGCGTCCGCGCCGGACTCCTTGGCCACCCGTACCACTTCTGCGACGTCGAGGTATGCCCGGACGGGGTGGCCTTCCTCGCCAATCAGGTACGCCTCGTCCGCTTTCTGGCGGTGGATCGAGTTTCGGTCCTCTTGGGGAAAAACGGCAACGGTCTTGGCGCCCAGCTCGTAGCCGGCGCGGAAGGCCCTGATCGCGATTTCACCGCGGTTGGCCACCAGAATTTTGGAAAACATGCTTCTCCTGCATCATTGCGGGGTGGATCGATGAGTGGTCACAGTGTCTAGGACCTACAAGGACAAACACAAATCTTTGTGGCAACAGTCACAGATTTTCCCGTCATGTCCCGATCGCTTTCAGCCTGGCTGGCGGAAACCGCCCCGGCAGCACAGTCGGTGCCATGCCGACGCCCGGTAAAGCAGGATTCGCCGACGCATCAACATATGATGAGTAGGGCGGCAGGACCGTCCGGCTTCGGCTCTGCCGAGGCAAACATTACCCCCAACACGGCATCCGGCGTTAGGTTTTGGTCTCTCAAGTGCAAGTAGTCAGCATCAGCAGCCTCAAGGGTGGAGTCGGCAAGACTTCCGTCACCACAGGATTGGCGTCTGCGGCGCTTGCCGCCGGAGTCCGCACGCTGGTGGTGGACCTGGATCCGCACGCCGACGCCACCACGGCCCTCGGCGTACAGCCGGGCGACCAGTTGGATATCGGCCGGATGCTGAAGAGCCCACGAAGGGCGAAACTGGCCGGGAACGTGGTGCGCAGCAGCTGGGCTGACCGCACCCCCTCCAACGGCGCCGGGCCCGCTGTCCTGGATGTCGCCGTCGGCTCTGCCTACACCGGAATCTACGACCGGCCGGACCTTGGCCGCCGGGACCTCCGCAGGCTTTCCGCCGTGCTCGCCGGCACGGAAGAGTACCAGCTTGTCCTCATCGATTGCCCGCCGTCACTCAACGGCCTGACGCGCATGGCGTGGGCCGCCAGCGACAAGGTCGCCCTGGTTGCCGAACCTGGCCTGTTCTCGGTTGCCGGCACGGAACGCACCATGCGGGCCATCCAGCTGTTCAAGCAGGAGTTTGCGCCCAATCTGTCACCGGCGGGCATCGTGGCCAACCGCGTCCGCAGCGGCTCTTCCGAGCACACCTACCGCCTGGCGGAGATGGAGTCCATGTTCGGCGAACTCCTCCTGAGCCCGCGGATTCCCGAACAGGCCAACTGGCAGCAGATCCAGGGCGCGGCGCACCCCGTCCACCACTGGCCCGGGGATTCAGCCAAGTCCGCGGCCGGGTTGTTCGACGAACTGCTGTCCACCCTGATGGCGTCCGGCAAGGGCCTGCGCAGCCGCGCCCGCTAGGACCTCACGTCTTAAACAATCAGGGCGGCCCTCCAACTGGAGGGCCGCCCTGATTGTTTACGTGTAAGAACCGGTCAGCTGATCTTCCGGGCAGCGCGCCGTTTGCTCAGTTCATCGTCCGGAAAGGACTGCTCGGCGGCATGCTCGCTGGGCAGGGACGCGAGGCTGCCTTCCACCTCGCGCCAGACGCGTCCCACGGCAATGCCGAAAACGCCTTGGCCGCCCTGCACCAAATCAATGACTTCGTCCGCGGACGTGCACTCGTAGACACTGGCGCCGTCGCTCATGAGCGTGATCTGGGCCAGGTCCTCGACGCCGCGTTCCCGGAGGTGTTCAACGGCGGTGCGGATCTGCTGAAGGGAAACGCCGGTGTCGAGGAGCCGCTTGACCACCTTGAGCACCAGGATGTCCCTGAATCCGTACAACCGCTGGGAGCCGGATCCTGCCGCGCCGCGGACGGCCGGCTCAACCAGGCCCGTCCGGGCCCAGTAATCGAGCTGGCGGTAAGTAATGCCTGCTGCCTTGCAGGCCGTAGGACCGCGGTAGCCGGCGTCCTCGTCCAGTACGGGAAGGTCCTCGGTGAACAGGAGGCCCTGGGCACCGCTCACGGGCACAGCAACACCAGCCGTGGGCTGTTTCAGCCCGCCTGCTTCGCCTTTGGGACTCACCTGGATCCTCCTTGTCGTACGCTCCCGGGAACTTGTAACGGCAAGCCTTGGCATGAAGACCATGCGTGTAATTATTCCGCGGGGCGCACTTTCCAGTGTGACTTGCGCGGCTGCCGTAAGCAAGGGAACTTGATACTTCGACGTTAGGCCCGGCAGGTCCCCAGGTCAAAGACCTTCGGGGGTTGGAAGAGGCGTGTCGAAACTTTCAGGCTTAACTTTAACCTTAACGTGACCTTAGCCGTCGAAATCCTCAGGTTCCACATCGTCAAGGAACTCACGGAAGCGGCGCAGTTCGCGCTCCTCATCCACGGTGGGGCCGGGCTCTGTATCCTCGCCTTCGTCGTGCTCAGTGATGCGGACGCCGGCCTCATCCATCACGGAGTCGGCGCACCAGATCCGGCACTTGGCGCGGAGCGCCACCGCAAGGGCATCAGACGCCCGCGAGCTCACCGTGGTCCCATTTTCGAACTGCAGCTGCCCGTAGAAGATGTTGTCCTCCACCGCGACGATGTTGACACTGACCACTGAGTGGCCCAGGGACTCCACGACGTCCACCAGGAGATCATGGGTCATGGGCCGGGGCGGGACCACACCCTGCTGGGCAAGGGCGATGGCGCTGGCTTCCGGGGTGCCGATCCAAATGGGGACGTGGCGTTCGCCGTGCATCTCCTTGAGCAGGACCAGCGGCTGGTTTGAAGGCAGTTCGATGCGAACGCCTACAATCTCGACTTCAATCATCAGATGTCCATGCGTGAGATGTGGTCCTGCACCAGGGCCCGGTGCAGGGTGAGGCAAAGATCGCTGATCTCGCGGGCCGCCTCTGCCGCGCGCGCCTGTGATGCAGAGTCCTTGCGCGAGGCAAGCGGCGCCACAGCGCGTTCCACCAGGCCGAATTCCCGTTCGGCCGCGGCCTGGAAAGGCCGCAGGTGCCTTGGTTCCAGCCCGTGGCTTTCCAGCTGGACGCACGCGCGGGCCACCTGGAGGGCATGTTCGTCGAACTGGCCGTTGCTGTGGCTGATGAGGCCGAAGCTCAGGAGCGACTGCAGCAGGGGCACGCTGGCGCCGGATTCGGTGCGGAGCTGTTCCTCGCTCAGTTTCCGGCCGCGGTTCTGAAGTTCGGCGGCCAGCTCGTCGGAGACTATGCGCGGGGAAACCACGACGCCGGGAGGCAGGTTCTCCGGCCGTTCCCCCCTGTCAATGGCGTCAAGGTAGTCCTTGATGACTTTCAGGGGCAGGTACTGGTCCCGCTGCAGGGCCAGTACGAAGCGCAGCCGCTCCACGTCACCGTCGGAATACTGGCGGTAGCCGGCAGGGGTGCGGCGTGGGTTGATCAGTCCCTTTTCCTCAAGGAACCGGATCTTCGACGCGGTCATGCCAGGGAAGTCGGCGCTCAGCTGGGCGAGAACTTCGCCAATGTTCAGGACCTGGGGGCCCCGGCGTTCCGGTTGTGCCATTGCCACAGGCAGCGGTCCCCGGGTCAGCTGCGGCCTGCAGCCGTGGCAGGGCTCAGGTAGAAGGTGAGGCGGAATTTGCCGATCTGGACTTCGCTGCCGGACCTCAGCTCAACGCGGTCCACGCGGTCGTGGTTGACGTAGGTGCCGTTGAGGCTGTTCATGTCCACGACTTCGAAGCTGCGTGCCGTGCGCCGGAATTCGACATGGCGGCGCGAAACCGTGACATCGTCCAGGAAGATGTCCGCGTCCGGGTGGCGCCCCGCGGTGGTCACGTCCGAATCCAGCAGGAACCGGGCGCCGGCATTCGGCCCGCTGTGGGCCACGAGGAGCGCGGAACCGGCGGGCAGGGCTTCCACCGAGTTGCGCTCTTCCGAGGACAGCCTGGGCGCGATGGTGGGTTCATCGGTGATGGGGGTGAGATGGATCGAGGTGGTCTCCGACGCCTTAGCCGCACCCGTGCCGTAATCCCCATCGGCAGGGTTGTGTCTGTGGCCAGCCATGGATTCCTCCTCTGTGACGCTGCAGGCGCAAACCTGCAGCCAACGTTTGCTCTCCGGCCCTGCCAGCAGGTCCGGCGCCGGCTCCCGATCCGGGGGCTGACGTGCGAAGACGCTTTGCCTGCGGCGCGGGGCCGGACCGGAATTACCGGTTAGCTTTAGCCTACCTGTTGTTCGTACTCGGATGCACTGAGCAGGGACTCAACTGCATCCGGTTCGGCGAGTTTGACCTCGATGAGCCAGCCGTCACCGTAGGGATCGGTGTTGATGAGGGCCGAATCGCTGTCCAGGGAGTCGTTCCGGGCCACCACTTCGCCGGAAACGGGTGCGTAGATGTCGCTCACGCTCTTGGTGGACTCGACCTCGCCCACCACTTCGTTCGCCGTAATCTTCGTGCCGACTTCGGGCATCTGGGCGTAGACGACATCTCCAAGGGCGTCCTGGGCAAAGTCGGTGATTCCCACGCGGACCACGCCGTCGGCATTCGGGGCCGTGACCCACTCGTGTTCGGCGGTGTAGGACAGGTCTTCGGGAATGTTGCTCATGGGTGGCCTTTCATCGGGGTACGCGCCAATGTCAAAAGGGGCCCGTAAAACGGGCCGCCGCTGAAAGTATAGGCATAACTGCCGGGGCCGGCGCGGGCGTTTCTGACAAGATGGGACCCATGAGTGCAAGCACCGGTTCAGCATGCCGGGGACAGGAAAGGTAGGCCATGCCGGAACTGCCTGAAGTCGCCGGTCTGGCCGCGTTCCTTGATGAACAGCTGCGGGGCTGCGTTGTAGCGAAACTGCAGATTGTCTCGTTTGCCGTGCTCAAGACGGCCGATCCGCCGTTCAACGCCATCGAGGGCCGCACCGTGTCCGGCGTCCGCCGGTTCGGAAAGTTCATCAGCATTGACACGGACGGCATTTCCCTGGTGTTCCATTTGGCGCGCGCGGGCTGGGTGCGCTTCACGGACTCCCCCGCCGACAGCCAGCTCCGGATGGGCAAGGGCCTCATCGCAGTGCGGGCTGCTTTCTCCGGTCCCGACGGGCCGCGCGGGCTGGACCTGACGGAAGCGGGCACCAAGAAAAGCCTGGCCGTCTACGTCGTGCGGGATCCGCGGGACGTGCCGGGCATCGCCACGTTGGGCCCGGATCCGTTTACCGAGGCGTTCGACGCCGACATGCTGGCTGCGATCCTGGCCGGCAGTTCGCAGCAGGTCAAGGGACTGCTGCGCAGCCAAAGCGTGATCGCCGGCATCGGCAACGCTTACAGCGACGAGATCCTCCATGCCGCCCGGGTCTCTCCGTTCGCCATCGCCAAATCCCTGGACCGGGAGACGGTGCAGGTGCTGTACGACGCCATCCACAGCGTGCTGGGCGAGGCACTGGCCGAAGCAGCCGGCAAGCCGCCCAAGGACCTCAAGGACGTCAAACGCAGCCACATGCGGGTTCACGCCCGGACCGGACAGCCCTGCCCCGTCTGCGGCGACACGGTACGGGAAGTCTCATTCGCGGACACTGCCCTTCAGTACTGCCCCACCTGCCAGACCAAAGGCAAAATCCTGGCCGACCGCAGGACTTCGAAGTTCCTGAAGTAGGAAGATCCGGCATCCAAGGCATCCCGCGGCTGCGGACGGTGTCGCGGGTGACCGGATTGCGGTTCGGGACCTCTGGCCCTGCCCCGGCACACCCCTGGGGCGTAGCGTCTTGACCAAGGCTCGCATGTCTCGGTCACCACGAAGGGGTCACAATGCGCAGGTCCCGCCCCACAGTCATCGGAATGGCCTTGGCCCTCGCCCTCGGCGGTGGTCTCGGGGGCACGGCCCTGGTGCCCGCCGCGGCCGCCGTACCAGCGGTGGCGGTGCAGCGGAGCGGTCCGGCGTCGATGGCGGTGCAGCAGGCCGGTGACGACGCGATTGTCCAGCATTACGAGCAGCTCGGCGGCAGCGCATCGTTCCTCGGCACGCCAGTCGGGAGCGCGTACGACATCGCTGGGGGCCGCGCCCAGGATTACACGGCCGGCACCATCTACTGGAGCCCCGGCACCGGAGCACGCGAGGTCCATGGGGCAATCCGCGGACGCTATCTCGCCTTCGGCGGACCCGCAGGCCTCCTGGGCTTCCCACTCACCGACGAGACCGCCACCCCGGGCGCCGCCGGCCGATACAACGACTTCGCCGCAGGATCCATCTACTGGAGCCCCGCCACCGGAGCACACGAGGTGCACGGGGCAATCCGCGGACGCTATCTCGCCTTCGGCGGACCCGCAGGCCTCCTGGGCTTCCCACTCACCGACGAGACCGCCGCCCCGGGCGCCGCCGGCCGATACAACGACTTCGCCGCAGGATCCATCTACTGGAGCCCCGCCACCGGAGCACACGAGGTGCACGGGGCAATCCGCGGACGCTATCTCGCCTTCGGCGGACCCGCAGGCCTCCTGGGCTTCCCACTCACTGACGAGACCGCCGCCCCGGGCGCCGCCGGCCGATACAACGACTTCGCCGCAGGATCCATCTACTGGAGCCCCGCCACCGGAGCACACGAGGTGCACGGGGCAATACCCTCCCGGGGCAACGAAGCCTCCTAGAGGAAGCGNGAGGTGCACGGGGCAATCCGCGGACGCTATCTCGCCTTCGGCGGACCCGCAGGCCTCCTGGGCTTCCCACTCACTGACGAGACCGCCGCCCCGGGCGCCCCCGGCCGATACAACGACTTCGCCGCAGGATCCATCTACTGGAGCCCCGCCACCGGAGCGCACGAGGTGCATGGGGCAATCCGCGGACGCTATCTGGAGCTCGGCGGCCCGGCAGGCGTGCTCGGATTCCCGCTGACGGACGAGACAGGCACCCCCGACGGGGTCGGCCGGTACAACCACTTCAGCGGCTCGAATGCCGGCTCGTCGATCTACTGGTCGCCCGCCACCGGAGCCCACGAGGTGTACGGCGCAATCCGGGCCCAGTGGGCGGCCCTCGGCTGGGAGCGCAGCCGGCTCGGCTACCCAACCAGCGGCGAGTACGGCATCACGGGCGGCCGCCGCAATGACTTCCAGCACGGTTCGATCCTGTGGCACTCGGCCAGCGGCAGGATCGAGGTCATCTATACCAGCATCCCGCCGGCGCTCCTGGGCGTGGATCTTGAGCGCATTCCGACTGCGCAGAAGGTTGTCGCGCTCACGTTCGACGCCGGCGCCAACGACGCCGGCCTCCGATCGATCCTCGCCACCCTCGCAGCCAACGGCGTCCCGGGCACGTTTTTCCTCACCGGAGACTGGGTCAACCAGTTCCCCTCCGACCCGGCGCTGATCTACAACGCGGGGCATCGGATCGGCAATCACTCCATGACCCACCCGGACTTTACCGCCCTGACGGACGCCCAGATCACGGCTGAGATCAGCAGCGCGCAGAGGACCATCGAGGCCGCTGGAGGCGACCCGCTCCCGTTCTTCCGCTTCCCGTTCGGCGCCCGCGATTCCCGCACGATTGCAGACGCCAACGCCGCCGGGTACGCGGCGATCCGGTGGACCGTCGACACCTTGGGTTGGCAAGGCACCATGAACGGAACGCGCGGCCCGGGCTTTGTCGTCCAGCGCATCATGGCTTCCGCACAGCCCGGGGAGATTGTCCTGATGCACCTCGGCTCGAACCCCGACGACGGTTCAACGCTCGACGCCGCGGCCCTCCCGCAGGTGATCTCCCAGCTCCGGGCGGCAGGCTACGGCTTCGTCACCCTCGACGCCGCCCTCGGCTAGCTGGGCCAACGACGGACTGGTCCATATCCCACCAACGCAAAAGCCGCGGAAACCCTAAGGTTTCCGCGGCTTTCTGGTCGGGCTGACAGGATTTGAACCTGCGACCCCTTGACCCCCAGTCAAGTGCGCTACCAAGCTGCGCTACAGCCCGCTGGTTCCGCCGTTCTCCGCTGAACTCAACCCGAGGGTTTTCATCAGCAGTCCGGCCGAACCACCTAGAAGAGCTTACACGATCCGGAGGGGTGCCTGTGACACTTTCCGGTGATCAGCCCAAGGTGTGTCGCAATTAACGCTTCCGGCCACGCTTCTCGCGCACGCGCATGCTGACCTCAATCGGAGTTCCCTCGAATCCGAAGGTCTCCCGCAGGCGGCGCGTGATGAAACGGCGGTACCCGGGGTCCAGGAATCCCGTGGTGAACAGCACGAATTTGGGCGGGCGGCTGGAGGCCTGGGTGCCAAAGAGGATGCGGGGCTGCTTGCCGCCGCGGACCGGGTGGGGGTGGGCGGCCACGAGCTCACCCAGGAAGGCGTTGAGGCGCCCGGTGGCGATCCGCTTGTCCCAGTTCTCCAGGGCAAGGTCCAGGGCCGGGACCAGGCGGTCCTTGTGCCAGCCGGTCTTTGCCGAAATGTTGACCCGCGGCGCCCATTCCACATGGGCCAGGTCCTGCTCGATCTCGCGCTCCAGGTAACGGCGGCGTTCATCGTCGAGCAGGTCCCACTTGTTGAATGCCAGGACCAGCGCGCGGCCGGACTCGATGGCCAGCTGCAGGATGCGCACGTCCTGTTCGCTGAGGACCTCGTCCACGGCGAGGAGCACGACGGCGACCTCCGCCTTCTCGAGCGCGGCCTGCGTCCGAAGTGAGGCGTAGTAGTCAGCGCCCTGCGCCATGTGCTGGCGGCGGCGGATGCCGGCGGTGTCCACAAAGCGCCAGGTGCGGCCGCCGAGTTCAATGAATTCGTCAACGGGGTCACGCGTGGTTCCTGCGGTGTTGTCCACCACTACGCGCTCGGATCCTGCAAGCTTGTTCAGCAGCGAGGACTTGCCCACGTTGGGGCGGCCGATCAGGGCGATACGGCGCGGGCCGCCTGAGCGGTCCGTTCCCTCGATCGTTGAGTATTCAGGGAGCACGTCCATGACGTGGTCCAGGAGGTCCGCGACACCTCGGCCGTGAAGGGCAGAGACCGGGTAGGGCTCGCCGAAACCGAGGCCCCACAATGCGGCGCTGTCCGCTTCCTGGGCGAAGTCGTCCACCTTGTTGGCCACCATGATGACCGGCTTCTTGCTGCGGCGCAGCATCTTCATGACGCCTTCGTCCGTGGCGGTGGCGCCCACTGCGGAGTCCACCACGAAAAGCACGGCGTCGGCGAGTTCCACGGCCATCTCGGCCTGCTCGGCGACGCGGGCGTGGATGCCGCGGGCGTCGTGCTCCCAGCCGCCGGTGTCCACCAGCGTGAAGTTGCGGCCGTTCCAGTTCGCGGAGTACATGACCCGGTCACGGGTGACGCCCGGGGTGTCCTCCACCACTGCTTCGCGGCGGCCCAGGATGCGGTTCACCAGCGTGGACTTCCCCACGTTTGGCCGGCCGATGATTGCCAGGACGGGATCCAGCTTGACGGGACCGTCAAAGTCCTCGTCGCCGTACTCCCCGCTCAGCAGGGCGGCATCGTCCTCGTCAAGCTCGTAATCCTCCAGGCCGGCCCGGAGGGAGGCGGCACGCAGCTCCGCTTCGTCGTCGCCAATCGCTGCCAGCCGTTCGGCAACCTGGTCGGTGCCGGTGGGAGTGTATTCGTCGTCGGTGCCGGAAGGCCCGGAAGTCTGGGTGGTGTCGCTCATTGCACTGTCCTTAGTGGTCATCTGCCGGCGTCCCCGGCTACTGCTGTCAAGTCGTTGTGGTCAGCGGAAGGCAAAGGCTGCCCGCTGAGTTGGATAGCGTCCTGGACGTGCCCGGCCAGCGCTGCACGGATGTCCTGCGCCGCCCTGTCCATTGAAGCACGCCCGCTTTCACCAGCCCGGCGGGCCAGGGTAAGGGCTGATCCGAAGCTGACGTGGAATCGCCGCCCCGGCCGCGGGACGAAGTCCAGGTGCTCGTCGCCCTGCCGGGTGCCCAGGATGGCCACCGGAACAACCGGTGCCCCGGAGTTCAGCGCCAGCCAGGCCACGCCCCCGTTGATGTCCGCGGCTGCCCCGCTCCCCCGCGTCCCTTCCGGAAGAATCCCAACGCAGCGTCCGGCGTCGAGCACGTCCTTGCAGCGCTGCAGCGCCGCCCGGTCACCCTGCCGGTCCACCGGAAGCTGCCCGGAGGCGGTGAGTACCCGGCCCAGGAAGCCCTGGAACATCTCCTGTTTTACCAGGATGTGCATGGGCCGCGGCGCCGCGCCGAACATGACCGGCCCGTCGAGGAAGCTGATGTGGTTGGCTGCGAAGATCACAGGACCGCCGGTGGGGACGTTGCTCCTGCCCGTCACCGTGGTCCGGTAGACCACGTGGTCCAGGATCCATCCCACCGGCCTGCTCCACGCCATGGTCAGTCGGGTTGGCACACCCGCCCGGGCCTCAGTCACGGTTGAGGACCTTTGTAACTATCACGAGGGCGGCATTGACGGTCTGCTCGAAGTCCAGGTCCGAGGAGTCCAGCGTGACCACGCCGTCTGCCGCCTGGGTGAAGTTCACCACGGTTGAGTCCCTGGCATCCCGGTGGGTCACCTGGGCTGCCAGCTGTTCGGCGTTCTGGGTACCGCCCAGCTGGATGCCGCGCCGGCGGAGGCGGGCTTCCTCGCTTGCGGTGAGGAGCATGCGCACCTCGGCTCCGGGCGCGACGACGGTGGTGATGTCCCGGCCTTCCACCACCATTCGGCGGTGGTGCTTTTCAATCAGGTCCCGCTGCCTGCGGATCAGTTCGGTCCGGGCACCAAGCGTGGTGGCCACGGAGCTGACCGCGGCGGAAATTGCCGGTTCGCGGATGGCATCGGTGACGTCCACGCCGCCTACCCGCACGTATTCCTCCTGGGGGCTGGTGCTCAGTTCCAGCGCAAAGTCCCGGGAGGCCTGTTCCACGGCCGGCGTGTCATCAAGGTCAATCCCCTGGTTTACGCAGTACCAGGTCAGTGCGCGGTACATCGCTCCGGTGTCCAGGTAGGCCAGCCGCAGCCTGCGGGCAACCTCCTTGCTCACGCTGGATTTACCGGAGCCGGACGGTCCGTCGATGGCAACCACCAGCGGCCGGCCGATGCGCAGGGCCCGCATGGTCTCGAGGAGTTCCTGTGTCATTACTGAAGTACCCGCCATCCGCGGTCGTTGAGAGCTTCGATCAGGTGGTCGTGCTTGTTCGGCAACACAGACAATTCCACCATGCCAACGTTCTGTCCGGAGGAATGGTCCAGCCGAAGATCCTCGACGTTCACACCGATTTCACCGATCTCGGTGAGCAGCTGCGCGATCTGGCCGGGCTTGTCATCCACCAGGACGGTGAGCCAGGAGTATGCCTGCGGCGGGCCTCCGTGCTTGCCGGGAATCCGGGCCTGGCCGGCGTTGCCCTCACTGATCAGCTGTGCCAGGTCCAGCCGGGCTCCCGGTGCCGTGGGCTGTTCCAGGGTTCCGATGAGGCGGTTCAGGTCCTCGCGGACGCCGTAGAGGATCTCCACGACCTTGGCTGCATTCCCGCCGAGGATCTGCACCCAGAGGGTGGGATCGCTCGCGGCAATCCTGGTGACGTCGCGGAGGCCGTTGCCGGCCAGCGACAGGGCGTGCAGTGGCGTTCCCTGGAGGCGGCTGGCCAGCAGGGATGACATGACCTGGGGCAGGTGCGACACCAGGGCCACTGCTTCATCATGTTCGTCCGCCGTGAACTGCGAGACAACCGCTCCAAGATCCGAGGCAAGCGACCGTGCCACTTGCAGGGCAGCGCCGGAGGTCTCCCCGGAGGGGCACAGCACCCAAGGCATGGAGGTGAACAGCTCGCCGCGGGCGGCCACCGGTCCCGATTTTTCCCGCCCGGCCATGGGGTGGGTGCCCACGTACCGGGTGAGGTCGGCACCGAGGCTGCGCAGACGGGCCAGGATGTCAGCCTTGACGCTGGCTATGTCCACCACGACGGCGTCGGGGTAGTCAGCCAGCGCCTGGCACACGACGCCGGCCGTCACGTCCGGCGGGGCGGCAACCACAACCAGTTGCGCTTTGCGGCTGCCCAGCTCGGACAGGGGACGCCCGGCACCGATGTCCACCGCAACCGCCTGGTTGGTGGGTGACGGGTCAGAAAGGAACACAGGTACGCCACGCCCCCGCAGGCCCAGCCCAATGCTGGCGCCCAGCAGTCCGGTACCAATCACCACCACCGGGCCATCCAGGTGGCCGCGGCCCTGGCTTTTGAACGCGGACATGCGTCAGAGTCCTACGGATGCCAGCAGGTGGCCGACTTCCTGCTTGCCCAGGTTGCGGATGCTGCCCTGGCGCTGGTCCCCGAGTCCGATGGGGCCCACCTTGACGCGGACCAGCCGCTGGACCGGGAAGCCGACAGCATCAAAGAGGCGGCGGACAATCCGGTTCTTACCCGAGTGGAGCACAACCTCGATCAGCACGTGGCCCGGGGTGGAGTCCACCAGGCGGAAGGAGTCAACGGACGCGAACCCGTCCTCCAGTTCCACGCCGGCTTTCAGCTGGGCGCCTACGCCCTGCGGGAACGGCCCGCGCACCTGCACCAGGTAGGTCTTGGGAACCTCGTAGGACGGGTGGGTCAGCCTGTTGGCGAGTTCGCCGTCGTTGGTCAGCAGCAGCAGGCCTTCGGTGGCGACGTCGAGCCTTCCCACATGGAAGAGGCGTTCGCCGGTGTTCTTGTTGCTCTTCAGGAAGTCGCTGATGCACGGCCGGCCCTCGGGATCCTCCATGGTGGACACCACGCCCTTGGGCTTGTTGAACACCATGTAGACCAGGTTCTCGTCCAACTGGATCCGCAAGCCGTCAACATGAATGACGGCGGTCTTGGGATCGACGCGCATGCCGAGTTCCGTAACCACCTGGCCGTCCACCTCAACGCGGCCCTCGGCGATCATTTCTTCGCAGACGCGCCGGGATGCGACTCCGGCGGACGCCATTACTTTCTGGAGGCGCACGCCGTCTGCATCATGGAGTTCGGACTGCGGAACGTTACCGCGGGGGCCCTTCTTCCGGCCGGGCTTGCGGACCGGACCCAGGTTCTGGCCGAAGCGTTCGCTGCCGAATGCACGGGAAGCGGCTGTCCCGGGTGCACCGGTACGCGGCTTGGGCTTGAGGGCACCGGGAGTTCCGGGAGCTTTCTTGGCGCCGGGCTTGCGTGCCGCGGGCTTGCGCGACGACGGCTTGGCGCCACGGGCGCCCTCCGATGCCCGTGCCTGCTGGTCCCCCGCCAGATCGGGGTCGATGAAGCGTTCCTCGCGCGGCTTGGGGGCGCGGTGGGGCCGGTCCCCGCCGAATCCTGCTGCCCGCTTGGCTGTTCCGCCGCGGGAACCGCCGCTGAAGCCGCCGCCCTGTGCGCTGCGCTGCTGGGAGTTGTTGCGCTCGTTGCCGCCGCGTCCCGAACTGTTACGTGGTGAACCCTGGCGTCCCGCCTGTGTCATGACCCGTCCTTCAATGTGTTTTGGCCGGCAGAGATGTCCAAGGACAACCCTAGCCAGCCGCGCAGACTTCGTCTGCCCTGATAGAAAACCTGATAAACAAACTGCTCATGAGACCGCTGCCGGCAGAAGGGTCCTGCCTACATGGTCCCGGCGTCGTAGAACTCTGCGATCCCGTCGAGTCCCGGAAGGTGCGGCGACAGCTGGGGCAGGTCCTCCACTGAACTGATTCCCATCCGTTCAAGGAAATAGGAGGTGGTCCGGTAGAGGATTGCGCCGGACTCGGGATCCGTTCCCGCGTCCTCGATCAGCCCGCGCTGGGCAAGCGTCCGTACGACGGAATCAACATTGACACCGCGAATTGCAGACACCCGGGCCCGGGAAACGGGCTGGCGGTACGCGATGACTGCCAGCGTTTCCAACGCCGCCTGGGTAAGCCTGGCGGTCTGCCCCTCAAGCACATATTTGCCGACAATGTCGGCAAACTCCGTGCGCGAGTAGATCCGCCAGCCACCGGCGATGTTCCGCAATTCAAAACCCCGGGGGCTGGAACCAATGCCAGTGTGGCTGGCATCCTCCATCTCCGGGGCTTTAACAGTATAGCCGTTATACTCACGCTGCAGTTCTGCCAGCAGGGAGCGGACCGCTGTGACCGTCAGGCCTACCCCGGCTGCCAGCTCTTCCTCCGTGGCGGGTTGGTCCAGGACCATGAGCACCGCTTCGAGGGCAGCCTTGGCACCGCCGGGGAGGTCGTCGAAGTCCGGGCCGTGGTCCGCGTCCTCCCGTGGCGCCGTGTCCTCCGGCTTCCCTGTGTCCTCAAGCATTGCCCCGCCTTCCACGGCCAGGTCCTGCGGCTTGGAATTCACGCCTGCTCCTCATACTCTTCGCTCAGGTTTTCCGCCGACCAGTCGCGGCCTTCGGCTGTCCAGTGGATGGCAAGCTCGGACAGCGGGGACAGCTGATCGAACGACACGGCCCGGTCCCGGAACAGTTCCAGGAGCGCCAGGAAGCGGGCCACCACCACCAGGGTGGAATCGGCGTCGGCAATCAGGGAACGGAAGGTCTGGGGCGACTCCTGTTGCAGGCGAAGCCCCATCATCCGGGCCTGTTCCTTGACGCTGACGTTGCTCCCATGCAGGTGGCCGAGTGCCACTTGCGGCGGCTGGGCGGGCGCTTTGGGCCGGAGCGCGGCCTCGGCCAGCGCGGCGAACTGTTGCGGCGTGTGTTTCCACACCAGTTCAGGGAGCATCGACGCGAAGTGCTCCTCCAGGGCCACCTGGCGTGGAAAGCGCCGGCCTTCCTGGTGCAGGGTTTCGCCCAGGATTCCTGCCACCTGCTTGAAAGCCTTGTATTGCAGCAGCCGGGCAAAGAGGAGGTCCCGCGCCTCCAGAAGGGCGATGTCCTCGTCGTCCTCCACCTCACCCGCGGGAAGGAGCCGTGCCGCCTTGAGGTCAAGCAGCGTGGCGGCGATCACCAGGAATTCGCTCGCCTCGTCCAGGGCCCACTCTTCACCGAGCCGCTGCAGTTTACGGATGTACTTGATGAACTCATCCGTGACGGTGGCAATGGCCACTTCTGTAATGTCCAGCTGGTGTTTGGCGATCAGCCCCAGAAGGAGGTCGAAGGGACCCGTGAAGTTGGCCAGCCGCACCTCGAAGCCGGGTTTGGATTCGGCCACGGCGTGGTTAGGGTGCGCCGCCGCGGGAGATCAGCTCCTTTGCCAGCCGGCGGTAGGCGTCGGCGCCCACGTGGTTTCCGGCGTAGCTGGTGATGGGCTCCGCGGCCACGGTAGCGTCTGCGAACTTGATGGAGCGCTTGATGACAGTTTCGAAGACCTTGTCGCCGAACGCCTCCACCAGACGGGTGATCACTTCGCGGCTGTGCAGTGTCCTTGCGTCGTACATGGTGGCCAGTACGCCGTCCACCTGAAGGCGAGGGTTCAGCCGGTCCTGGACCTTGTCGATGGTTTCGACCAGCAGCGCCACGGCGCGAAGGGCGAAGAACTCGCAAATGAGCGGGATGATGACGCCGTGGGCTGCCGTGAGGGCGTTGACGGTCAGGAGGCCCAGGGAGGGCTGGCAGTCGATGAGGACGACGTCGTAATCGTCTTCGACTTTCTTGAGCGCACGGTCCAGGACCTGTTCGCGCGCCACCTCGTTGACCAGCTGGACTTCCGCGGCGGAGAGGTCGATGTTGGCGGGCAGCAGGTCGACGTTCTCGACGCCCGTGTGGTGGATGGCGTCACGGATATCCACCTTGCGGTCCATCAGGACGTTGTACACCGTGAGGTCCAGCTCATGCGGGTTGACACCAAGGCCGGCGGAGAGCGCGCCCTGGGGGTCGAAGTCCACCAGGAGGACGCGGCGGCCGTACTCGGCGAGCGCCGCGGCGAGGTTGATGGTGGAGGTGGTCTTCCCCACGCCGCCCTTTTGGTTGACCATGGCGATGACGCGGGCCGGACCGTGGGAGGACAGCGGCGCGGGTTCCGGGAACTCCCGGTATGGGCGCCCGGTGGGCCCCATCACCGCGTTTTCCAGGTCGAATTCCGTGCCCTCCAGAGTTGCTGAACCCTGTTCGCTGCTCACGTATCTGTCCACACTTTCGATGACGGTGATTTCCTGCCGCTGGCTCACCAGCGCCGTTCGTTCTGCTCCCTAGGTTACAGCGCCCGACACGGCATTCGACGGAACTTGACTTTCCGCGAATGTTGAGCCTTGACCCTCTAGCTGAGGTCGAAGGTTGCACTGCCGGGGAACGCTGCCGGGGAACGCAGGACCGCCCCCGCAACATGGCTGCGGGGGCGGTCTCGTGGGGTGTCCTGGCGGTGGCTAGGCCTTGGCAGCCTCGCGGGCGCCCTCTTCCTTGGGTGCCATTTCGCCGTGATGGTGGACCATCATGGTTGCCTCGTCGAAAGGTTCTTCGCCGGACAGCACCCGGCCAACCTGGCCGCCGTCGATCTCCTTGACCCAGGTGCCGATCAGGACGGTGGCCACCGCGTTGCCCGTGAAGTTGGTCAGGGCGCGGGCCTCGGACATGAACCGGTCGATGCCGACGATCATGCCCACGCCGCCGAGCAGTTCGGGCTTGTGTGCCTGCAGGCCGGCCGCGAGGGTTGCAAGGCCGGCACCGGTCACACCGGCGGCACCCTTGGAGGCGATGATCATGAACACCAGCAGGGAGATCTGGGCGCCGAGGTCCAGCGGGGTGCCCATGGCGTTGGCCACGAACAGGGACGCCATGGTCAGGTAGATGGCGGTTCCGTCCAGGTTGAAGGAGTAGCCGGTGGGAACGGTGACGCCGACGACCGGCTTGGAGACGCCGAGGTGTTCCATCTTGGCGATCAGCCGCGGCAGTGCCGCTTCCGAGGACGACGTGGAGAAGATGATGAGGTACTCACGGGCCAGGTACTTCATCAGCTTGAAGATGTTGACGCCGGCCACCACCTGGAGCAGGCCGCCCAGGATCACCACGATGAACAGTGCGCAGGTGATGTAGAAGGCGATCATCAGGGTGAACATGCTGACGATGGCCTGCACGCCGGTTGCGCCCACGACGGCGGCGATGGCACCGAAGGCACCTACCGGAGCGAGCCACATGATCATGATGAGGATGCGGAACACCAGTGCCTGGCCGTAGCCGACAGCCTTGAGGATCGGGGCACCCTGGGCGCCCATCTTCTGCAGCGCGAAGCCAACCAGGATGGCTGCCAGCAGGGTGGGCAGCACGGGGACGTCACTGGGGATGATGCCCAGCAGGAAGTCCACGGTGCTGTCGGTCGCCGCCTTTTTGTTGGGGTCGTACGGCGTCAGCTTCAGGCCCTCGCCGGGGTGGATGATGTTGCCTACCACCAGGCCGATGGCCAGGGCGAAGGTTGACATGATGATGAAGTAGCCCAGTGCCAGGCCGCCGACCTTGCCGACGGTGGCTGCCTTGGCGATGGAGCCGATGCCCAGGACGATGGTGCAGAAAATGACCGGTGCGATCATCATCTTGATGAGCTTGACGAAGCCGTCGCCCAGGGGCTTGAGGGACTTGCCCACCTCCGGGAACAGCAGGCCCACCACCGCGCCGAGGACGACGGCGGCGATAACTGCGATGTAGAGGTAGTGGGACTTGTCCAGTCCCTTGCGCCGCGGGGTCGCGGTCTCGAGCGACTCTCCTCGTTGAGAAGCCATGATGTGTCTCCTTGTGGATATTCTGATAGACGTTGCGGCGCAGTCTCTGGGCTCAACACGTCCGTCCAATGTGATATCCATCATTGGGCACCCCGTGATCCAGCTCACCGTTGCGTTCATATTGGTCGCGGTAACGGCAGGGTCCAAGGGAGGCAGGCATGATCCACCGCTGGAGTATCGCCCGCCGGCTCTTCCTGGCGAACCTGCTGATCGTCGTGTCGTTTATCGCCATCGTGGGAACGGCCGCCTACGTGGACGCGCGGGACCGGACGTATGACGAAGCGGGCCGCCGGATGGAAGGCGTGGCTGCCTCCATCGCCGCCAATCCCCTGGTGCTCCAGGCTGCTGCCACGCCGGACCCGTCCACCGTCCTGCAGCCGTATGCCAAAGACGTCACCACCGCGGCCCACGTGGACTTCATCACGATCATGGCGCCGGACCGTACCCGCTGGACCCACCCGCGGGACGAGGAGCTGGGCCGGCCCTACATCGGCTCCATCGATGAAGCACTCCGCGGCCACACCTACACCGAAGTGACGGCAGGTACGCTGGGCCCGTCGGTGCGGACCATTGTTCCGGTCAAGGATTCCGCGGGGACAGTCAAGGCCCTCGTAGCGGTGGGTGTTACCGTCCGCAGCGTCGATATCGCCTTTGCCGGGCGCCTTCCCGTCCTGCTGGCCGTCGGCATGGCCCTCCTGGTGGGCGGTTCACTGGCGTCGTGGCTGCTGGGCAGGTACCTGCGGCGGGTTACCCGGGGCTGGGGTCCCGAACAGCTGGCACAGCTGTTCGCCTACTACGAGTCGGTGCTGCACTCGGTCCGGGAAGGCCTGATCCTGATCGATGCCCGGAAGCGCGTGGTGATGTACAACGACCAGGCTGCCGAGCTGCTGGGCCTGGCCGACACCGGCAACAATGACCCCACCCGGCCCCCATCGCTGGCAGACCTTCCCCTGGACGACGAACTGCGCAGCCTGTTCGAGTCCGGGCGGACCACCAAGGACGAGATGGTCCTGACCGGCTCCCGCGTGCTGGTGGTCAACCAGGGGCCGGCCCGGGGTCCCGAGGCCCGGGGCACCCGCGGAAAGGTCCCCGTCTACGGGACCGTGGCCACCCTCAGGGACCGGACAGAAATCGAAGCGCTGGGCAACGAACTGCAGACCATGCGCACCCTTTCCGACGCGCTGCGCGCCCAGACCCACGAGCACGCCAACCGGCTGCACACCATGGTTTCGCTCCTGGAACTCGGCCGGACCAGGGAAGCCCTGGACTTTGCAACCCAGGACCTGGCCCTGAGCCAGCAGCTGACAGATGACATGGTGAGTTCGATCGATGAACCGGTGGTGGGCGCCCTGCTCATGGGAAAGGTGGCCGAGGCCCACGAACGCGGCGTCCAGCTGGATCTCTCCACCCTGGGCTCCGGCACGGCACCCGGGGTGGCCGTCCAGGACCTGGTGACGATCCTGGGCAACCTGCTGGACAATGCCATCGATGCCGCCGCCGATGCACCCCCTCCGCGGAGGGTGGTGCTGACGCTGGAGGCCGATGAAGAAGGCCTGGACATCGCCGTCAACGATTCCGGAACGCCCATCGACCCCACCGATGCGGAAAAGATCTTCCGGCACGGATTCAGCACCAAGCCTGCGGGGGCCGGGGGCCGGGGCATCGGCCTGGCCCTGGTGCGGCAGGCGGTGCAGCGTTTGGGCGGTACGCTGGCCATCAACGGCCGGCGCGGCGCCAAGTTCGAAGTATTCCTGCCTGCAGCGGTGTCCGCGGAGAAGGAGCACAGACAGTGAGCAACATCCGGGTCCTCGTCGTCGAAGATGAGGCCATCGCTTCGGCAGCGCACGCGGCCTACGTGGGGAGGCTGGAAGGATTCGAGCTCGCCGGGACAGCCCCCGACGGCCAGTCGGCCCTGCGGCTGCTGAACGAATTCGTGGCCGCGGGAGAGCCCGTTGAACTGGTCCTGCTGGACATGAACCTGCCCGACCTGCACGGCCTGGACATCGCCCGCCGGATGCGTTCGGCGGGGATCCTGGCGGACATCATTGCGATCACCGCCGTGCGCGAACTGGCGATCGTCCGCAGCGCCGTGGCAATCGGCGTGGTCCAGTACCTGATCAAGCCCTTCACGTTCGCCACGTTCTCCGACAAGCTGGAAAATTACCGCCAGTTCCGGCAGCAGTTGGCCGGTTCCGGCGGTGGCCCCGGCAAGGGGGGCGCCTCGCAAAGCGAAGTGGACCAGGCCTTTGCCAGCCTCCGGGCGCCATCCGAACTCCCGCTGCCCAAGGGACTCTCAACCTCGACGCTCGGATCCGTCCAGGTGTTCCTCCGGGGGCAGCCTGAAGCAGTGTCCGCCACGGAGGTCATGGACGCCCTGGGGATGTCGCGCGTGACGGCTCGGCGCTACCTTGAGTACCTGGCCGATGCGGGAACAGTTTCCCGGACCGCCCGCTACGGCACCCCCGGCAGGCCGGAGAACGAATACCGCTGGAACACCCGCTGAGCTGCTCGGGGTTGGACGTGCGCGCCCCGGCCATGCGCCTCAGCCAGCCTCCGCCTCCCCCGCCCGGAGTGCTCCGATCAATTGATCGATGACGCCTGGATCCTCGATGGTGGACGGAACGGTGTACTCCTCGCCGTCCGCTATCTGGCGCATGGTCTTACGGAGGATCTTTCCCGAACGGGTCTTGGGCAGTGCATCCACCACTGTCACCTGTTTGAAGTCCGCAACCGCACCAATGTCCCGCCGGACCAGTGCCACTAGATCATTGGCCAGGACATCTTCGGCGATGTCCACCCCGGTTTTGAGCACCACGTAGCCGCTGGGACGCTGGCCCTTCACGGGGTCGGCGAGGCCGATCACGGCGCACTCCGCAACGGCCGGATGCTGGCCGATCACCTGTTCCATGGCGCCGGTTGAGAGCCTGTGGCCGGCAACATTGATGATGTCGTCCGTACGGCCCATGACAAAGATGTACCCGTCCCGGTCCTGGTAACCCGAATCGCCGGTGGCGTAGCAGCCCTCGAAAGCCTGAAGGTAGGAAGAGATGTAGCGCTCATCATTCCGCCACAGCGTTGTGAGGGTGCCCGGCGGCAGCGGCAGTCCAAGCACGATGTTGCCCTCGGTGCCGGGTTCCACCTCTCCGCCTGCGCCGTCGAGGATCTGCAGCCGGAACCCGGGCATGGGCACGCTCGGGGAGCCGGCCTTGATGGGCAACTGCTCCAGGCCACGCGGGTTGGCGCAAATGGCCCACCCGGTCTCGGTCTGCCACCAGTGGTCCACCACCGGCACGCCGAGGGCCCGTGATGCCCAATGGAAAGTGTCCGTGTCCAGCCTCTCGCCGGCAGTGAACAGGGTCCGCAGGCTGGAGATGTCGTACTTCCGCAGCAGCGACGCCGCCGGATCCGCCTTGCGGATGGCCCGGAGTGCCGTGGGCGCAGTGAAGAGCACATTGACCCTGTGGTCCCGGACCACGCGCCAGAATGCGCCGGCATCCGGGGTGCCTACGGGCTTGCCCTCGTACATCACCGTGGTGGCGCCGGCCAGCAGCGGGCCATAGACAATGTAGGAGTGCCCCACTACCCAGCCGACGTCTGACGCGGTCCACATCACGTCGCCCGGACCGACGTCGTAAATGTTCTCCAGGGTCCAGCGCAGGGCGACGGCGTGGCCGCCGTTGTCCCGCACCACTCCCTTTGGCGTGCCGGTGGTTCCGGATGTGTAGAGGATGTAGAGCGGATCGGTGGCCTTCACCTCAACGGGAGCGGCAGGCTCTGCGGAAGCCATTTCCGTGTCCCAGTCCAGCCAGCCCGCATGGTCCGCAGCCTTGGACGCGAATCCGTCGCGCTCCTTGACCAATACGGGAAGGTCCGGCGTGCCCGCCAGTTCCAGCGCCTCCGCGACGGCCGGCAGATACTCGATGCGGCGGGCGGGTTCGATCCCGCCCGAAGCGGTCACCACCGCCGTGGGTGCGGCGTCCCGGATCCGGGCCGCGAGCTCCTTGGGCGCAAAACCGCCGAACACCACGGAATGGACCGCGCCCAGCCGGGCCGACGCCAGCATGGCGATAGCGGCTTCCGGGATCATTGGCATGTAAATCACCACGCGGTGCCCCTTTCCCACGCCATGGCCGCGCAGCACACCGGCAAAGCGTGCCACGGCGTCCGTGAGCTGGGCATACGTGTAGCGGTGCCGGGTTCCCAGCATGGCCGAGTCATGGATCAGGGCCACCTGCTCCCCGCGGCCTTCGGCGATATGCCGGTCAAGGGCGTTGTAGCAGGTATTCAGTGTGCCGTCGGGAAACCAGCTGTAGAGCGGTGCCCGCGTGGAGTCCAGCGCCTGCGCCGGAGGAGAGCTCCAGGCGATGTTTCCCGCGGCCTCCAGCCAAAAGTCGTCGGGCTCTTCGATGCTGCGCCGGTAACTGTCCCGATAGCTGGTGGTGATCATAACGTAATCCCGTCCACGACGTTGTGATGCAGCTCATGCTAGCTGGCGGAGTTAACCACCACAAGGGTCGCTGTATACAAGGAAGTCAATTTCTGGCATATTTTCTCAAAGGTCCATTCTTTTGAGCCCAATTGTGTATACACTGATGCAGTCAGCCGAGGAAGGAGACGAGCATGCGCGCCAGCGACAAGGCCTATGCCGCCCTGCGCGATGACATCATCGAATGGCGCCTGGCGCCGGGTACGGTCCTTGCCGAGGTGGAACAGTCCGAGCGTCTGGGCGTCTCGCGCACACCGCTGCGGGAAGCCTTGGGCCGCCTTACGGCGGAAGGCCTCACAACGGCAGGCGGCCGCGGCGTCGTCGTCACCGACATCTCCCTTGAGGACATTGACGAACTGTTCGAACTCCGCGAAACCCTTGAGGGCAGGGCGGCGGCACTGGCTGCGCGGCGCGGCGAGGCTGCGACGTTCGAGCGCCTGCAGCGCGAACTGCTCGAGGCTCCCGCATTGATTGGCGGTGACGACCCGGCCCTGCATGACTACTACGAACTGGTGGGCCGGCTGGACACAGCAATCGACGCCGCCATCTCCAACTCCTACCTGGCCCAGGCCATGCGCAGCCTGCGCGTTCACCTGGTCCGGATCCGCCGGCTTGCCGCCGACGATGCCTGCCGGCTCACTGCCGCAGCCGCCGAGCATGCCGCCATCGCGGAGGCCATCGCGGCCGGCAACCCCAGGCTCGCCGAGGCGGCCACCATCGTCCACCTGCACCGAAGCCTCTCCCACGTCAAAGCAACCCACGCATCCCACCCGAAGGAGCACCATGGTCAAGGAACACCACGTCCGCGTCTATAAAAGCGAAGAAAACCTGCCCCGCGAGGACCAGCTGGCCTACAAAATCGCCCAGGTCGCCGCGGACCCGGTGGCTGTGTCTGACGACGTGACCGCTATGGTGATCAACCGCGTCATCGACAACGCCTCGGTGGCGATCGCTTCCCTGAACCGCGCGCCGATCGTCGCCGCCCGTGCCCAGGCGCTCACCCACGGCCCCAGCACCGGCGGCAAGGGGTCCAAGGTCTTCGGCATCGAGGACCGCGTGTCCCCGGAGTGGGCAGCCTGGGCCAATGGGGTGGCTGTCCGGGAACTGGACTACCACGACACCTTCCTCGCGGCCGACTACTCCCACCCCGGGGACAACATCCCGCCGATCCTCGCCGTCGCCCAGCACGTTGGCGCCAGCGGCCACGACCTGATCCGGGGCATCGCCACCGGGTACGAGATCCAGGTCAACCTGGTCAAGGCCATCTGCCTGCACAAGCACAAGATCGACCACGTGGCCCACCTCGGCCCCTCGGCCGCGGCCGGGATCGGCACCCTGCTTGGCCTCGATGTGGAGACCATCTTCCAGTCAGTGGGCCAGGCGCTGCACACCACCACCGCCACCCGGCAGTCCCGCAAGGGCGAGATCTCCACCTGGAAGGCCCACGCCCCGGCCTTTGCCGGCAAGATGGCCATCGAATCCGCCGACCGGGCCATGCGCGGCCAGACCTCCCCCGTGCCCATCTACGAAGGCGAAGACGGCGTCATCGCCTGGATGCTCGATGGCCCGGACGCCTCCTACATGGTCCCGCTTCCCACCCCGGGTGAAGCCAAGCGCGCCATCCTGGACACCTACACCAAGGAACATTCCGCGGAGTACCAGGCCCAGGCGTGGATCGACCTTGCCCGCAAGCTGCACCGCGAACAACCCGAGGTCACCGATCCGGCCAACGTCGAGTCAGTGCTGATCAAGACCAGCCACCACACGCACTACGTGATCGGCTCCGGCGCCAACGACCCCCAGAAATACAGCCCCACCGCGTCCAGGGAAACCCTGGACCACTCCATCCCGTACATCTTCACCGTGGCCCTGCAGGACGGGGCCTGGCACCACGTGGACTCCTACGCCCCGCAGCGCGCCGCCCGTCCAGACACCGTGGAACTGTGGCACAAAGTCAGCACGGTGGAAGATCCCGAATGGACCCGCCGCTACCACTCCCTGGACATCGCAGAGAAGGCTTTCGGCGGCTCGGTGGAGATCACGCTCAAGGACGGCACCGTCATCACCGACCAGATCGCCGTTGCCGACGCCCACCCGCTCGGCGCCCGTTCCTTCGCCCGGGAACAGTACATCAACAAGTTCCGCACCCTCGCCGCCGGGCTCGTGGAGGAGGCTGAGATCGAAAGGTTCCTCACCGCCGTCGAACGCCTCCCACAGCTCGCCGCCGGTGAGCTGGACCAGCTGAACATCACCGCCGCTCCCGGCGTCATCGACCTCGCGGCGGCACCGAAGGGACTGTTCTAGATGCTGTACTCAAAGACCACCCCGGAACAGAAGCGGGTCCGCTTCCGGGAACTGCTGGCCTCCGGGACCATCCAGCAGTTCCCCGGCGCGTTCAACCCGCTCTCCGCCCGGCTGATCGAGGAAAAGGGCTTCGCCGGGGTGTACATCTCCGGCGCCGTCCTCGCCAACGACCTCGGCCTGCCGGACATCGGCCTGACCACCCTGACCGAGGTAGCCACCCGGGCCGGGCAGATCGCGCGGATGACTGACCTGCCCTCGATCGTTGACGCGGACACCGGCTTCGGGGAGCCCATGAACGTGGCACGCACCGTCCAGGAACTCGAGAACGCAGGCCTGGCCGGCTGCCATATCGAGGACCAGTTCAACCCGAAGCGCTGCGGCCACCTGGACGGCAAGAACGTGGTGGACCAGGACACCGCCACCAAACGCATCAGGGCCGCGGCCGACGCCCGGCGGGACCCGAACTTCCTGATCATGGCCCGCACCGACATCCGCGCCACCGAGGGGCTGGAAGCCGCACAGCAGCGCGCCAAAGCCCTCGTCGAAGCCGGCGCCGACGCAATTTTCCCCGAAGCCATGAAGGACCTGGGCGAGTTCAAGGCCATCCGCGACGCGGTGGACGTGCCGATCCTGGCCAACATGACCGAGTTCGGCAAGAGCGACCTCTTCACCGTGGATGAACTGGCCGGCGTCGGCGTCAACATGGTGATCTATCCGGTGACGCTGCTCCGTAGTGCCATGGGGGCTGCTGAGCGTACTCTGGAATCGATCAAATCCGACGGCACCCAGGAGGCGCAGGTTCCAAACATGCTGACCCGTGCCCGGCTCTATGACCTCGTTGACTACGAGGCCTACAACCGCTTCGACACCGGCGTGTTCAATTTCCAGATTCCCGGAACGTGACACCCGGCACCTGACACCCAATCGGAAGGCCGGCCTCCGCCGGACGAACAGGCTTTAGGAACAAAGGAGTTTCAGCATGGCTGAAAATGAGATCAAAAAAGGCCTTGCCGGCGTGGTGGTGGACTACACCGCCGTTTCCAAGGTCAATCCGGACACCAACTCCCTGCTCTACCGCGGCTACCCTGTCCAGGAACTGGCAGCGCGGTGCAGCTTCGAGGAAGTGGCGTACCTGCTGTGGAACGGTGAACTGCCCACCAAGGACCAGCTTGCCGAGTTCAGCGCGAAGGAACGCGCCGGCCGCGCCCTCGATCCGGTGGTGAAGCAGGTGATCGATACCCTTCCGGTCACTTCGCACCCGATGGACGTCTGCAGGACTGCTGCTTCCGTTATGGGGGCACGGCATCCCCTGACTGGGGATTCCTCCCGGGAAGCCAACATGGCCAAGGCCGTGGACCTGTTCGCCGCCATGCCCGCGGTGGTGGCCTACGACCAGCGCCGCCGCCACGGGCAGGATGTGGTGGAGCCCCGCGAAGACCTTGGCTACTCGGCCAACTTCCTGTGGATGGCCTTCGGCGAGGAGCAGGTGCCGGAGGTGGTGGATGCCTTCAACGTCTCGATGATTCTTTACGCCGAGCACTCCTTCAACGCCTCCACATTCACCGCCCGTGTGATCACCTCGACGCTCTCGGACCTGCATTCAGCCGTGACCGGTGCCATCGGCGCCCTCAAGGGTCCGCTGCACGGCGGCGCCAACGAAGCCGTCATGCACACCTTCGACGAGATCGGCATCCGGCAGGAGGAGTCCCTGGAGGAAGCAGCGGCCCGGGCCAAGGCATGGATGGAAGACGCCCTGGCGCAGAAGAAGAAGGTGATGGGCTTCGGCCACCGTGTCTACAAGCACGGCGACTCCCGGGTCCCCACCATGAAAGCCGCACTGGACAAGATGATCGCCCACTACGGCCGGCCGGAACTGCTGGGGCTGTACAACGGGCTCGAGCAGGCCATGGACGAAGCCAAGGCCATCAAGCCGAACCTCGACTACCCGGCCGGGCCCACGTACCACCTGATGGGCTTTGATACGCCCACATTCACTCCCCTGTTCGTGGCCAGCCGGATCACAGGCTGGACCGCCCACATCATGGAGCAACTGGACGCGAACTCCCTGATCAGGCCGCTGAGCGAGTACATCGGTCCGGAGGAGCGGCACCTCCCCTGACTCCTGGCAGGAACGTCCGACGGCGGCCCGGCACCCAGGTGCCCGGGCCGCCGTCGGCCGTTAATTGCCTGCTCAGTCCAGCAGGCTCTCGGATGAGGCGACTGATTCGTTGTCTGTGTGCATAGTGACCACCACGTTGATCCTTCGGCCTTCCAGAACCACCGGGAGCCAGTGGTCGGCGTCCTGCCACATGCGGTCCACGGGCAGCGTATCCACCCGGAACCACTCGGGCAGGATCTCGTCGCTGGGTGCCGGCTCGCCCTGCCAGGTCCGGGCGGTAAAGAGGGTGGTCCGCATATTCCATTCCGGGCGGGCCGGAAAGACGAATTGGACCGATCCGGCGTCCGCCAGGTCCTCAACCCGCAGCACCACACCGGTCTCTTCCAGGACCTCCCGGATGACGGCCTGCGCGTCCGACTCCCCCGGTTCCACGTGGCCGCCGATGCCCACGATCTTGCCCCTGCCGAACCCGGTCTGTTTCAGCCCGAGGAGTACCTCGGGGCCGCCCGGCCCGTCACGGAGCAGGAAGCAAAGGGTCACAGAGGCTGTGGTCATGCCTTCAAGCCTATGGGGTCCGGGAGTTGTCATCGGGGAAGCGCCAAGGGACGCCGGATATGCCAAGCTCTAGGTGTGACTCCCGAAACAGGACACGGAATACGGCCCGCCAGGATTTCGGCCATTGACACCCGCCTGCCGGGGTGGCTGGTGCGCAACCCTTTGTATTGGGGCTGGGCCTGGGCCTGTGTCTGGACAGCGCTCATTCTTGCAGATGAGTTCGTGAACCTGGCTGGTTGGACGTGGTACCTGCTGGTGGCAGCAGCGGCCCTGCCCACGCTGCTCAGCACCCTGGCCGTTCTCCACGTGACTCCCCGGCAGCAGGTGAAAGCCGCCCGGGAGTCGGTTTTGGGCCTGTTCTTCGTGCGGTTCCTGGCACTTGTTGCGGCCTTCATGGTCTGGGCCATCTCGGTGGTGTTGAGTGCGTCCATCTCAACCACTGTCCAAGCGGTGGCGGGAGACTCAGAGCGCGAGGTGACGGCTCTGGGCTTCACCCTGATGGCGGCCCTGGTGCCGCTGGTGGTAGCCGTCCTGTGGTTGGCGTTTGTCGCCCGGTGCGCCTGGTTCCTTCGGCGGCTTCGCGGCTGGCGGCAGGTGCCCACGCTCTCCCGCGTACCGAAATCCTTCCTCCGCGGCCGGCCACGGCTGCGCCGGGTGGTGATCGGCCTGGCACATCCCGGACTGATGTTGGTCGCCTGCATGGGAACTTCTGTGCTGGCTTTCCTGCTGGGGCCCGTGGAACTGACCATCGAGGCCATGTTCTAGCTGTCCGCGCGACCCTGGCGGCCGGACGTGCCCTGCCTGGCGGAACGTCAGCCCAGCGCGCGGGGATGAGCGGCCGCGTAGATTTCCCGGAGCGTATCAGCCGTGACCAGCGTGTACACCTGGGTTGTGGTCACCGATGCGTGGCCCAAAAGTTCCTGCACCACCCTGACGTCCGCGCCGCCTTCGAGCAGGTGGGTGGCGAAGGAATGCCGCAGCGTGTGCGGTGAGACGTCCCGGGTGATGTTGGCCTTCTCCGCCGCCGCCTTGAGGATGGTCCAGGCGCTCTGCCGGCTGATCCGGCCGCCGCGGGCATTCAGGAACAGCGCAGGCGTGCCCTTGCCCTTGGCAGCAAGCAGCGGCCGGCCGCGGACCAGGTAGGCGTCCAGCGCCCGGGCCCCGTAGGAGCCCAGCGGCACCAGCCGCTCCTTCGACCCCTTGCCGAACAGCCGGACAATGGCAGGCCCGGATTCCGGCCCGGCAAGGGAGATGTCATCAACGTCCAGTCCCACCGCTTCGCTGATTCTGGCTCCCGTGGAGTAGAGGAATTCAAGCAGGGCGCGGTCCCGCAGTCCGGCGGCGGTGTCCGTTCCTGCCGCCTCCAGGATGCGGGTCACTTCGTCAACGCTGATGGCCTTGGGCAGCCGTTTACCTGCCATGGGTGGGTGGACGTCGCGGGCTGGATCGGCCGGCGTATAACCTTCGAGGGCCCAGAACTTGTGCAGGCCACGGACCGCAACCACCGTCCGGGCCGCGGACCGGACCCCCAGGGTGGAACCGCCGTCGGAACCGTCCGACAGGGCGCGGACGTAACCCGTGACGTGGTGCCGGGTGATGTCCTCCGGCCGGCCGCAGCCGGCTGCGGCAACATACCGGGCGTAGCGGGCCAGGTCCCGGCGGTAGGCTGCCAAGGTATTCGCTGCCAGTCCCCGTTCCACACCCATGTGCTGGAGGTAGTCGGTAATTGCACGGTCGATGGCGGAAGGTACAGGTGCCGGGGCAGCGGCAGCCTCCGCCGGGCCCGGTTCGACCGCCGGCGCTGCTTCAGCCGAAGGAGGCGCCATCAGCGCTGGCTGGGGTGGGCGGGCCAGGGGGCGTCGGCGGGGCGGAGGCCTTCATAGTCGTTGGCGCGGGCGGCAGCGGCAGCCAGGATTCCGACGACGGCGGACGGGTTGTGCAGGCGTCCGGCCAGGACGGACGCCACGGCATCATCCAGGCCGATCCAGTGGAACTCGATCTCCGCCTCCTCGTCCGTCCGTTCGTGGCGTTCGTGGTGCGGCACTTCGGTGAGGTCACGGGCCAGGTAGATACGGATGGCCTCGCTGGAGGATCCCGGGGAATTGAAGACATCCGCCAGGACGTTCCAGGTCCCGGCAGCAAGGTCCGCTTCCTCGGCCAGTTCGCGCGCCGCCCCCACCACGAAGTCTTCGCCTTCAACATCCAGCAGGCCCGCCGGAACCTCCCAGAGGTCCATGCCCACGGGGTGCCGGTACTGCTTCAACAGCAGGACCTGGCCCTCGGCGTTCATGGGCAGGACGGCTACGGCGCCGGGATGGTCGATGTAATCGCGGGTGAGGGCGTCCCCGGAGTCCGAGAGCTGGAAGGTGTCGCTGACGACATCCCAGATCCTGCCCTGGTAGACCTTCTCCGTAGACAAAAGACGGCGCGGGCTTGGTGCATCCGAAACCTGTTTGGCAGGGGTGGCTTCAGGTGTACCAGGCATCGCGCCGTCCTTTGTGTGTTCTATCGACTACTTAGCGGTAACGGTACCCGATGCCGCATGTTCGCCGGCCGGGGGCACAGCCGTGTCGGCAACGCCCTCCTGGCCTGCACCCTGGCCGCCTGCGTTCCGGTGGCCTGCGTTCTGGTGGTCAAGTGCAGCCTTGACCAGGCCGGCGAACAGCGGGTGCGGGCGGGTGGGCCGCGAGCTCAGCTCGGGGTGGGCCTGCGTGGCCACGTAGTACGGGTGCACGTCGGCGGGCAGCTCAACGAATTCCACCAGCTTGCCGTCCGGGGAAGTGCCGGAGAAGACCAGGCCCTTGTCCGCGATCTGCTGGCGGTACTTGTTGTTCACCTCGTAGCGGTGCCGGTGGCGTTCGCTCACGGTGGTCTTGCCGTAGGTTCCGGCGATGACCGAGCCTTCATCCAGTTTGGCTTCGTACAGTCCAAGGCGCATGGTGCCGCCCAGGTCGCCGCGGCCTTCCACGTACTCCAGCTGCTCCTCCATGGTGGCGATCACCGGGTACTTGGAGTCCGGCTCGAATTCGCTGGAGGAGGCACCCTCCAGGCCCACCACGTTGCGGGCGTACTCGATCACCATGCACTGCAGGCCGAGGCACAGGCCCAGCACGGGCAGCTTGGTTTCGCGGGCAAACTTCAGGGCGCCGAGCTTGCCTTCGAGTCCACGGATGCCGAAGCCGCCGGGAACGCAGATGGCGTCCACGCCGTCGAGGGCCTTGATGGCGCCTTCGAGGGTCTCGCATTCGTCGGACGGGACCCAGCGGATCTTGACCTTGGCCTCGTTGGCGAAGCCGCCGGCACGCAGCGCTTCGGTGACCGAGAGGTAGGCGTCAGGCAGGTCGATGTACTTGCCCACCAGGGCAATCTCGACGTGGTGCTTGGGGTTGTGGACGGCTTCAAGCAGCTTGTCCCAGCTGGTCCAGTCAACGTCCTTGAAGGGCAGGTCAAGGGCCCGGACGATGTAGGAGTCAAGGCCCTGTCCGTGCAGGGTCTTGGGGATGTCGTAGATGCTGGGGGCGTCCGCGGCGTTCACTACGGCGTCGATATCGACGTCACACATGCGGCCGATCTTCTCCCGCATGGCCTCCGGCACTTCACGGTCCGAACGGATCACGATCGCCTCGGGCTGGATGCCGATGGACCGCAGCGCGGCCACGGAGTGCTGGGTGGGCTTGGTCTTCAGCTCCTGCGAGGGGCCAATGTACGGCACCAGGGAGACGTGCAGGAAGAACACGTTTCCGCGGCCGATGTCCTGGCGGACCTGGCGGGCCGATTCGAGGAACGGCTGGGATTCGATGTCGCCAACGGTGCCGCCGATTTCGGTGATGATGACGTCCGGGGCGTTCTTGCCCTCGGCGGGCAAACGCATGCGGCGCTTGATCTCATCCGTGATGTGCGGGATGACCTGGACGGTGTCCCCCAGGTACTCGCCGCGGCGTTCCTTGGCAATCACCGTGGAGTACACCTGGCCGGTGGTGACGTTCGCGGACCCCTCGAGGTTTTCATCAAGGAAGCGCTCGTAGTGCCCGATGTCCAGGTCCGTTTCGGCGCCGTCGTCTGTGACGAAGACCTCGCCGTGCTGGAAGGGGTTCATTGTGCCCGGATCCACGTTCAGGTAGGGATCGAGCTTCTGCATTGTCACGGACAGGCCGCGTGCCCGGAGCAGGTGACCAAGGCTGGACGCCGTCAGTCCCTTACCAAGCGAGGACGCCACACCGCCGGTGACAAAGATGTGCTTCGTCGTCTTGGAGGAGCCCGGGAACCGGGAATTTACACGGGAATTTGATCGCTGCACCACGGAATTCGAGCCTATCATCAATTCGTCCCTCCCGTGGTTGTCCCTGTCAGGCCCGCTGGGGCAGGAGCTTGGCGTCATCCAGGAGTTCCTGGGCGTGGGCCTGCGCGGTTTCGGAGTCTTCCTGGCCGGCCAGCATCCGGGCGAGCTCACGGACCCGCTCCGGGCCGTCGAGGAGGCGGACGTCACTGGAGGTGAACCCGGTGGCGGTGCCGCCGTCGGCTCCCCTGACGGAAGTCTTGGTGACGGTGATGTGCTGGTCCGCGAACGCTGCCACCTGCGGCAGGTGCGTGACCACCAGCACCTGCACGTGGCGTGCCAGCATGGCCAGGCGGCGGCCGATCTCTACGGCGGCGCGGCCGCCCACGCCGGCGTCCACCTCGTCGAAGACAAAGGTGGGGACGGGATCGACGGCGGCAAGCACCACTTCGATGGCCAGCATGACGCGGGACAGCTCACCGCCGGACGCCCCCTTGCCCAGCGGCCGGGCCGGGGCGCCCGAATGCGGCCGCAGCAGGAAGCTGATGTCGTCCGCGCCGTGCGGGCCCAGCTGACCGGTCGGCTCGAGGTTGATCACCAGCGTGGCATCGGCCATGGCCAGGGCCTTGAGCTCCGCACTGACGCGGCCGGACAGGTCCTTTGCGGCCTTGGCGCGGATCCTGCTGATGCCCGCTGCCTGCTTCTTCAGCTCCGCCTCGGCGCGGACCACCTCAGCGTCCAGGGCCTCGATGCGGGACGAGTCGTCCTGGAGCTCGTCGAAGCGGACGCGCGCCTGCTCCGCCCACTCCAGCACCTCGTCGATGGTGGGGGCGTATTTCCGGACCAGTTTGGCCAGCGCAGCGCGCCGGTCCTCGATCTCGGCGAGCCGCTCCGGGCCCTCGGAGTCCAGGCTGGCCTGGTAGCTGGCCAGCTCGGCGGCGATGTCAGTAAGCAGGAAGCCCACCTCGGCCAGCCGGGCGGCTGCGGATCCCAGCTGCGCATCGTGCTCGGACACGTGCTCCAGGGTCCGCTTGGCGGAGTCCACCAATGTGGTGGCGTCACCGGCTTCACCAAAGTCCTCTGCAATGAGTGCCTGGTGGGCGGTGCTCGCGGCGATTCGCAGTTCCTCCACGTTGGCAAGCTTCACGGCCTCGGCCTTCAGGAGCTCATCCTCCCCCGGCTGCGGATCCACCTCGTCAATCTCGGCAAGGGCAGCCTCCAGGGATTCAGCTTCGCGGAGCCTGTCGCGGGCGGCGCTGCGGAGGTTGTCCAGCTCGGCCTGGCTGGACTTCCACCGGCCATACAGCTCCTGGTACGCGGCCAGTGGACCGGCCAGGGTGTCGCCGGCGAACTTGTCCAGGGCTTCACGCTGCGCCGTGGCACTCTTGAGCCGGATCTGGTCCGACTGTCCGTGCACCACCACCAGGGTCTCACCGATCTCAGCCAGTACGCCCACGGGTGCAGCACGGCCGCCCAGGAAGGCACGGCTGCGTCCATCCGCACCAAGGCGCCGGGCCAGGATCAGCTCTGCGCCGCCGTCGAACTCTTCCGCCTCGGCACCGGCGTCCAGGGCACGCGCAATGGCCGGGTGGCCGGCGTCGAGCTTCAGGACTGCTTCAGCGGTGGCGCTCTTGGCGCCGCTGCGGACGGCCCCGGCATCCGAACGGGCGCCCAGGAGCAGGCCAACGGCGGTGACCACCATGGTCTTGCCGGCGCCGGTTTCGCCGGTGACGACGCTCAGTCCAGGGCCGAGCGGAAGCGTTGCGTCGGTGATGACGCCCAGATCGCGGATTCTCAGTTCTTCAAGCATGGATTCACTTTGCAGTCGACGGATCGGGATCGCTGTCGGAGTTCTCCACATGCGGCACGGGCAGCGGCGGCATGGGCCGCGGCGTCCGCACAATGGGGATGGGGCCGGTGTGCACGGCGTCGGACTTGGGTACCGGCCCGCGCCAGCCGTGGATGGGCAGCTCGAACTTGCGGACCAGCCGGGCGGAGAACGGCGTCTGGTGGGTGCGGGCCAGCCGGACAGGAGTGGCGGACTTGGTCACTTCCACCCGGGCTCCCGGCGGCAGGTCCACCGAGCGCCGTCCGTCGCACCACAACACGCCCTGGGCGTCGGTCCGGCCCAGCACCTCCACCGCAAGCTTCGACCTGGGCGACACCACCAGGGGCTTGGCGAAGAGCGCGTGGGCGCTGATGGGCACAATGACCAGGGCCTCCACCTCCGGCCAGACCACCGGACCGCCCGCCGAGAACGCGTAGGCCGTGGATCCGGTGGGGGTGGCCAGCACGATGCCGTCTGAGCCGAAGGACGTCAGCGGGCGCTCGTCCACCTCGGTCACGACTTCGAGCATGCGTTCGCGGTTGGCCTTCTCGATGGCGGCCTCGTTTAAAGCCCAGGTGTGCCAAATCTTCTGGCCGCGGACCCAGACCTGGACATCGATGGTCATCCGCTCTTCAACCGTGTACTCGCGGCTGGCAACCCACTCCACGGTCTGGGCAAGGTCCGCCCGCTCGCTTTCGGCCAGGAAGCCCACGTGGCCCAGGTTGACGCCCAGCAGCGGCACATCCACCTCACGGACCAGTTCGGCGGCCCGCAGGATGGTGCCGTCACCGCCAAGGACCATGACGAGTTCCACATCGGGCAGCTGGACGTGGTCGTGGAGGACCTCCACCGGCTGGGCCAGGTGCCCAAAGAACCTTTCCATGTCCCCCAGTTCGGACTCCTGCATCACGGGGACCATGCCGGAGGCGTGCAGCAGGGCGCAGGCTTCCCAGGCGGCTTTCAGTGATTCCTCGCGGCCGGTGTGGGCAAGGACCAGTACACGCCTGCTCATCAGGTTCCGCTCTCTAGTGGTTAGGCCAGATTTGTCCGAGCAACGCAGCGGCTGCTGCCTCTCGCTCTTCGATCTTAGGCAAGTCTTTGCTGATCCTGCGTTTTATCCACAGGAAGTATTCGACGTTTCCGTCCTGCCCCGGCAGCGGACTGGCCGCCAGCCCGCAAAGGTCCAGGCCGGCGTCGAGCGCTGCCCTGGCCACCTTCTCCACGGCCATCCGCCGCTCACGCTCCGAGGTGACCACGCCGGTGCGGCCCAGGCGGTCCTTGCCGATCTCGAACTGGGGCTTGACCATCAGCACCAGGTCCCCGCCTGGTTCGGTGCAGCCGGCCAGTGGCTGGACCACGAGGGTGAGGGAAATAAAGGACAGGTCGGCGACGGTCAGCGCTGCCGGGCCGCCAATGTCTTCCGGCGCCATGTACCTGACGTTCATGCCTTCATGGACGTCCACGCGGGGGTCGTCGCGGAGGTGCGGCACCAGCTGGCCGTGTCCGACGTCGACAGCCACCACGTGCGCGGCACCCCGCCGAAGCAGGACATCGGTAAAGCCCCCGGTGGAGGCGCCGGCGTCCAGGCACCTCTTGCCCGCCACCGAAACTTGGGGGAAGGCGTCGAGGGCCCCGGCCAGCTTATGGCCCGCGCGGCTGGCGTAGCTGTCCTGGTCATCGTGTTCGACGGCGAGGTCCCGGCTGTCATCAACCTGGAGGGAGGCCTTGGCGAGGACCTGGCCACCGGAGCTGACCTTGCCTTCGGCGATGAGCGTCGCGGCATGGGTGCGCGACCTCGCCAGCCCGCGTGCCACCAGTGCCTGGTCGAGGCGAACCGGCATCAGGCTGCACCCCCGGCGGGACCGGGCAGTGTGGAGCCGGTCCCGGTGGGGGCGGTCTTTGCGGGATCAGCACCTGCTGGATCGGCGTCTGCAGGATCGGTGTCTGCGGGATCGGCGTTGAGGGCGGCCAGCAGTTCATCGTGGAGGTCGTCGTAGACGGTCCCGTGGTCCGGGACAGGGAGCCCGGGCATGTCGAAAAGCCTGGCTACGGCCTGCGCAACCCGCGGATCGGTGAGGTCCATCCCGCCTGGCTGCGGCCACTCCGGGGCCGGCTGGGCTGTCGCGTCGTCCGGTTCGGTCAGCTCGGTCATTCAACCAGTCTAGTGATCCAGCCACACCAGCTTGGGCGCCTTCGGGGCTGCGGCGTCCGGCGTCGCCGCCCACCAGGCCGCACATGCGGCCCGCCAGGAGTCGAGCTGGTCCTGGCTGCCAATGATGCCCACGGCTCCGTTGGCCACGCGCGCCGTTGACTGGCCGCACGTATACGTGCCGTCGTCGTGCGTCACTTCGGGGTACGGGCGGTGCAGGCCGGCCAGGTTTTCGATGATGTAGTTGGGCCGTTCCGCAGACCTCGCGGCCAGAATGGTTTCGCGCGTGTCGACGCCGGTCAGGACAGCAACGGTGGCAAAGCCCGCGTTGTTGCCGCCCAGGATGTCCGTGTCCAGCCGGTCGCCGACCACCAGGGGACGCTCGGCCCCGAGGCGCTTGGCTGCCGAATGGAACAGCGGAGCTTCGGGCTTTCCAGCAACCTTGGGCTGCTGCCCCGTGGCAGCAGCGACAGCGGCAACCAAGGTGCCATTTCCCGGGGCGATGCCACGCGCCTGGGGAATGGACATGTCCGTGTTGGTGGCCACCCAAAGCGCCCCGGCGGACACCACGTAGGTGGCCTCTGCCAGGTCCTTCCAGCCGATGGTTGGGCTGAAACCCTGGACGACCGCGACCGGTTCCTCCGCCTGGCTGCCCACCGGCACCAGGCCCACCAGTTCAATTTCGCGGGCAAGCGCCGTGCTGCCCGTGATGAGGATCCTGGACCCTGGTGGAAGCAGCGAGGCCAGGAGCTCGGCTGCCGCCTGCGAGGAACTGACCACCTGGTTGTCCTCGGCGGGGGCACCAAGCTCACGGAGATGCGCTGCCACCTCCGCCGGGGAGCGGGAGGCGTTGTTCGTCACATAGCCCAGGCCGATACCCAGGCCGGAGAGCTGCTGCAGTGAATCCACAGCTCCGGGAATGGCGTGGGGCCCGGCATAGACCACGCCGTCCAGGTCGGCGAGCAGTGCGTCGAAGCGGGAAACCAGTGAAACGTCACTCATGCTTGTCAGTCTTCCCGGCGTTCTTCATCATGCTGGGTGGCACCGCTGTCCTCCGCTTCGGCATCACCGGCAGCTTCGGAATCCAGCTCGTCCCGTTCCACCGAGTCCTGGTCCGATTCGGCGTCGTCGGAGACGAAGTAGTCGGCGTCCTGGTCGTCCAGGTTGCTGTCCTGGGCTGGTTCCGCTTCGGTAGCGCGGGTGCTTTCAGCTTCGGCGTCTGCGTCACCGGCGGTGGGGGTTTCAGCGGGAGCTTCGGTTTCGGCGGCGCCGGAGGCACGCTCCAGCAGCCGGCGTCGCTCAGCCTCTTCCCGTGCCTCTTCTTCCTCGTCCCAGCCGAGGTCGATGATTTCGGGTTCCTGGTCCGCACCCTGGCCCAGCGCGTTTTCTGCCACGACCGCCTGGCGGTTCCACTTTTCCGACTCTTCCTGGCGTCCCACCGCTGCAAGTGCATCGGCGTAGGCACGGAAGAGTCGCGGACTGTAGGAGAAGGCACGGTTGATGTCCAGCTGCGGAATCTCCAGTTCCGCTACTGCCGCGTCCAGCTGGCCCAGATCGGTCCGTGCACCGGCTGCCACGATTGCCAGTTCCACCTTGCCGGGCGCGTCAAGGTCCCGGGCTTCCTCCGAGCGGGCAACATCGAGGGCACGGTCGGGGCGCCCCAGGCCACGCTCGCAGTCGGCCATCACGGGGAGGTGCACGTTGGAACCACTGATCCGGCGGAAGGTGCGGAACTCGCGGAGTGCCTCACCGTAATGGCCGGCAGCATAGGCCGTCAGGCCAACGGCCTCGCGGACGGCTGCGAGCCGTCCGCCACGACGACTGGCGGCGAGGGCGTGCTGGAAGGCAAGCTCGGGCTCGTCGTCGATAAGGCGGCCGGCCATCACCAGGTGACGGGCAACCCACTCTGCGCTCTTGGGCTCAAGGGTCTTGATCTGGTGGTGCGTGGCTCGGTCCAGTTCCTTGCCCGTGACGTCCTCATCGATCTCGGGTGAGCGTTCCCGGTCAGGGCGGTTGGCGCTGCGAAGGTCTGCGGCGTTGGGCACGCGGACAGGGCGCTCCTCCTGGCGGTCGCGGCCAAAGCCGCGGGGGCCGGAGCCGCCACGACCTGATTCGGCCCGGGAGTCGCCGCGGTCGAAGCTGCGCGGTGCGGGATCCTGCCTGTCACCAAACGGCTTGCGGTTCTCGCCACCGAAGCCGCGGCGGTCGCCTTCGCCTTCGCGGCGCGGACGGTCACCGAAAGGCTTCCGGTCACGGTCACCACCGCCAAAGCTGCGGCGGTCGCCCTCACCGTCACGGCGCGGACGGTCACCAAAGGGCTTACGATCACGGTCGCCGAAGGGCTTACGCTCACGATCACCGAAAGGCTTACGCTCACCGCCACCAGTACCACCGGTGAAACCACGACGGTCACCCTCGCCGTCGCGGCGGGGACGGTCACCAAACGGCTTACGATCACGGTCGCCGAAAGGCTTCCGGTCGCGGTCACCCTCACCGTCACGGCGCGGACGGTCGCCAAACGGCTTACGATCACGATCACCAAACGGCTTACGATCACGATCACCGAAAGGCTTCCGGTCGCGGTCACCCTCACCGTCACGGCGCGGACGGTCACCAAACGGCTTACGATCACGATCACCGAAAGGCTTCCGCTCACCGCCACCAGTACCACCGGTGAAACCACGACGGTCACCCTCGCCGTCGCGGCGGGGACGGTCACCAAACGGCTTACGATCACGATCACCGAAAGGCTTCCGCTCACCGCCGGCCCCGGAACCGCCGCGGGAGGGGCTGTTGCCGTCGCGGTCGGAGCGGGACCGGAATCCGCGGGGATCCCCGCCGGAGTTGTTGTTGCCGCGGAACGCGCCGCGGTCGTTGCCGCGGTTGCCCCCGTTGTGCTCGGCCATATGGATTCCTCCTGTTGTGAGCCGACCACTGGCGCAACTGCAGCCGCTCGTTTCGTTTCCTACGCAACCCGAAATCAAGCGCTTCGAAGTCCGTACATCTTCATCAATTCTAGTGGAGCCGCGAAATCCCAAGGGACAGCGGGCCCCTTGGGAGCGGTATCGTGGCCATCTTCACAGGCGACGCCCCATCACATCCTGCCCGTTCGCCGGCCACGCCTCATCACTTCGTGAGAGTCTTCTGTCGTGGCGCGGGACCTGGTGACGCGTCACCGGTGAGGGGACGAAAGCTGATGGCGCGTCTCCGGTGAGGGGACGAAAGCTGATGGCGCGTCACCCACAAACCGCACAGGACCTGATGGCGCGTCACCGGGCCCAGGTGCGGGATCGTGTTGTGGTGTTGGTGGGTTAAATGTGGGAGGCCCCAACCTGGTGGTTGGGGCCTCGACCAATGTGTGTCCGGCGGTGACCTACTCTCCCACACCCTCCCGGGTGCAGTACCATCGGCGCTGTGGGTCTTAGCTTCCGGGTTCGGAATGGGACCGGGCGTCATACTGTTTTGAATACA
>NZ_LMSF01000008.1:0-102886 GCF_001428325.1 Arthrobacter sp. Soil761 | reverse complement strand
CGTCGCCGCCAACGACCCATACAAATCAACCCGCAACCCCGCCACATCACCCAGGACACCCAGGCCCTTGAGCTCCTCAGCGAACACCGCAGCAGCCCGCATCGGCCCCACAGTATGCGAAGACGAAGGCCCAATCCCGATCGAAAACAGGTCAAAGACTCCGACTGCCATAACTAAATCCTTACTGAAACTGTGGTTCGGTTGGTGTGGCCGGGCTTGGGTGGGCGGCAGCGGAATTCCTCCGCGTGCTGGCTCGTTCCTCGCCTCTGACGCACGCTTCCGGAATCCCCAGCCACCCAAGGGTCCGTCACCAAAGCGACAGGGTAAGCAGGAGACGGCCTCCGCGACCCGGGATGGGCGGAAGAAAAACAACACGCTCCGCTCCCACCCGTATGCGGCAGCGAACTCGCGTCCGTGCCCAAGGTGCCTTGCCCCCGGCCCCTGTGGGAGCGGTATCCGGAAGCGTGCGTCTAAGGGAGCGATACGTCCGCTCAGCGGGCGTCTTCGCGACCGAGCACGCGGAGGATGCCGCTCCCACCGGGCCAAAGGCAACCAGAAACGGTCAGGACAGAGGTGCCACGCCCGGGTAGAGCGGATGCGCTGAAGCCAGGGCCTCGACGCGGTGACGCAGACCGGAGAGGTCGGCGTCGGCGTCGGCGATCAAAGCTTGGGCGATGATGTCCGCAACCTCGCGGAAGGCGTCCTCGCCGAACCCGCGGGTGGCCAGTGCGGGCGTGCCGATGCGCAGGCCTGAGGTGACCATGGGCGGGCGGGGGTCGAAGGGAACGGCGTTGCGGTTGACGGTGATGTCAATGGCGGCGAGCCGGTCTTCGGCCTGCTGCCCGTCGAGGTCGCAGTTGCGCAGGTCGACCAGGACCAGGTGCACGTCGGTGCCGCCCGAGATCACGCTGATGCCCTTGGCGGTGACGTCCGGCTGGACCAGGCGTTCCGCCAGGAGGCGGGCACCGGCAAGGACTCGCTCCTGCCGCTCGCGGAACTCTTCGGACGCTGCGATCTTGAACGCCACGGCCTTGCCGGCGATCACGTGTTCCAGCGGGCCACCCTGCTGACCGGGAAACACAGCCGAGTTGATCTTCTTGGCGATGTCGGCGTCGTTGGTCAGGATGATGCCGCCGCGCGGACCGGCCAGGGTCTTGTGCGTGGTGGACGTGGTGACGTGGGCGTGCGGCACCGGCGACGGGTGCAGCCCGGCCGCCACCAGTCCGGCGAAGTGCGCCATATCCACCATCAGGTAGGCCCCCACGGAGTCGGCGATCCGGCGGAATTCTGCGAAGTCGAGCTGGCGGGCGTAAGCGGACCAGCCGGCCACGATCAGCTGAGGCTTGTGCTCCTGGGCCAGCCGTTCCACCTCTGCCATGTCGATGGTGTGGGTGTCCTCGCGGACCTGGTACGGGACCACGTTGTAGAGCCTGCCGGAGAAGTTGATCCGCATGCCGTGGGTCAGGTGGCCGCCGTGCGCCAGGTTGAGGCCCATGATGGTGTCGCCGGGCTTGATCAGGGCGTGCATGACGGAGGCGTTGGCCTGTGCACCGGAGTGTGGTTGGACGTTGGCGAACCCGGCGCCGAAGAGGTCCTTGACCCGGTCGATGGCGAGTTGCTCGATGACGTCCACGTGCTCGCAGCCGCCGTAGTAGCGCTTGCCGGGGTAGCCTTCGGCGTACTTGTTGGTCAGGACCGAGCCCTGGGCCTGCATGACCGCAGCGGCCGTGTGGTTCTCGGACGCGATCATCTCCAGGCCGTCGCGCTGGCGGCCAAGCTCGTCGTCAATCTTCGCGGCAACCTCAGGGTCCAGGATGGACAGGTCGGCGTTCAGGCTTGGGGAGGCCACCTGCTCGAAGGCGCCCACTTCTGCCGGGGCGCTCACAGCTCGCCGCCGTTTGCTGCTGCGTATTCCTCTGCCGACATGAGCGGGCCTTCCTCGGTAACGGCCACCTTGAAGAGCCAGCCCGCACCGTAGGGATCGCTGTTGATCAGGGCGGGGTCCGTGACCACGCCGTCGTTGATCTCGGTGACCTCACCGGTCACGGGGGCGTAGAGGTCGGAGACGGATTTGGTGGATTCCACCTCGCCGCAGGTCTCGCCGGCCGTCACGGTGGAGCCGACCTCGGGGAGGTCCACGTACACGATGTCGCCCAGGGCGTCGGCAGCAACGGCGGAAATCCCGATCCCCGCTGGGCCGGATCCGTCAACAGCAACCCACTCGTGCTCGGCGGAGTACTTCAGTTCAGAAACAACTTTACTCATTGTCTACTTTCCTTCTCTTCAAAACCTGTTGTGGTTGGGCGAAATCGATTTACTTCTGGCGCTTGTAAAAGGGGAGGGGGACGACTTCGAAGCGCTCGGGCTTGCCGCGGAGGTCGATGTCCAGGACGGTCCCGACTTCAGCAAATTCGACGTCGACGTAGGCCATGGCGATGGGGTATCCGAGGGTGGGGGAGGGCTGGCCGGAGGTTACTTCGCCCACCAGGGTGCCGTCCTTGAGGACGGGGTAATGGGCGCGGGCAGCGCGGCGTCCGGCACCCTTGAGGCCCACCAGCTTCTGCCCGATGCTTGAACCGACTCCTGCGGCCTTGATGGCGGCCAGGGCGTCCTTGCCTACGAAGCCGCTCTCCTTCGCCAGCGACACCACGGGGCCCAGGCCGGCCGCGTAGGCGTTGACGTGGCGGGAGAGTTCGTTGCCGTAGAGCGGCATCCCGGCTTCGAGGCGGAGCGAGTCGCGTGCGGCCAGTCCGGCTGGAACCAGGCCGGAGCCTTCGCCGGCCTGGAGCAGGGCCTCCCACAGTGCGGGGGCGTCCAGGTTGGGAACGTAGATCTCGAAGCCGTCCTCGCCGGTGTAGCCGGTCCGGGCCACGAGCAGGTCCTGGACCGTACCGTTGACGGCGATGCCCACCTCGACGGCGGCGTAGTACTTGAGCCCGGCGAGCAGTGCGTGCTGTTCGGCCGGGACCAGCGTCAGGAGGATCGCTTCGGAATTCGGTCCCTGGACGGCGATCAGCGAGGTGCCGGCGGAGGCGTCCTCCACAGTGACGTCGAAGGCGGCGGCGCGTTCCAGCAGTTCCTTGGCCACCACTGCGGCGTTGCCCGCGTTGGGCACCACCAGGTACCTGTCCACGCCCTCTTCGGGGGATGGCCGGCGGTAGGTGATGAGGTCGTCGATGATGCCGCCATCGGCGTTGCAGATCAGCGAGTACTTTGCCTTGCCCACGGCCACCGCGGACAGTTTGCCGGCAAGGGCGTAGTCCAGGAACGCGGCGGCGTCGGGGCCGGTCACCCAGACCTCGCCCATGTGGGAGAGGTCGAACAGGCCGGCCGCCCTGCGCACGGCATGGTGTTCCGCGAGTTCAGACTCGTACTTGAGCGGCATCTGCCACCCGCCGAAGTCCGTGAACGAGGCCCCGGACTTCTTGTGCTGCTCGAAAAGAGCGGTGTAGTTCTCAGTCATTGGAAGTCCTCAGTTCTCAAATTCGGCTGTGCTGTCCTCGAACGCTTCGAGGGGCGGGCAGGAGCAGACCAGGTTCCGGTCGCCGGCGGCGCCGTCGATCCGGCCGACGGGCGGGAAATACTTGTCCTGGCGGAGCGAGGCAACGGGGAAGGCCGCCTGCTCCCGCGGGTAGGCGCGGTCCCAGCCAGAGCTGACGACGGCGGCCGCCGTGTGGGGTGCGTTGCGCACCGGGGATGCCTCCAGGGTGATGTCGCCGCTGGCCACCTGCTGGATCTCGCCATGAATGGTGATCATGGCCTCGATGAAGCGGTCGATCTCGGCCAGGTCCTCGGACTCGGTGGGCTCCACCATCAGCGTGCCCGCGACAGGGAACGAAAGGGTGGGGGCGTGGAAACCGAAGTCGATCAGCCGCTTGGCCACGTCCTCGGCNCCCGCCGGGGGATGACTACCGGGGTCTCGGCCAGGTCCTCTGACTCGGTGGGCTCCACCATCAGCGTGCCCGCGACAGGGAACGAAAGGGTGGGGGCGTGGAAACCGAAGTCGATCAGCCGCTTGGCCACGTCCTCGGCCGTGACTCCCGTCTTCGCCGTGAGTTCGCGCAGGTCCAGGATGCACTCGTGCGCCACCAGCCCGCCTTCACCGGTGTAGAGGACCGGGAAGTAYTCGTTCAGGCGGGACGCGACGTAGTTGGCCGCCAGCAGCGCGGACTTGGTGGCCTCGGTCAGGCCCTCACCGCCCATCAGCTTCACGTASGCCCACGAAATCGGCAGCACGCCGGCCGAACCGAACCGGGACGCCGAGATCGCCACACCGTGCCCGGCTTCGTGCGCCGCCTTGTTCGCGTCGCCCGGCATGAACGGTGCCAGGTGCGCCTTGGCGGCAACGGGCCCGACGCCGGGTCCCCCGCCGCCGTGCGGGATGCAGAAGGTCTTGTGCAGGTTCAGGTGGGACACGTCCCCGCCGAACTGGCCCGGCTGGGCCAGCCCTACNGACGCCGGGTCCCCCGCCGCCGTGCGGGATGCAGAAGGTCTTGTGCAGGTTCAGGTGGGACACGTCCCCGCCGAACTGGCCCGGCTGGGCCAGCCCTACAAGTGCGTTGAGGTTGGCGCCGTCAACGTAGACCTGGCCGCCCGCAGCATGCACAGCGTCACAGACTTCGCGGACATCGGAGTCGTACACGCCGTGCGTGGACGGGTACGTGATCATGATGGCCGAGAGGACGTCCTTGTTGGCCTCGATCTTGGCCGTCAGGTCGTCGTGGTCGATGGTGCCGTCGGCAGCCGTGGCCACSACSACCACCTTCATGCCCGCGAGCACGGCGGAGGCGGCGTTGGTGCCGTGCGCCGAGGCCGGGATCAGGCAGACGTTGCGCTGCTGCTCGCCCCGGGAATGGTACCACCTTCATGCCCGCGAGCACGGCGGAGGCGGCGTTGGTGCCGTGCGCCGAGGCCGGGATCAGGCAGACGTTGCGCTGCTGCTCGCCCCGGGAATGGTGGTAGCCGCGGATCGCGAGCAACCCTGCGAGCTCGCCCTGCGAGCCCGCGTTGGGCTGGATGGACACCTGGTCATACCCGGTGATCGTGGTCAGGTCCGCTTCCAGGCCGGCGATGAGTTCGCGCCAGCCTTCGGTCTGGGAGTCCGGGGCGAACGGGTGGATCGAGGCGAACTCCGGCCAGGAAATGGCTTCCATCTCGGCCGTGGCGTTCAGCTTCATGGTGCATGAACCCAGCGGGATCATGGTGCGGTCCAGCGCCAGGTCGCGGTCCGAGAGCTTGCGGATGTAACGCAGCAGCTGGGTTTCAGACCGGTGCGTGTTGAAGACCGGGTGCTGCAGGTCACCCACAACCTGCTCACCATCAAGGAAATCCCGCAGGAACTGCGCGGCAGCGGTTTCCCCGCCGAAATGGAGAAACTCGTCCACGCACGCCAGCGCGTATNATGGTGCATGAACCCAGCGGGATCATGGTGCGGTCCAGCGCCAGGTCGCGGTCCGAGAGCTTGCGGATGTAACGCAGCAGCTGGGTTTCAGACCGGTGCGTGTTGAAGACCGGGTGCTGCAGGTAGGCCGAGGTGCGCACAATGGTGTCGGGCAGTTCGAATCCCTGGGCGTCACCCACCGGACCGGCGCCAAAGGCGACGGCGACGGCGGAAAGTGTTGCCGCCGTCGTCGTCTCATCAACGGAGACGCCCACCGTGTCCGGATCGATGAAGCGCAGGTTGATGCCGCGGGCTTCAGCGGCGGTGATCACCTTGGCGGCCTTGCCCGGAACGCGGACGGTGAGGGTGTCGAAGAAGGAGTCCGTGACCAGTTCGCGGCCCAGTGACGTGAGTGCTGTTGCCAGGACCCTGGCCTTGTCGTGGACGGTCTCTGCGATCGCCTTCAGGCCGTCGGGGCCGTGGTAAACGGCGTAGAAGGAGGACACGATGGCCAGCAGCGCCTGGGCGGTGCAGATGTTGGACGTGGCCTTCTCGCGGCGGATGTGCTGCTCGCGGGTCTGCAGTGCCAACCGGTAGGCAGGCGTGCCGGCGTTGTCCTTGGAGACGCCCACGATCCTGCCCGGGAGGGTACGTTCCATTCCCTTTTGGACGGCCATGTAGGCGGCGTGCGGCCCCCCGAAGAACAGCGGCACGCCAAAACGCTGGGTGGAGCCGACGGCAATGTCCGCGCCCTGCTCGCCCGGAGGGGTGATCAGTGTCAGGGCCAGCAGGTCCGCAGCCACGGTGACCAGCGCGCCCCGGTCCTTGGCAGCGGCGATCACGGCGGATTGGTCCCACACGCGGCCGGAGACCCCGGGCTGCTGCAGCACGACGCCGTTGATGTCGCCGTCGGGCAGGCCCTTGGACAGGTCGGCGACCTCCACCTCGAAGCCGAGCGCCTCCGCCCGGCCCAGCACGATGGCGATGGTCTGGGGGAGGCAGTCGGCGTCGAGCACCGTCTTGCCGTCCTTCGCTGCCTTGGACTTGTTGGCGCGGCGCATCAGCAGCACGGCCTCGGCCACCGCCGTTGCCTCGTCCAGCAAGGAAGCGTTGGCTACCGGGAGCGCCGTCAGGTCCTGCACCATGGTCTGGAAGTTCAGCAGCGCCTCAAGCCGGCCCTGGGAAATCTCCGGCTGGTAGGGCGTGTAGGCGGTGTACCAGGCCGGGGATTCCAGGATGTTGCGGCGGATCACCGGTGGAGTCACGGTGTCGTAGTAGCCCTGGCCGATCATCTGGACTGCCGTCTTGTTCTTGGCGGCAAGCTTCCGCAGTTCCGTGAGGACTTCAACCTCGCTGAGGGCGTCGGTCAGCTTGAGCGCAGTTTCCTGGCGGATGGGCGCGGGGACGGCCACGTCAACCAGGCCATCCAGGCTGTCGTAGCCGATGGCCTTGAGCATGGTGTCGATGTCGGCCTGGCGGCGCGCGCCGATATGGCGGTCAACAAACGATGTTGGATGCGAATGAATCGTCATGAGGAACTCCAGATCTGGCCGGCCGAAGGTGGCACGGCGTGGGATGGGTTCCTCCCCGCTCTGTATTGGACCTGAGAGATTCCGCGTTGCCTGCTGTTGGCAGGGGACCGCTTGCACCGTCGGTGAACCAGGCAGAAGCCTGATTGCTTTCCAGAGTCGCCTCGCCGTGACGGTACGGGGGCCTGAGAGATTCCTGGGGAGGATTTGCTCCTACGGCGCCTGACCGGTGTTTCGCCGGGAGGACTCTCCCGTCACAGCTCGAAAGGCTTATTCAAATGTGGGTGATTCGGCTCACAAGGTACCGGGATAGACCCGTCCGTGGCAAATCGGGCGGCTTCCGTGCGGGGCTCGAGGGGCACGTGACGCCGTTCTTCCCCGCTTGTGTCGGGAGGGGTTTGACATTCGATCGTGACGGACACCACACTGAACCCCGGGAATGGCGCCGCCGGTGGCTGGCTCAGCGTATCCGGAGCAGCCCACCAGTCGGTGCCTGTCCCATTGCATGACCGGCCGTGGCCCAAAAAGCCTGCGGCTTCCAACTGAATACGCCTTCGACCTGCGGCGGGAGAGCCCTGCCGGGTACATCCAGCAGGCGCCGTAGGAGCAAACCCTCCCCAGGAAACTCTCAGGCCCACGTACCGCCGCGGACAGGCAACTCTGGAAAGCAGCCGGGCATGACCCTGGCTCACCGGCGGTGCAAGCGGCTTTTGCTGCGGAAACTCTCAGGTCCACTACAGAGCGGGGAGGAACCAAATCTTTTGCGGCACCCAAAAGCCGCTTTATCGATGGAGTTCCTCATGGCGATTCATCCCCCCACGTCCAACGGCGAACCAGCCCGCAGCCAAGGCGCTGCCACGGCAGCCCGCAGCGAGCCTCCCCACCTGGAGCGGCAGCTCACCAACCGGCATATCCAGCTCATCGCCATCGGCGGCGCGATCGGCACGGGCCTGTTCATGGGTTCCGGCAAGACCATCTCCGCGGCCGGCCCATCCGTGATCTTCGTATACATGATCATCGGCTTTATGCTTTTCTTCGTCATGCGGGCCATGGGTGAACTGCTGCTCAGCAACCTGAACTACAAGTCCTTCAGTGATTTCGCCGCCGATCTCCTGGGGCCGTGGGCCGGATTCTTCACCGGCTGGACGTACTGGTTCTGCTGGGTGATCACCGGAATCGCGGACGTCATCGCCATTGCAGGGTACTCAAAGGAACTTTGGCCGGCGCTGCCACTTTGGATCCCGGGCCTGGCCACGGTGGGCATCCTGCTCCTGCTGAACCTCGCCACCGTCAAGGCGTTCGGCGAGACCGAGTTCTGGTTCGCCCTCATCAAGATCGTCGCCATCGCAGCCCTGATCATCGTGGGACTCTTCATGATCTTCACCGGTTTCCAGAGCGACGCGGGCACCGCAAGCTTCACCAACCTGTGGAGCCATGGCGGGTTCTTCCCCAATGAGTTCATGGGCTTCGTGGCCGGATTCCAGATCGCAGTCTTCGCCTTCGTAGGCATCGAACTGGTGGGAACCACCGCCGCCGAGGCCAAGAACCCCGAGCGCACGCTGCCCAAGGCCATCAACGCCATCCCCGTCCGCGTGCTGCTCTTCTATGTCGGTGCGCTGGTCATCCTGATGGCGGTCACCCCGTGGACCCAGTTCGCCGCCGGCCGCAGCCCCTTTATCGGTATGTTCTCCCTGGCCGGCCTCGGCGCCGCGGCCACGGTGGTCAACCTGGTGGTCCTGACTTCGGCGATGTCCTCCGCGAACTCCGGCATCTACTCCACGTCCCGCATGGTCTTCGGCCTGGCCCAGGAAGGCGACGCCCCCGGTATCTTCAGCCGGCTCTCCACGAGGAAGGTGCCCAGCAACGCGCTGTTCCTGTCCTGCGTCCTGCTGCTGTCCGGCGTCGTACTCATGTATGCCGGCCAGGATGTTGGCATGGCCTTTGAAATGGTGACTACCGTGTCTGCGGTCTGCTTCGTCTTCGTCTGGTCGATCATCCTCGCCAGCTACATCTCCTTCCGGCGCCGCCGGCCGCACCTGCATGCGGCGTCGAAGTTCAAGATGCCCGGTGGCATTCCCGCCGTGTGGGTGGTGTACGCATTCTTCGCCTTCGTCCTTTGGGCCCTTACCACCCAGCCCGACACTCTCGTTGCACTGCTGGTAACCCCTATCTGGTTCGTCATCCTGGGCGTGGCTTGGGCCATCCTGCGGCGCCGTCCCGCCCACCTGGCCCGCTTCGAGGTCTTCCGTGCCGAGCTTCAGGCAGACCAGGCCACTGCCGCGCGCAGCGGCGGCCAGGACGCCGGGGCGGCGGGGCGCGAGGTCCAGCAGGCCGGGAAGTAGCGTCCGACGGCGGGTTGCAGCGGCGGCGGTGAGGTGCAGGTACCGCATCCTGCCGCCGCAGCCCGCCGGACGAAGCCACGGCCCGGAAGTTAAGCATGCTTAGTGTCTATCCACATAGGATGGAAAGGCACGGCAGCCTAGCCGCTGCAGGTCGATTTGAATGAAGGTGACCATGGCCCGGCGCAGCAACCCCGCAGTACGCATCGCACAGGAAACCGCCCACAACGCAATGTTTGACGCCGAGGGCAAGCCCAAGCCCGGCGTCCACAACATGCTCCTGAAAGCAGTGCAGATCCAGCGGCCCCTGGTGGTTGGCTACATCCGCAGGCTCCAGAAGAGGCATCCGCGGGCGACGGCCGCGCAGCTGGCGGACATTGCAGAGCGCGACTACCTGCGGGCTGTTGCCGGAGGGGGAGCCCTGGTGGGTGCCACCGCCGTCGTCCCCGGCGTTGGAACCGTGGCGTCGCTGGGACTTTCCGCAGCCGCCACCGTTGGCTTCCTGGAAGCCACAGCCCTGTACGCAACATCGCTGGCTGAACTGCACGGCATCCGTCTGACCAACCCGGAAAAGGCCGGCACCATGGTCATGGCCATCATGCTCGGCGAGGAGGGCACCGCCCTGCTGGGCACGCTCAGCGGCCAGGCATCCGGCGGCGCCACCAACACCTGGGGCAACGCGCTGTCCAAATCCATGGTGGTGCCGGGTTTCGGCAGCGTCCGGAAGAGGATCCAGCATGCCTTCCTCAAGAACCTGCTCAAGCGCCAAGGGACTGCCTTGTTCGGGCGGGCCCTCCCGTTCGGCATAGGGGCCGTTGTCGGCGGAGCCGGTAACCTCGTGATGGGCCGTGCGGTGGCCAAGAATGCCCGGGAGGCGTTCGGGCCGATGCCGGACACCATTCCCGGGGAGCTGACTTCCGCTGCCGGGCCGGACAACCTGACGCTGGAAGGCAACATCATTGGATCTCAACGCTGACGTAGGCCAATCATTCGGCTCCTGGACCGCGGGAGGCGATCCGGCGATGCTCCAGCTGGCAACCAGCGCCAACGTAGCTTGTGGCCTCCACGCGGGCGATCCCGTCACCATGCTCGACAGCTGCAGGGCCGCGTACGAACTTGATGTCACCGTCGGTGCGCACCTGGGCTACCGGGACCTGGCCGGCTACGGGCGCCGCATGCTTGGCATGAGCTTCGACGAGCTCTTCGGGGACGTGCTGTACCAGCTGGGCGCGCTCGACGGGGTTGCGCATGCCGTGGGCGCCTCCGTGGACTATGTGAAGGCGCATGGAGCGCTGTACGACACCACGGTCCATGACGCCGAGCAGGCCTCCGCCGTAGTGGCTGCGGTCAACGCCTACGATCCAGGCCTTCCGTTCCTGGGCTTCCCGGGCTCGGAGCTGCTGAAGCAGGCCAAGGAAGCCGGGCACCCGGTGTTCGTTGAGGCTTTCGCCGACCGTGCCTACCTCGCCGACGGCAGCCTGGTGCCGCTCTCCGAGGACGATGCCGTCCTGTACGACGTCGATGCGGTGGTCGAACGGGCCGTCCGCCTGGCCACGCAAGGCGAAGTGGTTGCCGTGGACGGATCCGTAATTGCGGTACGGCCCGACTCCCTGTGCATTCACGGTGGGACCCCTGACGCCGTAGAAATGGCGGCCCGGATCAGGGCAGGACTTGAGGACGCAGGCGTCGCACTGGAGTCCTTCGCGTAGGAGCCTGCAGCCGTACGGCGGGCCGACTTCTTTCAACAATTCCAGCGTCACTCCAGCCCTCCCTGCCGCCGTCGTACGCCTTATCGACACGCACATTCCTTTTCGCACCCCAAATATCCCCAGCGAAAAGGAAGATGCGCAGCGCCAAGATGAATCCGCAGCGAAAAGGAAGATGCGCAGCGCCAAGTCCACCCGGGACCTACAGCAGCGGAAAACTACCCAAAGATCAGCTGCGCCACCGTGAAAATCCCCAGCCCGGCCAGGGACCCCACCACGGTGCCGTTGATGCGGATGAACTGCAGGTCCTTACCCACCTGGAGCTCGATCTTCTGCGAGGTTTCCTCGGCATCCCACCGCGCCACGGTGTCCGTAATAACGCCTGCGATGTCCGAACGGTAGGTGCGGACCAGGTACCCGGCGGCGTCACCGATCCATGCGTTGACCTTCCCGGCCAGTTCGGGGTCGTCCACGAGCCGTGACCCAAAATCGCGCACCGCAGCCTTGAACTTGATGGTCAGTTCGCTGTCCGGATCATCCACGGCGCCCAGCAGCGCGTTCTTGACCGTTCCCCAGGTCCGCGAGGCCAGTTCGCGCACTTCGGGGTCGCCCAGGACCTGCGCCTTGATGTCTTCCGCACGCGCAATCATCGCGGGGTCATGCTGCAGGTCCTGTGCCAGGTCGTTGAGGTACTTGTCGATTGACTGCCGCACCTGGTGGCGGGGGTCAGCCTGGACGGCACGGACGAACTTCAGGATCTCGATATAGACCTTGTCGCCCACCAGTCCGTCCACGAACTGCGGAACCCACGTGGGGGAGCGGTCGGACACCAGGCGGGTGACGGTTTCGTGGTTGTCGTCCACCCAGTCCGCCGCGCGGTCCACCAGCAGGTCCACCAGCGTGTGATGGTGCCCGTCATGGAAGATGCGCTCCGCCAGCCTGCCCACGGGAGGTCCCCACGGCGGGGTGAGCAGATGCTTGCGCACCATGCCCTCGATGACGGCCTGGACGTCGTCGTCATTCAAAACCTTGAAGGCGCCGCGGATAACGGCGGCTCCCTCCTTGGCCACGCGTTCGGCACCACCAGGGCCGGCCAGCCAAACGCCGGCCCGGCGCGCGATGTTGACGCTGGCCAGCTTCTCCTGGACCACCTGCTCGGAGAGGAAATTGGTCTCCACGAACTCGCCCAGCGAGGCCCCGATCTGGTCCTTCCGGCGGGGAATGATGGCGGTGTGGGGAATCTTGATGCCCATGGGGTACTTGAACAGGGCCGTCACGGCGAACCAGTCGGCCAGCGCGCCCACCATTCCGCCCTCGGCCGCCGCGCGCACATACTGCAGCCACGGGTAGTCCTTCTGCAGCGCGAACGCAAAGACAAAAATCACGGCCATGGCGATCAGCAGGCTCAGCGCCAGCAGCTTCATCTTCCGCAGCGCTGCCGCTTTCTCGGCGTCGCCGGCACCGGGCTGGCGGCTTACGACGGCGCCTGCCGCCACAGTGCCAGGGCGCACCTGCTGTGCGGCCTCGGCGGGGGGATCCTGCGTGGTTGGCCCAGTAGTTGCCTCAGAGTTCACCTGCATGTGCCAAGCCTAGCCCCGAAGGCGGGGGCCGGTCGGCTACCGTGTGTCCATGACAATTGACGAGTCAGTGCCGCAGCGGCCGCTGGTCTTTGCCCATCGTGGTTCCAGCGGCGCATACGCCGAACACACCCGGGCCGCCTACCTGCAGGCATTGGCTGACGGGGCCGACGGGGTGGAGTGCGATGTCCACCTCACCCGGGACCAGCACCTGGTCCTGCTCCATGACGCCAACCTGGACCGGACGTCGGACGGGACCGGGCCGGTGGCTGAACGGACCCTGCGCGAGCTGCACCAGCTGGACTTCTCATCCTGGAAGGGGGTCCGCATTCCCGAAGAGTATGGAGCACGTTCGGAACAGCTGCTGACCCTCCCGGAGCTGCTGGACATCCTCCGCGGGGCGGGCCGCCCGGTGAAACTCGCCATCGAGCTCAAGCATCCCAGTCCCTACCAGCTCAAACTGGAGGACCGCGTGCTGGAGGTGCTCCGCAGCGAGGGCTGGGACCCGCAAAGCTCCACCGTGGACAACGTGGCCGTGACCTTCATGAGCTTCAGCCCGGACTCGGTCCGCCACCTGCTCCAGTCCGTCCCGCCGCAATACATCTGCCAACTGGTGGACGACCTCACCATCCATGAGATCCGCGGCGGGCTGGGCCTGGGCCTCATTACGGGGAGCGCCGTCGCCAACCTCATGAAGGCCACCCAGCTGGAGGGTGAACGGATCCTGGACGACCGGGAAGTAGGAATGGCCGGCCCCGGCATCGACTACGTCAGGGAGCGCCCGGCCACAATCCGCCGATGGCTGGACTCCGGGCGGCGCTTCCGGGTGTGGACCGTGGACTCCCCGGAGGATGTGGCACTTTGCCAGGAGCTGGGCATCCACGAGATCACCACCAACGTGCCGGCCCGCGTCCTGGACCAGCTCCACGCAGCCTCTCCGCAGGGAAAGTAGGGCGGACGTGGACGCGCACCACGTCAATCCGCTCCCGTATTCGCCCCGACGCTGGTGGGCCGGCGCCCTCGACGTCGAAGGCCTGGCACTGTACTCGGTGGGAGCCGCGGCGGAAGCGCTGAACCTGTATGCGCGCACGCCCGGCCGGTTCAGCACCACGCCGGCGCTTACCGCGGCTGCCTTCGATTCCTTCGGCCACCTGCGGATTGCCGGACGCAAGCCACAGGGCTTCGCGCCCCTGTCGGGCTTCCGGCAGACCCGCGATGGCTGGATCCGGCTCCACGCCAACTACCCGCACCACGAACAGCGGCTGCTGCGCGCCTTGGGGGCCGCCTCCGCGGAAGGGGCGGAACAGGCTCTTCGTTCCATGGCGGCGCTTGAGGCTGAGGCCGCCATCCAGGGCCACGGCGGGATCGCTGCGGCCGTGAGGACGCGTGACGAATGGCTTGCGTCCGGCATGGGCCGGGCGGCGGGATCCGGACCCTGGATTGCCGTGGAGCATACCGACGGCACCACGGCCGGTCTGGGACTGCAGGACTTTGCCGCGGCGGCTACTACGGCAGGCGGCGAGGGCATCGGTGGCGGCAACAAACCGCCGCTGGAGGGGCTGCGGGTCCTGGACCTGACCCGGGTGATTGCAGGGCCGGTGGCCACCCGCCTGCTTGCAGCATTGGGAGCCGATGTCCTGCGGATCGACCCGCCAGCCTTCCCGGAAATCGGAGACCAGTTCGTGGACACCGCGTTCGGCAAGCGCAGCGCGGAAGCCGATCTGGGGCTTCCGCAGAACCAGCACAGCCTCCAGCAGCTCCTGGCCCGCGCCGACGTCGTGGTCACGGGTTACCGGCACGGCGCCCTGGACCGTTTCGGGCTCAACCCGCGGGAACTGCTGGCCTCGCACCCTGGGCTGGTGGTGGTCACCCTCAACAGCTGGGGGAGCGCCGGGCCATGGAGCGGTATGCGCGGTTTTGACAGCATTGTCCAGGCCGCCTGCGGAATCGCGCACGTGTACGGGAAGGACAATGACGACGGCGGGTGGCGCCCGGGTGCCCTGCCTGTCCAGGCGCTGGACCACGCCACAGGATACGGGGTGGCTGCGGCGGCCGTCCGCCTCCTGGAGCGACGCCGGGCGGCTGGGATGGGTGCCTGTGCGCACCTGTCCCTTGCCCGCACCGCCGAGGAACTGTTTTCCCTTCCAATGGGCACCGAAGCAGGGGACACCGAACCAGGGGTCACTGACGGCCCGGCAGAGCTACCCGGACCCCACCACAACTCCATGGACAGCACCTACGGGCAGCTCCGCTACGTCGGTCCACCGTTGCTGGACGCGGGCCGGCCGGTGGACTACCTGTCCCCGCCGCCCCCGTATGGAAGCTCTCCGCCCGCCTGGAATTGAGGGACCTTGCCTCACAGGCCGGTTTCTGGCGGCCACCGTGGCTGTGATTGAGTGGTTCCATGCCTCTTCCCTGGTCCGGTCCTGCAGTCAGGGGCTTGTCCGTACCGAACTGTTCCCTTCAGGGCCCCGCCGTTCAGACTCTGTCCGCGGCTGCCATGGGAGCCCTCCTGCTGGCCAGTGCGGGCAAGCACTTCAGGGATCCCGGCTTCTACCGCGACGTCGTTCCGGACTACCTCTGCCGCCGGGACGCGGAACCGGATCCGGAACCCGGTGCGGCCCACACTGTGGTGCCCAACCATCCTGTGCCCAACCATCCCCTGGCCGTCCTGTCCCGGGATGAGTGGATCGCCGTGAGCGGACTGCTGGAGCTGGCCGCCGCCGTCGGAATCCTCCTCCCGCCTACCCGGAAGCTGACCGCCACCGCCCTCACAGCGATGTTTACCGCATTCCTGGCGGGACACGCTGACGCACTGGCGAAGGCTTACGGTCCGCAGAGTACGCCCCGCCGGCGGAAGATCCACACCGTGCGGTTGCCGCTCCAGGCACCGTTGATCCTCTGGGCCTGGAGCCTCCGGAAGCCCATCCAAAAGGCACGCAAACCTGGAGGCTGGGTGTGAAACTCCTGGCCTCGCCGGCGGTCAGGGTGGCGATTTCCATCAGCATCGCCACCGGCCTTTACGGGGTGTCCTTCGGAGCGCTCGCAGTGACCTCGGGGCTCAACCTGTGGCAGACCATGGCCCTGAGCCTGCTCCTCTTCAGCGGTGGTTCGCAGTTCGCGTTTATTGGTGTGGTGGCAGGTGGAGGTTCGGGCATCGCCGCAATGAGCGCAGCAACCCTGTTGGGCATGCGCAACGGCATCTACGGCATGCAGTTGAACGCACTGCTGCGGCCCACCGGCTGGCGTAAGTTTGTCGGCGCGCAGCTGACCATCGACGAATCAACGGCCACCAGCACGGGCCAGACGGACCCGGCCGAGCAGCGGCGGGGATTCTGGGCTGCAGGGATCGGCATCTACGTGCTGTGGAACCTCTTCACCGCCGTGGGCGCGCTCGCCGGGAGCGGACTGGGCGATCCCAAGCAATGGGGGCTCGACGGCGCCGCGGTGGCCGCCTTCCTGGCGTTGCTCTGGCCGCGGCTTAAGGGCCGCGAACCCATTGCCATCGCGGTGGTGTGTGCGGTGGCCACCGTTGTCGCCGTTCCCTTCGTGCCGGCGGGGGTGCCCATCCTGGTGGCCGCCCTGGTGGCCGCGCTGGTGGGCTGGTTCAGCCACGGCCGGCGCGACGAGGGCCTTGAGCCGGACGTCGAGCCCTATGGCGGACACCGTGACCATCACCCTGGCCGGCAGCAGGACGCAAGCCGCCCGTATCCGGGTGCGCAGGGGAGCGAAGGCACGGATCCGGGGGCAGGCGCATGAGCCTGTGGATCTGGCTGCTTCTTGCCTGCGCGCTGGCGTACGCCTGGAAGATCGTGGGCTACTTCGTGCCCGCCAGGTTCCTCGAGGACCCGCGCACATCCCGGGTTGCGGGCACCATGACCATCGGCCTGCTGGCCTCCCTTACCGTGGTGAATGCCGTCGTGTCTGGCCAGGGACTCGCGGCTGACGCCAGGCTGGGGGCGCTTGCCGCGGCCGCACTCGCGCTGGCGTTCCGCGCACCCTTCCTGGTGGTGGTCATCGCCGGGGCCGGCACCGCTGCCCTGCTGAGGGCATTGGGCTGGAGCTAGTTTGGCAGGCGTCTGCATAAATTAGTGATGGGGGTCACTTCCTCGGCGCGGCGGCGGCTGTACTATGAAATCGGCTTATGCAGTTGGCCATGGCATTCCTACGAACGGCGACCATGGAAAATCAGCTGTATCCCGCAGGCGGCTTGGCGGGCAGACCCCGCCACAAGGACGCCCGACGGCGGGCGGGCCTCCCAGCCAAACGCTTCTTCAGGCGCTTTTCCCGCCTTTCGGACGTGCCGGAAGAGGACCTGGAAATTCTCGCCCAAAGGCTCCGGGAGGCATTCGACCTGGACCCGTCGTCGTCCGTTCCAGCGCTGCAGGCCCTGGTGCGTCAGGAACTCCGCAAGCGGGCAGACGCGGGCAACGCCTAGCGGGCCAGCATCGCGGGGCCAGGTGTGGTGGACTGGAGGAGATGCAGCCCACACCAGGCGGCCACCAAAGGAGGAATCGAGATGGACGAACAGTCACGGCCTGATAAGCCGCAGGACGGCCAGGGCACAGAGGACACCGAAGGGAAGGCTGGGGAAGCGCGCAGCACTGGAATTCCTGCCGCTGAGCAAACCGGCAAGCTGCGGCCCGCCTACCTGGACCCCCGCGGCTCCGAGGCAACGCGTGAATTACGGGACACTGCACGGCGGCGCCGGGATGCCGAGGAGAAACTCCAGCAGCACCTGATGGAGGCGAAGCACCACATCCCCAACGAGTTCCATGAGCACCATGACCACGAACCCCAGTCACACGGGCATCCTGAGCCAGGACAGCCATCAGAACAGCCCCGGCCCGGCACCCAAGGCGGAGAAACCGGCACTGGAGAAAACGGGGAAAATCCCTGACGGAACGCTCCCGATACCGGGGGAAACACTCCTGACAGCCGGGCAGCGCCGGCCGGCTGTCAGGGGCTCGATACAGCGGTAGCTACGCCACGCCGTGGGCTGCGCCGTCGGGCGAGACCGACCTGCGGCAGCTTTCTTCCACGCCCATCTCGTACCACACCTGCGCGCCGAACTCGGGCTCGGGGGTATCAAGGTTTTGGTACAGGGCGTCAAGCAATTCGACGAGTTCCGCGGTTGTCAGCGCAGGGAGGACTTCTTCCGGCCCGCGGGCGTCAGTGAGGTAGTGGAAGAGTTTTGATCTGGTCATCGCAGCGCGGCGGTTGCAGGGTGGATACGCAGGAAAAGTTCCATGGGTCGCTCCATCTCGGACTATTCGAGGCTGGCTGCCTAACCCCGCTCTGAGTTTATTGCACGTGTTGTGTGCCGACAATGGTGCCCCCGGGGATGCCGGGTACTGCGGCAGCAGGGACGGGCACCAGCGCGGGAAGCGGGCGTGGCGGGCGGACCGTACGGATGGCGTCCTCGACCAGTGCCAGCGGACGGCGCCATGCATCGGAGCCCGGCTCCATGGTGTCGACAACGCCGATCAGCATGGCCAGCAGCCGGAACATGTCCGTCATGGTGATGTCCGTGCGCAGGCTTCCCTGGCCTTGCCCGCGCACCAAAAGGATGCTGATCGACTCCATGAGGGACCCGGTAATGCCGGTGAGGAGTTCGCGCCGGCCCGCCACAGCGCACAGCAGGTTGGCGTCGTCGCTTGCCGCAGCCATCAGGGCCTCGAGCACGCGCAGCAGCCCGGCAGCGGCATCGATATCGGCCAGGGCGCCGTCCATGACGGGATCCACGGTAAGCCGGAGCTGCCGGTTCAGTGCCGCCAGGACCAGTTCTTCCTTGTCCGCGAAGTTGCGGAACAGGGTTGCGGGGCCAACGCCCGCGGTGGATGCGATGGTTTGGAGCGGTACTTCCGGGCCGAACTCCCGGAAGCACTGGCGCGCCGCCGTGATGATTTTGTCCACGTTCCGCGCTGCGTCTGCGCGGAGGGGCTTACGGGCGACTGCGAGGCTCATGCCCAAAAGGGTAGCAACGGAGTCTTCGGCCACCATGGTTACTCCGGGGTAGGAGCTTATGTGACGGCGCGCTCCCGCGTTTGGGCCTGCGGCAGTCCGGGGACCGCGTGCGAAACTTGGAGGCATGTTGCTTGCATTTTCTGTTGCTCCGTCAGGCGTTCCCAGCGAAGGTTCCCGGCCAAACGATGCGTCCGTGCACGACGCCGTTGCAGCCGCCGTGAAGATCGTCCGGGAATCCGGGCTGCCCAACCAGACCGATTCCATGTTCACCACCATTGAGGGTGAGTGGGATGAAGTGTTCGACGTCGTAAAGCGCGCCACCGAGGCGGTCGGACGCTACGGCAGCCGCGTCTCACTGGTGATCAAGGCCGACATCAGGCCCGGTTACAGCGGCGAGTTGACGGCAAAGGTGGACCGCCTCGAAAACGCCCTGGCCCAGGAGTCCTAAGCCTGTCCTGAGCCTCCGCGCCGGGGCTGGCGTGGGCCCGGCTAAAGTGTCTGGACCGTCGGAACGCCGCGTGCCAAACTGTGCCCATGTTCGAGCACAAACCCCGGCCGGAATGGATTGCCACCGAGGAGTTCCTGTCCCGCACCGTGGTGCATCCGGACGAGGCGGTCCAGCAGGCCATCCGCACTGCGGCTGACGCCGGCATGCCGGCCATTGAGGTGGCGCCAAACGCCGGGAAGCTCCTGAAGCTCCTGGTCCAGTTGTCCGGCGCCCACCGCATCCTGGAGATCGGGACCCTGGCGGGTTACAGCACCATCTGGATGGGCCGCGGCCTTCCCCACCACGGCAAGCTCGTCACCTGCGAATACCTGCCGCAGCATGCAGAAGTGGCGTGGGCCAACATCGACGCCGCCGGCCTGGGTGAAAGGGTGGAAATCCGGCTGGGCCCCGCGCTGGAAACCCTGGCTGCCCTCGAGGAAGAGGACAGGGAGCCGTTCGACTTCATCTTCATCGACGCCGATAAGCAAAACAACAGCCGCTACCTCGACTGGGCCGTCAAGCTGGGCAGGCCGGGTGCGGTGGTGGTCCTGGACAACACGATCTGGGAAGGGGCCGTCCTGGACCCGGACATGGACCCGGTGAACGCGCCAGGAATCATCGACGCACTCCGGCTGCTCGGCAACCACCCGCGCCTGGACGCCACTGTCATCCAGACGGTGGGTTCCAAGGGGTGGGACGGGTTCGCGCTGGCGCGCATCCTCCCGCAAAAACAGTAAGTAAGCTGTGGAGATGCGTCCGGCGCAGTGCCGGGCATCGTAGAGGGAGGGCTTTTTGCACGCGGCACCTGCTCCTGTACTCCTGGACTCCACGCCCGCAGATTTTTCGCCATGGGTTCCGCTGGTCGAATCCGTCGGCGCCGCAACGGGTGACGTCCCTGCCCTGCTGGCCCTTGCCGTCGAGGCCGGGCGGACGTGGCCGCGGCCCGGTGAGGGGCGGACCGCCGTGTTGTGGGAGCTCCTGGCTTCCGTGGCTGCCACCGATGTGGCCGCGGCCCGGGTGCTTGAGCCGCACCTCGACGCCGTCGCCATTCTTGCCCAGGCTGCCCACGCAGCTGAGCCCGGACACCCGCTTCCGGACGGGAGCAGGGATGCCGCATGGGGCGTCTTCGCCGCAGAGGCGCCGGGTGCCCGGCTCGAAGCGCATTCCGCAGGTGCCGGCACCACCCTCAGCGGGTCCAAGCCGTGGTGTTCCCTCGCCGCGGCCCTGGACTGCGCGGTGGTCACCGCCCACACGGACGACGGCGGCAGGGCGGCCTTCGCGGTCAATCTTCGCCATCCCGGCGTGGCATGTGAGGAACCGGAGTGGATCGCGCGCGGGCTCCAGGAAATCCCCAGCGGAACAGTTCACTTCGACCAGGTCCCGGCGAGCCCCCTGGGTGGTACCGGCTGGTACCACAGCCGGCCTGGCTTCGCCTGGGGCGGGATAGGCGTGGCTGCCTGCTGGCTGGGGGGAGCAGTGGGCGTGGCACGGGACTTCCGCAACGGCTTGCTGGCAGGGGCCGAAGCGGGGCGGGAGCCCGACCAGGTGGCACTTGCGGCGCTCGGAGAGGTGGACCGCACGCTCTCGGCTGCCCTGCAGTATCTTGCCCGGACCGCAGCGGGCATCGATGCCGGCACCCTCGGCTCCGCCGGCAACCACAGCGCGTGGAGCGAAGCGCAGCGGGTCCGCGGAACTGTTGCGGCCGCCGTCGAACGCGTCCTTTCCCTGGTGGCTTCCAACCGGGGTCCAGGTCCGCTTGCCTTTGACGGGCCGTACGCCAAGAGGATGGCCGACCTGGCACTCTACGTCCGGCAGCATCACGGGGCACGGGATGATGCCCAATTGGGCCGGCTTGCGCTCAAGGGAGACTGCCCGTGGTGACCTTTTCGCACGCTGACCAGGGAACTGGCGAGGCCGCCTGGGCCGTGAGCGGCCTGGACGCAGCACCCGAGCTGCCGCTTGACCCCGCCGAACTGGCCGGCATGCGCTTCGTGGTCCTGGCGGCGCATCCGGATGACGAGACACTGGGGGCCGGTGGGCTGATGGCGTCCCTGGCGGCGCTGGGAGCCGAGGTGGACGTCCTGCTGTGCACGGCAGGGGAGGGGTCACACCCGGATTCGCCCACCACCTCCCCGGAACAGCTGGCCCACACCCGGCTGGCTGAATTCTCAGCGGCCCTGGCCGCACTGGGCCTGGCGGACCGCTGGGCATTCCTCGGGCTGCCGGACCGCGGACTTGGAGAGCATGCCGAAACCATCGCCAAGGCTGTCCGGGAGGCCGCCCGCCGGCTTCCCGGTGATCCCGACCGGCTGGCCCTCGTGGCACCGTACCGGGCCGACGGGCATGGTGACCACGATGCGCTCGGTGCGGCGGCGGCAGAAGTTGCGCGGCAGGACGGCCACGCGCTGCTGGAATACCCCATCTGGTTTTGGCACCTGGGCCGCACCCCAGGTGCCGGAATGGCGGTCATGGCTGCGATTCCACCTGGATGAACCGGCCCGGGCGGCTAAAAGACGGGCCATGGCGGAGCACGCAACACAGGTGCAGCCCCTGTCTCCGCTTCCCGGCGACGAAACACTCCTCAGCGGGCACTTCCTGGCGCACTTCTCACGCCCCTTTGAGGTCTTCGCCTGGACGCCGGCGCCCACTGCATCCGCGCAGGCGCATTCAAGCGATGACGCGGAACTGGTCTTCGACGGCGTGCATGGTGGCTCCACGGATCCCTGGAACTACACCGGGAGCTGGTACGAGCGGCGCAAGCGGGCGCTCACCCTTGCTGCCCTCCCGGAGGAATCCTATGAAAGCGGCCTGGAAGTGGGCTGCTCCATCGGGACGTTGACAGCCGGGTTGGCTGCCCGGTGCCGCAAGATGTTGGCGGTGGATGCCAGTGGAACCGCGGTCCACCGGGCCAGGCAGCACCTTGCAGGCTGCCCCGGGGTCCGGGTTGAACACTGCGTCGTCCCCGGGGCATGGCCGGGCGGAACTTTTGACCTTGTGGTGGTTTCGGAGGTTGGTTACTACCTGTCCGCGGGTGAGCTGGGCCAACTGTGGGACCGGATCGAAGCGTCCCTGAACCCGGGCGGAACCCTGCTCCTGTGCCACTGGCGGCATCCCATTGCAGGCTGGGAACTCGACGGCGACACCGTCCACGCGATGGCCCGGCAGCGTCTGGGCTGGCGGACCGCAGGACTGTACCAGGAACGGGACTTCGTATTGGAACTCATGGTGGCCCCCGGCCACAAAGCGTCGGCATGACGGTCACGGCTTCAGGGGGAAGCAGCGCTGCCAACAGCATCCGGCAGGTTGCGGTGGTGATTCCCGCGCACAACGAGGAGCAACACCTTAAGCGTGCGCTGACCGCAGCCCGTGACGCGGCAGACCAAGCCGAGTCGGACCTTACCGGCGTACGCGTGCAGGTGGTGGTTGTCCTGGACAGCTGCACGGATGGCTCCGCTGCGGTGGCGGCGGTCTTCGCTGCTGAGGACCCGCGGTACATGGTCCTGCCGGTGGACTTCCGGAGCGTGGGCAAGAGCAGGCAGGCAGGGGCCGAAGCCGCGCTGGAGAACGCAACCAGGCGTTCTCTTGCGGGTGGATCCACGGCAGGTTCTTCGCTGCGGCACGTTTGGCTGGCCAACACGGATGCCGATTCCTGCGTTCCGGAAAACTGGCTGGTGCGCCAACTGGAATTGGCCGCCGGGGGCGCCGACGTCGTCCTTGGATCTGTGGAGCCTGATGGCCACGGCATGCCCCACCACCTCGCTGCCCGATGGCATGCCCGGCATGTTCCAACGGAGAACCACCCCCACGTGTACGGTGCCAACCTTGGGGTGCGTGCCTCGTCCTACCTTGCGGCAGGCGGGTTTCCCGGGGTTGATTTCGATGAGGACCGGGCTCTGGTGGACCGGCTTCGCGGCAGCGGGGCGAGCATGGTTGCCACGGACACAACCCGGGTTCTCACCTCCGGAAGGACTGTGGGGCGGGCGCCGCGGGGGTTTGCCGCCTACCTCCTGGCACTCGCCCAGCCATAGCCGGGACCCTCAACGGCGGGGCAGCATGGGATGCAGAAAGGGCTGCTGCCTTCCGGCAACAGCCCTTTACGGTGCGGACGCAGGTTCCGCGTGCAGGCCTTATACCAAGTCCGGAGCGCTGGCTACGATGTAGTCCGCCGCGGCGGGTCCGGTCATGGAAAGGTTGTTGCTGTCCGGGTTGATCCCGGCATCGTGCATGGCTTCCCAAAGCGCAGCCGGCGGCTGCAGTTCAGCTTTGTGCAGGAGGCACCAGCTGGTGTAGAGGCCGTACAGCTCGTCGCGTCCCAGGCCCAGGCCTGGCTCCCTGTCCGCGACAACTGCTTCGGAAAGAAACTGTTCAAAATGGGTAGCAGGCATGTCCGCTCATAAGGGTTGACCGTGGTGCCGCCGTCTGCTTCAGCGGACCTGCCGGTCTCCAAAGGATCCCGGCGAGGTATTCAAGAAAGTATTGCAGTTCACTGCGCTTTGTCCAGTCAGGGCCTGACCGCCGGGGGGAGGCTGAGGGGGCCGACGGCGACTGGGGGGACTGGCCTCGGTCTCAGAAGAGGCCATCTCACCGCCGGCCCCGCATTGCCCCGGGCCGCATGCCACCCGGGAAACCTCAACAGGACCTCCAAGATGAATTTTCCTCCATCTTGAAGGTCCTGCCTAGTCCCTCTTCCGGTAGCCGGAGCGCGCCCGCTACGCCTTCCCGCTTGGCCGGCCGCCGTCGTCGGACTCCCCGTTGCCAGCGCGGTGCTGTACCTTCTCGCGGACCCTGTCGCGGTGCCGCTCACCGTGGTGGCCGCCGTCCTGGCCATTGCCGGCAGGCTGCCCGTCCTGCCTGTCGGCGGAGCCGTTACCGCCGTTCTCCGAGGAGTACTTCTCCCGGAGTTCGCGGCCGTGCTTGATGTCTTCCTCGATCTGCTGCTGCATCTTTTCGCTCTTTTTGGTATCCCGCGGGGGCAACTGGATGGTCTCCTCCGCCTTGATGCCGGCCTGGAGCTGGCGCCCCCGCTCGACTTCGGCGTCGAACTCAGCACCGAAGAGCAGGGACATGTTCAGGATCCAGAGCCAGAGCAGCATGATGATCACGCTGCCCAAGGCGCCGTAGGTCTTGTTGTAGTTGCCGAAGTTACCCACGTAGAAGCCGAAGCCCAGCGAGGCGATCAGGAACACGACCAGCGCGATTCCGGAGCCCATGCTCATCCAGCGGAACTTGGGCTGCTTGACGTTGGGCGTGGCGTAGTAGAGGACAGCAATGATGGCGATGATCAGGACGATCATGACGGGCCACTTGGCGATGTTCCAGACCATGAGGAACGGGCCGCTGAGGCCGATGAGCCCGCCCACGGCCTCGGAGACCGGCCCGCTGAGGACCAGCATGCCGGCCAACAGTGCCACGATGACCACGGCCAGGAGGGTGACGGCCAGCATGGTGCCGCGGAGCTTCACGAAGGCGCGCCCTTCATCCACCTCGTAAACCCGGTTCATCGCCCGCCCAAAGGCGCCAACATAGCCGGATGCCGACCACAGGGCGGTGGCAAGGCCGATCACCAGGGTGAGCCCGGCCGCCGGGGCACTCGTCAGTTCCGAGACGGGACCGCTGATCGTATTGACGGTCTCGGCAGGAGCGAAGCCGCGCACGATTTCCAGCAAGGCATTAGTGGTCTTCTGGGGATCGCCAAAGAGGCCAAGAAGTGAGACCAGTGCCAGCAGGGCGGGGAACAGCGACAGGACCGCGTAGTAGGTCAGGGCTGCTGCCAGGTCGGGGCACTGGTCCTTGCTGAACTCCCGGAGGGTCTTCCTGGTGATGTATTTCCAGGACGGTTTGTCCAGGTCCCTCGGGCTGGTGGGTTTCCTTGCGTCGTTTGGATCCGGAGCCTGGCCCGCCTTGGCGGTACTGGTCTCGGAATCGTCGTGAGTGGCCATGGGGTGTCCTCTCAATCAGGGGCGAAACGAACAGGCCGGCCCGCGGAGTGGCGGTGCCGGCCTGCCGAACGAAACTATTGCCTTACGGTGCGGTGCTGGACTGATCAGGTGTTTTGGACGTGGTCTTTGGCGTCGGTGGCGCGGTCTTTGACGTCGGTGGCGGCTTGTTGGCCTTCGAGTTTGACGTTTTGGGCGGCGTCGGTGGCGGTGGCCTTGACGTTTTCCATGGCTTCCTGNGTGGCAACTGCCTTGATCCCGTAGACAACGGGCACCATGACCAGCACGTGGTCTTTGGCGTCGGTAGCGCGGTCTTTGACGTCGGTGGCGGCTTGTTGGCCTTCGAGTTTGACGTTTTGGGCGGCGTCGGTGGCGGTGGCCTTGACGTTTTCCATGGCTTCCTGGGCTGGTTCCTTGAGGTCCTGGGCCAYGGTTTTGGCGGCGTCGGTGACCTGGGTTGCCAGGGGCTGGGCTGCGGTTTTGAGCTGGTCCGCGGCTTCGCGTTCCTTCTGGCTTGCCGGGATCAGGGAGGAGACCAGGAGYCCGGCGCCGAAGGCGATCAGGCCGGCGGCGAGYGGGTTGCCGGCGGTTTTGGCTTTGACCTGGTCCGGGGCGGCGGAGACGGCGTGGCCGGCGTCGCTGAGTTTKGYCGAGACGGTGTCGCCTGCCTGGTGGAGGCTGTCGCCGGCGGTGTGCATGGCGTTGGTGGTGTGYCCGGCGCCGGTGGCGGTGGTGTCGTGGACCCTGGTGGTGGCGTTGTCTGCGGCGCCCATGATTTTCTCCTTGACGCCGGTGACGGCGTCTTTGACCTTGTCGGTTTGGCGGTGGACGATGTTGGACGGGGTGACCTTGTCTGCCACGGCGTCCACGTTGGTGCCCAGGCGTGCCCGGGTGGCTTCTATGTCTGCGCGGATGACGTCAGGGTTTTCGCTCATCGGTTTACCTCACCTGGTTTTAGGGTTGGGGGAATTTCTGAGAGGGTTTCCCCGGTTTGGGGCAGGCCTTTGATCTGCTTGAGTTCCTTGCGGCCGNATCGGTTTACCTCACCTGGTTTTAGGGTTGGGGGAATTTCTGAGAGGGTTTCCCCGGTTTGGGGCAGGCCTTTGATCTGCTTGAGTTCCTTGCGGCCGATGGAGGCCAGGACGGCGGCGATGATGGCCCAGATGACGGCGACGATCAGTGCGGACCAGCCCAGGGGCATGATGGCGCCCAGGGCCCACAYCAGGGCCAGGGAGAGGAAGAGCAGGACGAAGTGTCCGCCGACGCCGGCGCCGGCGAGCATGCCGGCGCCTTTCCCYGCGCGGGAGGTGGATTGTTTGAGTTCGGCCTTGGCCAGTTCYACTTCCTGGCGCATCAGGGTGGACAGGTCCCGGGTTACGTCGCCCAGCAGCTCGCCCAGGGACGCGTTGTCAGCTTTCACATGCGCCGCACTCGGCGGCATTTCCGGAATCTGGCTACTCATTACAGGCCACCCGTGCCGCGGCGGCCAGTCCCGGAGGTTCCCTCGGTGCCGAACGCCTCGTCACCGGTGTACACGCCGTTTTCGGCCCGGTAGGGGTCGTCGTCGAACCGGAGCGGGGTTTCCTCCGCGGTACCCGAGGGAAGCGTGCTGGTGGATACCGGGGTTGCGCCTGTGACGGTGGGCTCATTGAAGAGGTCATCGTTACCGGCGGCGTACACGGTCTCCTGCCGCAGCGGCGCTACCGGTGACTGCACTGCCGGGGGTGTCTGCGCCGCGCGGTGCTGGCCCGAAGCCTGGACCTGCCCCTGCGAGTCGGGGGCGCCTGCGGTGAGGCCGCGGGTGAGGCGTCCGGCAAGGACACCGGCACCGGCGGCGAGGAGCAGGAACGTGCCGGGATTGTTGCGGGCGTACCGCTGGACCTCGGTCAGGAGGTCGCCGGGTTCCCGGTTCTCCAGCCAGGACGCGATGGAGGAGGTCCGCTCGGCTGCCTGCCGGACAAGGTCGTTGGCCATGCCCTGCTGGTCCGGGGCGCTGGCCATGCTGTGCAGCTGGCTGGAAATGTTGCGGATGCCCTCGGCGGCCTTCTGCTGCTGCGTGCCGGCCTGGGTGGTCAGGCCCGACTTGGCCTGGTGGAGCAGGTCCTGGGCATTGAGCTTGGCCTCGTGGGCCACATTCGCGGCCTCGCCCTTGGCGGTCTCCGCTACATTCTGGGCGGCTGATGCGGCTTCACCCCTCGTGGGCCACATTCGCGGCCTCGCCCTTGGCGGTCTCCGCTACATTCTGGGCGGCTGATGCGGCTTCACCAGCAACGTTGGAAGCCTCTTCCTTGGCTGCCTGCGACTTGGAGGAATCGGTTGAAACCCCCGTGTAAGAGTCATGCTGGGGCGCTGTTTCCGTTGCGCCGTACGGATCGGCAACACCGGGGGCGGCGGGGGTATGTGGAGTCTGGGGCCATTGGTTCTCTGTCATCATCGCTCTCTTTCAGAAAGGGTTAGCTGGCGAACAAGAACCAGCAGTGCTGGCAACTTAGTAAGCAAGGTTACTAATTAGATACTAAGCACACTTCCCATTTCGATTGCAAGGGGTAATGGTGTTCGGCTTCCAATGGCTGCGCCTATGCAAGGGCGTGAAGGTGGGCGGTTAGTAAGCCTACTTGCGAATGTGTTGCTAAGCATGCTTATTGTAGGGGTGTAGCGACGCATGGTGACCAGCACTTTCGCCACCTACAGGAAGGCTGCGGCCGATGACCAGCAATCTCGATCCGGACGCCCGGAGCAGCTACCGCCTGATCACTCTGGCGGCACGGCTGATCCAGCGGCGGCAGGACGATGCACTGGCCCCCCTTGGCCTTACCCGTGCCGCTGTTATTGCATTGGAAGGCCTGATGGGGGGCCCACTGAACCAGGAACAGCTTGCCGACGCGATCAGGGTCCAAAGCCAGACGTTGGGCCGTGTCCTGACCCGGCTTGAATCCACAGGACTCATCACCAGGATGCGCCATGCCACAGACCGAAGGCAGCTGAAAGTGGAACTCACCGATGCCGGTGTTGCCGCCGTTGAAGCGGCGCGGGAGGCAGAGGTCAAGGCCTATCCTGACGATCCGGACATCGCATGGAAGGCACTCCGCGAGGAGCTGACAAAGTTTGTCCGCGCCGCACCGCTCAGCCACGACACCGGCGTGGTTCCGTTTGCCCCTCCCGAACACCGGGCCGCGCACGGTCACCGGCCGCAGGCCGGGCGTGCAGGCGGCCTGCGGGGATGGGACCAGCCCCGCCAGAATTGACGGGAAGTCTAAAAAGCAGTGGCCGGACCTTTCGGACCGGCCACTGTTTTTGTCCAACCTTCGGCTTCCCGTTCCTCCACCAGCAGTCCCCCTTGCACCAGGTGGGCTGCATAGGCTGATTACGACGACGGGACGCCCGGGCCCGGGGACCAGCGGAGCAGTGCCGCCACATCCACGCCCTCCGGCAGGACAGGTCCAGGGACCAGGAGAACGCGGGCGTCAGTCAGGGCAGCTGCCCGCAACAGGGCGGCAGGGGCCGGAACTTCGCCAAGTATTCCTGCCGCCAGGGCTTCCTCTTTGGCCGTGGCGATCCACGGTTCGGCATCCAAGGCCAGCATGGTCCGCCGGGACAGGGCGGCGTCATCAAGGATCAGGACCTCAACCTGTCCCTGCTGGAGCGCGTGGACTACAGCTCCCGCCCCGTGGGCCGCTTCCGGATTTGCCTGGCCCTCCTGGACTGCCAGCCTGTCCATGACCGCCTGCTGTTCTTCAGCCCAGACCTCCGCCACCCGCTGGCTGACCTGGTCCTCCAGGTTGGCGCTGTCCGCCCCGGCAGTGTGCGTGTGGGAATCGACCTCCGACAACAGTGCCCTGCCGGCCTCGGAGAGGTTTTCCCTGACCAGCCCGCGGGCGCGGATATCGCCGGCGAGAACAATCAGCCGGGCGCCGCCCGCACTGGCCACCCTGTCTATTTCGCCCGCCACTTCGTCGGCGTTCCGGCGCCACACGTCCTCGGTGTGGTGCTGGAACCGCAGCTCCGACCAGCCGCCGCCATGGAATTTGTGAATGTGTTCGGACTCGCCCTCCACCTCCCGGACGCTGGCAGGGGCACCCGCCCCGGCACGGTACAACCGGATTTCCCCATGTTCGCGGCTGACCTCGGCCACAACGTACGGAAACTCTTCGGGCTGGTGTTTCAGCAGCGGGAGCAGGTCCGGGACGGGCTCGACGACCATCCTCTCCGGCAGGACCAGCCGGCCCGGGAGCACCTCGTTGAGTTCGGCTTTCCCGCCGTGGACCAGCACGAACCTGGACACGGGGGAGGGCATCCCCGTTGCGGGCGTGAGGGCCTGTTCCATGGCGTCGATGTCAGCGGACGTTGCTCCCTGGGCCTCGAGCTGGGCGCGGGTGTTTCCGGCCCGGACGTCGCCGGCTTCCAGGCTGTCCACTGTTCCGGTTCCGGCATCCACGTAGGCTGTGCACCAGGGGCCGGGCAGGCGGTACAGGTCCGCGTATGCCTTCAGGCCGGAACCGTGGGTGGTATTGCCGCGTTCTGCCATGACGATCTCCTTCGCGCGTGACGTGGTGTCACAGGCTTATTGGTTCGTCACTTCACGCTAGCACCGGGGAAGAGGCGGCTGAAGGGTCTTCCGGCCCCCCGACAGTCAGCCCGTCCGTCAGGCCTGGCAGGCGTCCTTCAAGGCCCGGACTGAGTCTGCCGGCACCTGGTCTCCGGCTTCGGCGATCTGGCCCAACGGCGTCGTAATTTCCGCCGGTACCCCTGCCGTGCGTGCCGCCGAGACGAGCCCGGCCAGCGCCTGTCGGTCCTCCACGCTGACCAGGCCGTCCTGCACCACCGCGCAGATTTGCCGGTTGACTTCCTGTGCGGCGGCGGAGGCAACTTTGGATGCGGCATCGCTGGCGGCATTGCCCGCAGCCTCCTCCACCCCGCCACATCCGGTCAGCAGCAACAGGGCGGTGGACAGGGAGGCGGCAGTAACGACGGCGGCGCGGAAGGTCATGCCTCAAGCGTACCGGCGGTGCCTACCGGCGGGCCGGGACGCCGAGGATGCTGTCCAGGAGTCCGTTCCGGAACTTGCCCTCCGGGTCGTGCCCGGCGGCAAAGGAACGGAAGTCGGCGAAGCGCGGGTACAGCTTTTCCCAGTCATGGGCGTCCGCGGTGAACAGTTTGCCCCAGTGCGGGCGCGCCCCGAAGGGCCGGAGGGCGTCTTCCAGGAGTGGGAGGAAGGCTTCCACCTCCGGCTGCAGCGGTTTCCAGGTGAAGTGCAGGGCAACGCTCTGCTGGCGGTAGAAAGGGCTGAGCCAGAACTCGTCGGCGGCTCCGGTGCGGATCTCCGAGACGAAGAGCAGGGGTGCAAGTTGGCCGGCCAGCCCGCGGACTGCCTGGAGGGCGGCGGGGGCGTGCTCCAGGGGAAGGATGAATTCGCTTTGCAGTTCGTCCCCGTTGCTGGGAGTGAACTCGTGCCGGAAGTGCGGCAGCCGGTCCAGCCAAGGCCCGGGTTCGTCCAGCTGTGCAGTGCAATTCTCGGCGGACATGTCCGGCAGCGGGTGCCGGGGACGGAGGGCGGCGGTGGCACCAAACAGGTTGGCGGGTGGTTGCTCCCCGTCGAGTGCTTTGAGCCAGACCTGGTTGATCCGGTCGCCGGCGTAGTCCGTAAACAGGCTCACGCTGTAGGCGCTGGAGACGATGGCGGTGAAATCCGACAGGGCGTTGTCCCAGGGAAGGTCCTCCAGGACACGCTGGCGCACTGTGAAGCTGGGACGTACCGCCAGTTCCAGTCCGGTGACGATGCCCAGGGCGCCGATGCCCACCACGCTGGCAAGGAACTCATCGCCGTCCGCCCGGGTAAGTGTCACCTGCTCGCCCGAGGCCCGCACCAGGTCGATGGATTCCACGGCGCCGGCGAGGGACGGGTTGTCCACCCCGGAGCCGTGCGTGCCGGTCTGGACCGCACCGGCTACCGAAATGTGCGGCAGCGAGGCCAGGTTGTGGATGGCAACCCCGGACTCCTCCAAGGTCCGGCACAGTGCCCCGTAGCTCACCCCGCCGCTGACCCGCACGGTTCCCCGCCCGGCATCCAGTTCCACCTGCTGCGGCAGGGCATCGAGGAGGATGTGGACGCCGTCAGTGTCGCCCACCCGGTTAAAGGAGTGCCGGGAGCCCAGGGCCTTGACCCGCGGCGAGTCCGCCACGATGTCCGCCAGCTCCGCTACGGATTCCGGCCGCCGCACGTCCGCGGAGGAGTATTCGAGGTTTCCTGCCCAGTTCTTCATCGGGTGGCTTTCGTTTGACATCGGTTTCCTCCAACTGTCAGCGCTAACAATCTTCGCTGTCAAGGCGCTTCCACGGGACGGGCGGGGGCCGCAGGAGCGGCAGCATGCCAGTGCCCGGGCTGCTCAAGCCCGGCGGGGAGGAGGGTGGAAGCGCTGCCGTGGGCCGCGGTGATTTGCGCCTGGGTGAGGAAGAGCGCCCCGGTGAGGTCGGCGTCGTCGAGCTTTGCATCCCGCAGGTCGGCACCAAGGAGGTCCGCTGCCGTCAGGTCGGCGCCCCGGAGGTCCGCGGCGATCAGGCAGGCACCGCGAAGGTCCGCAGCGCACAGCGGCAGGCCGCGCAGGTTTGCTCCCGCGAGGTCGGCGCCCGGCGCCAGGCGGACCAGGCGCGGATCGTCGCCGAAGGGGCCGGCGCCGAAGTAGCCCGCGCGGACCTCCTCACTGACCTCACGGAGTGCGCTGCCCACCTGGAGGTGCAGGGATGCGATGTCGGCTGCGAGGACCTCCTCAAGGGCGCCCGATGCAACTGCCCTGACCTTCGCCTGCAAGCGGCGGACATCCTCCGCGGTATCCGGGCCGTAGGCTTTCGCCCCAGCCTGGGCCAGGAGCCACAGCATTTCGTGCAATTGGCGCAGGACTTTAAAGGCGGCGAACATGTCCGGCGCCGATTCCGGGTCTTCCCGCCAGCTGATGCCCCTGAACAGCCGCTGGCTGACTGCCTGGCCTGCGCCGAAGCAGTCGAAAACCGTGCAGCCCGCAAACCCGCGGGGCCGGAGCCGGTCATGGATGGTGCAGGAGAAGTCCGGCGCCAGGTTGGGGCATGGCGTGGCGGGCGGTTTGTCGATGGCGAAGTCGGCCGAGCGGGTAAACCCGAAAGCCGTGCAGCACAGGGCAAAGCACTGCGAACAGTCAGGCCGGAGGGTGGCCGGGCCGGTGGGGGTGGCGGCGGAAGGAGGGTTGGTGGGTTTCATGATTGCTCCCGAGGGTGGTTCCGATAGGGGCGCGGGACGGAGGGGAACCCATGGTGGGGTTCCCCTCCGTGGCACGCGGAATCACCGTTCCTGCCGGGAATGACGGGAACTGCGGACGGCTGGACATCATAGGCAATGAAGGAGAATCACTGCGTCCAGAATATCCGCATCGGGCGGGAATGGTCAGTCGCTGTTCGTGTTTACCGTGCCCTTTCCTGAGGCTTTTCCTGTGGGCGTGGTGCGCGGCGGTGGAACGCGGCGGCTCCCGGTGGCTTCGAAGGCCGCGGCCAGCCGCAGCACGTGGGTGTCACTGTAGGCGCGGCCGGCGATGGTGAGGCCAACGGGCATCGCGATATCCGCAGCGATGCCCATCGGAACCGTGACAGTGGGGATGCCGAGGTGGCGGGGTACCAGGTTTCCATTGGCCACCCAGACGCCATTGCGCCAGGCGATGTCCGCCGAGCGTTCATTGGTATCCGCGTCGGCAGGTGCCACGTCGGCCGCCGCCGGGAACACCACGGCATCCAGTCCCAGCCGGTCCATCCATTCCTCCAGGTCCACCCGGCGGGTTTCCTCAAGTCCCGCCAGGCCTTCGGGCAGGTGCGGAATGTCGGCCAGGACGGGAACCCCGTTGTCGCGGATCCAGGAAGGATAGTCGGCGATGTCGTCGTCGAACCCGTCGTAGCGGTCCGGCAGCGCGCCCTGGGGGGCGGGGAAGATCGCGGAACCGTCGACGTCGGCAAGGCGGTTCAGCCGCGGGTCGCCGTTGGCGTCGAGGAAGTCATGCCACGCCCAGGCCGACAGGTCCACGATCTCCCGCCGCAGATACTCCGGCGACACCAGTCCGCGGGTGGCGATGGTGGGCGAACCGGGCCGGTCGCCCTCATAGTTGGACACCACGGGGAAGTCCACTTCCACCAGTTCCGCGCCCGCGGCTTCCAGAGCACGCCGCGCCGCGTTCCAGAGGTCCAGGATGGACCCGCGCGTCTCGATCCGTTGCCCCGTGGGACCGCCGATGCCAGGTGCTTCGGCCGTACCGGCGGTGGGATCGGCATTGATGTACATCCGGGGGATGCCAAGCCTTTGTCCCGCAAGCACGCCCGCGGCCGCCGAAGCGTCCCGGACCGCGAGGCCAACGTACGACGGCGGGCGGACGGCGGATGCCTTGGGCAGCGGGATCCACGGCTGGACGCGCCAGAAATCCCCGCGGGCCTCGGCGTCATCCGCCACCACCACATCCAGGACCTCCAGCAGGTCCGCCATGGTGCGGGTGTGCGGCACCACCACGTCCATGGTGGGTACCAGGGGCCAGTTGCCACGTACGGAGATGATGCCGCGCGAGGGTGTGTAGGCGCACAGGGCATTGTTCGACGCCGGTGCCCGCCCCGAGGACCAGGTTTCCTCGGCGAGGCCGAATGCCGCGAAGCTGGCGGCCGTGGCGGTACCGGAGCCGTTGGATGATCCGGAGGCGAAGGCGGCGGTGAGGTATTCCGCGTTGTAGGGGCTCTCTGCCCGGCCATATACGCCGCGCTGCATACCTCCGTTGGCCATGGGCGGCATGTTGGTGAGCCCGATCAGGACCGCCCCGCCTGCCCGCAGCCGTTCGATGGTGAAGGCATCCCGCTGTGCCACCAGGTCCTTGAAGGCCGGTGAGCCCGCGGCTACGGTAAGCCCCTTTACCTGGTAGCTGTCCTTAGCCGTGTAGGGGATACCGTCGAGGGGTCCCAGGGTGAAGCCGGCAGCGCGGCGCCGGTCTGACGCCTGTGCTTCGGCAACTGCATCCGGGTTCATCACGACGAGCGCGTTGAGGCGTATGCCGTGCGAATCATACTTCTCGATGCGGTCAAGGTAGAGACGGACCAGTTCCTCGCTGGTGACCTGGCCGGAGTCGAGGGCGGCGCGCAGCTGTGCGATGCCGGCCTCCACGACGTCGAACGTCTGCCCCACCGGCAGCGGAACCTGCGTTTCGGCGAGCTTCACAGTGTGCCTCCATCCTTGGCAGCCGGCTGCTGCTGCGTGATGCAGTGGATGCCGCCGCCGAAAGCGAAGATGTCCCTGGCATCCACCAGTTCCACGGTCCTGCCCGGATACGCGCGTTCCAGGATCCCCGCGGCGATGGTGTCGTTGGGATCGTCAAAGCTGCACAGCACCACCACGTCGTTGCCGACGTAGTGGTTGATGTAGGACCAATCCACCCAGCCATCAGCATCGCGCAACACCGTGGGTGCCGGGACGTCGATAATGCGCAGCGGCCGGCCCTTGGCATCCAGCTGGCCCGCGAGGACGGCCTTCAGCTGCAGGTAGACGGCATGGTCGGGGTGGGCGGGATCGTCCTGGCGGTGCAGCAGGATGGTGCCGGCGCCGGCGAAGGCTGCCACGATGTCCACGTGTCCCCGGGTGCCGAATTCGTCGTAATCCCGGGTCAGTCCGCGTGGAAGCCAGATTGCTTTGGTGGTGCCCAGGGCGGCGTGGACTTCTGCTTCAACCGATTCCTTGGTGGCGCCGGGATTGCGGCGGGGATCCAATTGGACCGTTTCGGTGAGCAGGACGGTCCCTTCGCCGTCCACATGGAACCCGCCGCCCTCATTCACCAAGGGGCTCGGCCAGACGGGAACTCCGGTGCCTATTGCAACAGTCCGGGCAACGTCCTGGTCCTTGGCCCACGCCGCCCACTCCTGGGCCCCCCATCCATTGAAGATCCAGTCGACGGCTGCCAGTGCGCCGTTGGGCTGGTGCACGAACGTGGGGCCGCTGTCCCGCAGCCAGGCGTCATCGAGCGGGACCTCCACGACGTCGATGCCGCTGCCGAGCCATTCCCGTGCGGCCGTGGCGTCCCTGGGGTCAGCCACCACCGTCACGGGCTCGTGCCGGGCGATTGTCTGGGCCACCGTGGTCCAGGCGGCCCGGGCCCGGTCAAGGGTGGGGCTGCCGATGGGGCCGAAGGTGTCGTTGGGTGGTGGAAACGCCATCCATGTGCGCTGGTGGGCCTCCCACTCTGCGGGCATGTGGCCTGCGGCGCCGGTGGATACGTGGTCAGGGGCGGCGCTGTCCCGGACTGCGGTCGAATAAATGAATGCCATTCATTTATTATGGGGACCGTACTGGCAGCGCGCAAGAGTATTTCGTTTCAGTCCCTGCCTGTCCGGTCCACCGCCGACAGGATGGCCTGGGCCAGTTGGTCCGGTTTGGTGAACTGCGGCCAGTGCCCGGTGGGCAGGTCGATGAATTCCACGTCCCGCACCTTGGCCAGCTCCGCCACGAAGGGATGGTTTGCCGCGATCCACTCCCGGAGCATGGCCGAGGGGAACCCGCACGAGATGACGGTGGCGGGAACGTCGTAGCGGCGCCCGTCATGCAGGCGCTGCCTGCCGTACGCCACGCCGCGGGGTTCGGGAACGGCGCGGGCGCGGAATGACTGGCGCAGCCGGTCGTTGAGGTCCACCAGTTCGGCGTCGTCAAAACTCTGCCAGGGCGGCAGCGGGACATCGTCCCCGTGGGCAGGCAACTGGTCGTTGATGACGCTGCCGTCAGCCAGCGGCCCGCTGTCCACGTAGATGGCGCGTTCCACCCTGTCCGGCCGCGCATCCACTACCCCGTGAATGATTGCCCCGCCGCCGGAGTGGCCCACCAGGACCACCCTGCCCGGCAGCCCGTCCAGGACCTCCACCACCGCATTGATATGGTCCTGCAGGCTGATGCCTGCGCGGCTGGCATCCACCGAGTCCTTGCCGGGAAGCGTGAGGGGATGGGGGCGGTGCCCGGCTGCTTCCAGGGCAGGTGTTACCCCCTCCCATGACGAGGCGTCCAACCAGAAACCGGGTACCAGGATGATGTCCATGACCGAACCCTACTCCCCACCCATGACACGGAATAGGCGTTCTCCTACCGCTTGCGCTTCCGGTCCTTGTCTCCGTTCCGGCTTCCGCGTTCGGAGGCCTCGCGCTCAGCCCAGCGTTGCGACTTCCCCGCCGAAACCACCTTCTGGTGCCACTCCCGGTGGTAGGCGCGCTGGGCGGCGACATCGGAGCGGCGCGCCAGCGCCGCCAGTTCCCGCTGCATCTTCAGATACGAGTTCCAGCGGCGCGCGGCCAGGACGCCGGTGTCGATTGCTTCGCGGACGGCGCAGCCAGGCTCGCTCCCGTGTGAGCAGTCAGCGAACCGGCAGCCGGCAGCCAGTTCCTCGACGTCGCCGAACATCCCGTCCAGGCCGTCCCCGGCATCGAACAGGCCAAATCCGCGCACGCCGGGAGTGTCCATCAGCACCGTCCCGTTGGACAGCGGGACCAGCTCGCGGACGGTGGTGGTGTGCTTGCCCTTGAAGTCTCCGGACCGCACTTCGGCGGTCTGCTGGACGTCGCGGCCCACCAGGGCATTGATCAAGGTGGATTTGCCGGCACCGGACGGTCCCAGCAGCACGATGGTTCCGCCCGGCGGAATCCGTGCCATCAGTTCGTCGATGCCGTCGCCGTTTTCGGCGGATGTGGTGACCACCTCCACGCCCGCCGCCTGAAGGATAACTTTTCCGACGACGTCGTCCGCCACCTCGGCCAGGTCCGCCTTGGTGATGATCACCAGGGGGGTGGCGCCGGAATCCCATGCGGCGACGAGGGTGCGTTCCAACCGGTTGTGTGTGAGGGGCCGGTCCACGGGCACCACCACGCCCACGGTGTCCATGTTCGCGGCCAGGACCTGCGCGGCGGACGAATCCTCGAAGGCACGTTTGCGGCTGAGTTCCGAGCGGCGGGGGAGGACGGCCAGGATTTGCCGGTCGCCGCCCCGGTTGGGGCCGATCCAGACCCAGTCTCCGGTGACGGCCGGCTCGCCCGAGAGCGGGTAGGGCAGGTGGAGGAGACCGTCATGGACCGCGACGAGCAGCAGGGTGCGGTCCACGCGGACCACCCGGCCCCGTTCAGTTGCCGGCGGACAGGGATGCTGATCGAAATAGCCGGCAACGGCGGGCGTGTAGCCGTATGCGGAGGGGCCGGGCAGCGGACGAGTGCCAGCAGCGCTGTCTGTTTCTGTGGTGTTGGTGGTGTCCAGGGGGTTGCCTGAAGAAGTATGCACGGTGGTTCCTTGGGCTGTCCCCGGTGCAGTGCGGGTGGACGCGCAGCGTCAGGAACCGCGAAGGCAGCCGGGAGGGATGGTGGGTGTGATGGATGCGGGGCGCCCAGGGCGCGCGGCAACTGCAGTCATCAAAACCACCTCCATTCCCTTGTGCGGTTTCCCGTCCTCCTGCCGGAAGCGGCGGGGCGGGACCGTCTCCCACTTTAGCGGCCGCCAACGCCGGAGGCTAGAGGTTGGCATCTTCCGCAGGGGATTGCCGCGTGCTACCACCGAAGTTCCTGCGCCCGCTTCTGCCGTCCGCTGATGGACGAAGCGTAGCCGCAGTTGGTGCAGGTGATCAGGTATTTCCGGGACACCGTGAGGACAGGGATGAAGAACAGTGTGAACTTGGTGGCCTGTTCGTCCAGGGCATGGTGGACGAAGGCGCCGCAGTGCTGGCAGGTTGCCGTCCGGCCCGGGAGGGCCTTGTGGACGGTCTTGAAGCCGAAAAGGAGGAGCATGGGCGGGCCTTTCATTGCCTGGGTGGTACCTGCCACCCTAGGCGAGTTTGACGGCTGTCCTTCAGGGGTACGGACGCTTCTGTACGGTGTGCGTGGATGCCATACTGTGCTGGGCAACATCGGGCCTTCTGGGGGGACTTCTGGCACATGGTTCTGGACACGGCGACCCTGCGCATCGCTTTCGGCCTCATGGCCCTGGTCCTGGTGGTTCTCTTCTACTTTTCCGCCTACCGGCTGACGCGTTCGCCATACAGCGCCTGGTGGTGCGGTGCCCTGCTGTTCTTCCTGGCCGGATCAGGCTGCTTCCTGTTTGACGGCACAGTGCATCAGGTGTGGGCCAACCCCCTGGGAAACACCCTGCTGGTGCACGGCGGCGTTGCAGTGTGGGCCGGGGCGCGCTCCCTGCGGACCGTACGGCCTCCCAGGTGGGCCTTTACCGGCATTCCCTTGGTCACCCTGGTGGCCTCCCTGCTGGACCAACCCGCCACCAACACCTGGTCCGGCGGCACGGTGTTCCTCGCCGCCATGAGCCTGACCGTCGGATTGGCGTCCCGTGAGCTCTGGCGCCTTGAGCCCGGGTATTCGCGGGTCCGGATCCCCATGGCTGTGGCGGCCGGAGGGCTCAGTGTCTTCTACTTCTTCCGGTGGCTGGCGTTCCTGGTGGAGGGCCAGAACGGGCCTGTCTTCGTCACCGTTTTTGGGTCCGCCATCACCACCCTGGTGACCATGGTCCTGCTGGTGGTGGTGTCCTTCAGCATGGCGGCCTTGAGCACCGAACAGCAGACGCGTGCCCTGCGCGTGGTGGCCAGCCGCGACGACCTCACCGGGCTCCTGAACCGCAAGGCCTTCCTGGACCTGGCCACCGAGCAGTTGGCCGACCGCACCATCACCGGCGGCTCGGGAGCCCTGATCCTTGCCGACCTTGACCACTTCAAGACTGTCAACGACACCTATGGGCATGCCGCCGGCGACCTGGCGCTGCAGGCCTTCGCCGACGCCTGCGCTACCACCGTGCGCTCCACAGATCTGACGGGGAGGTACGGCGGGGAAGAGTTCGTCATCCTGGTTCCCGGAGCAAGCGCCGAACGGGCCGAGACGATTGCCGAGGAGATCAGCAGGCGCATGGCCGGCGCGGACACGCCGGGCGGCATGGAGATGCCCACCGCGAGTTACGGCATTTCCACCTACGACGGCGTGACCTCCGATGTTGACCAACTTATCGCCGCAGCGGATGCTGCCCTGTACCGGGCCAAATCGCTGGGCCGGAACCGCGCCGCCCGCAGCGACGGGCTGCGGTAGCTTTACTGCCACAAAGCGGCACGGTTCCGGACAGCCGGCTACTGGGACTGGAGCGCGTCCGCCTGTTCGGCCAGGACGGTGAGGGCCACGCTTTCCGGACGCTCCACCGTGCTCCGGATGCCGACCGTCATGCCGCTGCGTGCGGCTTTGAGGACGGATTCCATGACTTCCAGGACGTGGAAGGCAAGTGCGCCACCCGCCCTGGGCTCCTTGCCTTGCGGGGTGGCGGCAAGGTCCGCGATGCCGAACCCGCGTCCGGCGTCGACGTACCCTGCGGAGGCGGGAAGGGTCTCCCAGTCCTCGGCGCCGAGGGAGAACAGCTGGACGTCGCCGTCAAAGTGGTTCGGATCCGGCACCACCAGGGAACCGCGCTCGCCATGGATCTCGATGTTGGGCGACTTCGACTTCACGGCATCGAAGCTCATGAAGAGGGTGGACAGCGCACCGGAGGCATGGACCAGGACGCCGGTCACGTGGGAGTCGATGGTGACCGGCACTTTCTCGCCCTGGCGCGGCCCCGAGCCGATGGTGCGCTCATTCCGGGTGTGGCTGGCCGCGCCCATCACGGAGACGACCGGACCCAGCAGGGTCACCAGGGCGGTGACGTAGTAGGGGCCCATGTCCAGCAGCGGGCCGCCGCCGGGCTGGTAGTAGAAGTCCGGGTTCGGGTGCCAGCGCTCGTGGCCTGGGGTCACCATGGTTGCCGACGCCGAGATGGGGGCGCCGACCAGCCCGTCGTCGATCGCCTTGCGGGCGGTCTGGATGCCGGTGCCCAGTACGGTGTCAGGAGCGCAGCCGACGGCGACGCCGGCCTCGCGTGCCGCGTCCAGCACCTGGCGCGCCTCCTCAGTCGTGGCAGCAAGGGGCTTCTCGCCGTAGACGCTCTTTCCGGCGGCGATGGCCTTCAGTGCCACCTCGGCGTGGGCGGCGGGGATGGTCAGGTTCAGGACAAGTTCGACGTCGTCCGCGGCGAGGAGTTCCTCCACGGAAATGGCGCGGACACCTTCGTAGCCATCCGCCACGGCCTGGGCACGTGCGGGGTCCAGGTCCGCCACGGCCACCAGGTCGATCTGGCTGAGTTTGCGGAAGTTCGCCAGGTACTGCGCGATGATGGCTCCGCAGCCAATGATTCCGACTTTCAACGGCTTGCCCACAGCAGGCCCCTTTCGATGATGGTGCGGACATTGGTGTCCTGGAGGATTTCGACCCGATGGCCGGGGGTGGCGACGAAGATGCGGCCCTTGCCCCACTGGCGGGTCCAGATGGCGGGGGAGGTCACTTCACGGTTCCACGGGTCCCATTCACGGACCTTCTGGGTGGTGGTGGCCAGGACATCGATGTAGTCGTCGGAGAGGACCCAGTACTGCTCGGTGACCAGGTCGAAGTCCTGGATGCCCCGGGTGATGGGGTGTTCGGCGGCCGCGGGCAGCATGTTGACGGTATAGGGCACGTAGTTGTCCGACTGCTCGCCGATGCACTCATCCGGGTGCTTGCCAGGGTGGCAGGCGAACTGGCCGCCGATCAGGTGCAGGTAGTCGGAGGTGTTCCGGTAGGAATCGGCGATTCCACCGTGCCAGCCGGCCAGGCCGGTGCCGTTCTCCACGGCGGCCCGCAGTCCGGCGAACTCGTCCTTTTCGATGGTGGACATGGTCATGCACTGCATGATCAGGTCCACACCGGCCATGTAGGCGGCGTCGGCGTAGACCTTGGGGGATTCCTCCACCCGGACGTCATAGCCGTTGTCTTTGAGATAGGGAATGAAGAGCTCGGTGGCCTCGTAGGGCTGGTGGCCGTCCCAGCCGCCGCGGACCACCAGTGCATTCTTTCGTTCTGTCATTGAATTTCCTTTGTTTGGCTACCGGCCTTGCGGGCCGGAAAGAGCAGGGGGTCAGCGGCTGGCGAAGGCGGCGTCGAACGCCGCTGCGGGCGGGGCGATGCGGGCCAGTTCCTGGACCATGGCAAGGGCCTGCGGGGCGCCGATGAGGCGGTCCATTCCGGCATCCTCCCATTCGATGCTGGTGGGGCCGTCGTAGCCAATGGCATTCAGGGTCCGGAAGATCCGGTTCCACTGCACGTCACCGTGTCCTGCCGTGACGAAGTCCCAGCCCCGCCGGGGATCCGCCCAGGCGAGGTGCGAACCCAGGCGGCCGTTGCGGCCATCCAGCTGCCGGACGGATTCCTTTACATGCACATGGAAGATCTTGTCCGCGAAGTCCTGCAGGAACATCACGGGATCCAGTTCCTGCCAGATGAAGTGGGAGGGGTCGAAGTTCAGGCCAAAGTTCGCCCTGTGGCCAATAGCCTCAAGGGTCCGTTTCGCCGTCCAGTAGTCGTAGGCGATTTCAGACGGGTGGACCTCGAGTGCGAACCGGACACCTGCCTCGTCGAAGACGTCCAGGATGGGGTTCCACCGGTCCGCGAAGTCCTGGTAACCGGCGTCGATCATTGCCTGCGAGGCCGGCGGGAACATGGCGACGGCCTTCCAGATGGACGAACCGGTGAACCCCGTCACGGTCTTGACGCCAAGCCGTGCGGCCGCCCGCGCGGTGTCCTTCATGGCCTCCGCCGCCCGCCGGCGCACCCCTTCAGGCTCGCCATTGCCCCAGACTTCCGCGGACAGGATGCCCTGGTGGCGCTCATCGATAGGGTCATCGCAGACGGCCTGGCCCGTGAGGTGGTTGGCGATGGCGAAGACCTTGAGGTTGTTCTTCTCGAGGATGTCCAGCCGGCCCTGGAGGTAGTTGTCGTCCTCCGCAGCCCGGCGGGGGTCCAGGTGGTCGCCCCAGCAGGCGATTTCCAGCCCGTCAAAGCCCCACTCGCCGGCAAGCCGGGCCACTTCCTCGAAGGGCAGGTCGGCCCACTGGCCGGTGAACAGCGTGATTGGTCGTGTCATTGGGTGTTCCTTGGTTTCTTGAAGCTGTAGGTCGCTCAGACTTTTTGCCACTGGCTGGAATTCGCGGCGCTGGACTCCACTGCGGCGAGGACCCGCTGTACCTGCAAGGCGTCGGCGAACGACGGTTCCGGTTGGCGGCCCTCGCCGATGGCCGTGACAAGGTCCACCACCTGGTGGGTGAAACCGTGCTCGTACCCCAGGCCGTGGCCCGTGGGCCACCAATGCCCCACGTACGGGTGCTCGGGCTCGGTGACGAAAATCCGGCGGAAGCCGGCGTCCGGCGATTCGGCCGAATCGTAGAAGGACAGGACGTTCATGTCCTCGAAATCAAAGGCGAGGGAACCCTTGGTGCCGTTGACCTCCAGCCGCATGGCATTTTTCCGGCCCAGGGCGTAGCGCGTTGCCTCAAAGACGCCGATCGCGCCCGCGGAGGCGCCGCCGTCGAACTTTGCGCTGAAGATGGCCGCATCATCAACGGTGACGGTCCCGCGGGGGGTGTCACTGCTGAGGTCGCCGTGGCCCCCAAGGCCCACCAGGTCGCCTGCCAGCGGACGTTCCCGGACAAACGTTTCCAGCATTGCCGACACCCCGCTGATGTTCTGCCCCGTGACCCACTGGGCGGCGTCGATGCTGTGTGCGCCGATGTCGCCCAGGGAGCCGGAACCGGACTTGTCCTTGTCCAGCCGCCAGGTCATGGGGGCGTTGGCGTCGGAGAGCCAGTCCTGCAGGTACTGGGCCCGGACGTGCCGGATGTCGCCAATCCGTCCTTGCTCCACGAACCGCTTGGCCAGTGCCAGTGCCGGGGTGCGGCGGTAGCTGAAGCCGCACATGGAGAAGACGCCATGCTTTGCGGCGGTCCCCGCTGCCAGTGTCATCCGCTCGGCTTCCTCCACGGAGTTGGCCAGCGGCTTTTCGCACAGCACGTGCTTTCCGGCCTCGAGGGCTGCGATGGCAATCTCTGCGTGGGTGTTGCCGGGCGTGCAGATGTCGATGAGGTCGATGTCGTCGCGCTCGATCAGGCGCCGCCAGTCGGTCTCCACCGACTCCCAGCCCAGCTTGTCAGCGGCCGCTCGGACGCCGTCGGCATTCCTGCCGGCGACCGCGGTGAGCTGTGGCTGCAGCGGCAGGTCGAAGAACCGTGGCGCGGTGCGCCAGGCGTGGGAGTGGGCGGCACCCATGAAGGCATAGCCCACCATGCCGACCCGCAGGGGTTTGGCGGTGGTCATGGACGTGTCCTTTCTACTTGCTGAAGCCGGCCGTCAGGCCTGCCAGCAGTTGGCGGCGGCCGATGACGTAGAGCACCAGGATGGGCAGCGTGCTGAGCATCACTGAGGCGAGCACGGCCGGGATATTGACGCTGAATTCACCCTGGAAGCTCCACAGGCCCAGGGGCAGGACCCGCAGGCTGGGGCTCTGGGTGAGGACCAGCGGGAGCAGGAACCCGTTCCAGACATGCAGGCCGTTGTAGATGGCAACGGTCACAATAGCCGGGCGGGTCAGGGGCAGGGCGAGCCGCCACATGGTCTGCCACTCGCTGCAGCCGTCCAGCCGCATGGACTCGAACAATTCGTTCGGGACGTCGCGGATGAAGTTGGACAGGATCAGCACTGTGAGGGGGATGGCAAAGGCAATGGACGGCAGCATCAGTGCCAGCAGGCTGTCGTACAGGTTGAGCCGGATGATCATCAGGTAGATCGGGATGATCGTCGCCTGGAGCGGGATGGCCAACCCCATGAGGAACATGCCGTTGACCAGCTTGAGGAACCTCCCGCTGCCCCGGACGATCGCGAACGAGGCCATGAACGAGATCAGCACCGTGGGAATTACGGAACCGAGCGTGACGATGACGCTGTTCATGAAATATGTGGCGAAGTCTTTCTCAAGGACCAGTTGGTAGTTCTCCAGCGTGGGCGAGGTGGGGACGGCCAGGGGATTCTGGCCGAAGTATCCCGCCTGCGTCTTCAGGCTGGTGATCACCACGTAGTAGATCGGCAGGATGATAATGGCCAGCCAGATCCACCCACCGAGGCCGCCGGGGATGTTGAGCCGCCTCAGCCGTTGGCCGAGTCCCTGCTTGGGTGCGGCGGAACCGGCCGTGGTTCCGGTCCGGGCCTCCTGCGCATTGCTTTTCAGGACGGTACTCACCCTACAAACCTTCCAATTGGCTGCCTTGTTTGTCCTTGCCGCCAAGACGCTGGAGGAACAAGGCCAGTGCAAGGCCGATGATGACGAGAATGACGGCGATGACGCTGGCCGGGCCCATGAGGTTGGCCCGGAAGCCCCGCAGGTACATGTCCAGGGCCAGGATCCGCGTGGAGTTTCCCGGTCCGCCGCCCGTGAGGACGAAGATCAAGTCGAAGTAGGTCAGCGAACCCACCACCATCAGCGTGGAGGACGTGATGATGGTGTATTTCAGCTGTGGCAGGGTGATGTGGAAGAACTGCTTGATGGTTCCGGCACCGTCGATCTGCGCTGCCTCGTAAAGGGACTTCGGGATCTGCCGCACCCCGCCCTGGTAGATGAGGGTGTGGAACGGGACGAACTGCCAGGCGATGACGAAGATGACCAGGCCTACGGCCAGTTGGGGTACCCCCAGCCAGTCCTGCGCCAGGAAGGGCAGCCCCAGGCCGGTTGCCAGGCCGAAATTCGGGTCCAAAAGGGCCTTGAAGGCGATGGCGACGGCGGCTGAGGACAGCAGGAGGGGCAGGAAGTACAGGACGGCAAGGGCAGCCCGGTAGCGCTGGCTTCCCGCCGTGAAGACCCCCAGGAGCAGGCTGATGGGAGTCTGGACCAGCCACGAAACGATCATGATCAGGAAGGTCAGGCCCAGGGCGTTGTACAGTCCCGGATCCGCCAGCACAGAGAACCAGTTGTCCAGTCCAGCTGCCCCGATGGCACCGATTCCGTCCCAGCTGCTGAAGCTGAGGATGAGCACCCCGGCCAGCGGGATGACTGCGAACACCAGGAAGAAGAACAGTGCGGGCAGAGTCAGCCACGCCAGGGCGGCCCTGCGCTGTTCGGTCTGCTTGGAATCTTTCGCCCTCGTGGCGGCCCGCGGGGCAGTGGAGACGGCGTTGCTCATTTCCCTAGGGTGCCGTTCATGTTCTCGGCGAACTGCTGCGGCGTGATCGACTTCAGGAACAGCTGGTCGATGTTGTTCAGCAGGGCCTCAGCTGCGGTGGGGCTCAGCGCCTGGTCCCAGGACTGCTGGAAGTTGGGTGCGTTCTTGGCCATGTCGTAGACGAAGTTCAGGAACTCCTTGTCCGAGGAGGTGTTCAGCTTGTCTTCGATGCCGTTAACAATCGGCACGGAGCCGGAGTTGATGTAGGCGTCGACCACGGTATCGGTCAGGATCCCGTCCTTGAAGAACTTCTTGGCGGATTCCTTTTCCTTGTCGCTGGCCTTGGAAGAGATTGACATGTACGCCGCGGGGTTTCCGACGCCGTTCTTCGGGTCGCCCTTGCCGCCGGCAACCGTGGGGAACGGGACGAAGCCCAGTTTTCCGTCCTGCACAAAGTTCTGGCCGGCCTTCTTCATGGCGCCATAGGTCCAGGAACCGTGCAGCATCATGGCTGCCTTGCCGGAGAACAGGAGGGCCTGATCTGCCTGCGAGTCGGCAGTGATGGAGGAGAAGCCCTTGATGAAGCCGTCAGCAGAGACCAGCTCCTGGATCTTGGTGCCGGTCTCGATCACGGCCGGGTCCATCCAGGAATTGGGCTTGCCCTCGAAGATCGCCTTGAAGACGTCCGGCCCGCCGATGCGGTCCAGGAGGTATTCAAGCCACATCATGGAGGTCCAGCGCGACTGGCCGCCCAGGGAGAACGGGGCTATGCCCATGCCGTTGAAGGTCTTGACCAAGGACATGATGTCGTCCCAGGTCTTGGGCGGCTGGACGCCTGCCTTCTGGAACAGTTCCTTGTTGTAGAACAGCACGATCGGGGCGACGTACTGGTTGGGCAGGGCGTAGATCTTGCCGTTGACGGTGGCTGCACCGAACACGGACGGGAAGAACTTCTTCTTCAGGTCCGGATTCTGGTCGAACCAGCTGGTGAGGTCCTCAACCTGGTTGGCCTCGGCGTAGGTCTTCAGGCCACCGCCGCCCCAGCCGTAGATGATCGTGGGTGCCTGGTTGGCGCCGATGGCGGTCTTGATTTTGGTCTTGTACGCGTCGTTCTGGAAATACGTGACAGTGATCCTGTCGGCGGAGTTTGCCGAGTTAAAAGCATCCACGGCTTTCTGCATGGTGGTCTGGTTCGGCTCGCCGGACAGATACCACATGCTGGCGCCCCCGCCGCCGCTGGAGGCGCCGGGGCCGGACGTCCCGCAGGCTGTGGTTGCGGCAACGGCAAAGGGAGTGAGGGCAGCGAGGGCGAGGAAAGACCGCCGGGAGGACTGGGGTTGCTTCATTGCTTCTCCATTGTGAATTTGCGTCGAGGTACGGGGCGTCAGCTCCGCCGTTCGTTCGAAACATTTCGAACGGTGATATAAGTCACGCTGTAAACTAAAGCCCTAATTACCGGCGGCGTCAAGGGATCGTAGAGGATCTTTTCTGTTTACTCCCTATGTCCCGGTGCTCTTGACCGGAGAAGGCCCCACTCTGCACAATGAAAGCGTTTCCCCACTTTCGAAAGATTGCGAACCGATGACGAGCAAATTGCAGGAGCGGACCAAACCTACGCTCGCTACCGTGGCCAGGCAGGCAGGGGTTTCGGCGCCTACGGTGTCCAAAGTGGTGAACGGGCGTGAGGACGTGGCCCCCGAAACCAGGGCCCGGATCCTTGCCGCACTGGAGCAGGCGGGCTACCAGTCGCCTGTCCAGCGCCGGGCGGCCGCCGAAAGCGGGACCGTGGTGGAAGTAGTGATCGACGTGCTCGACTCCGCATACACCATCCAGGTCCTCAACGGCATCCTGCAGTTCGCTGCCGCCGCCGACGTCGAAATCCTGGTCAGCGTGACCGGCCAGTCCACCCCCGCCCGCCACACCCCCGAGCGCCGGGCGCAGCGGATGCTCGAAGAGGGCAGGGCCGGGATGATCGTGGTGACCTCGGCCTTCAGCGAGGCGCAACTGCACGCGTTCAGGCGCCGCCACATCCCCGTCGTCGTCATCGACCCGCTTAACCCGCCCTCCGCCGACGTCGTCAGCGTTGGGGCCACCAACTGGGCCGGCGGCAAAGCTGCCACCGAGCACCTGCTGGGACTGGGACACCGCCGCATTGCCTACATCGGCGGCATAGAGGGCGCTGAATGCAACCAGGCGCGGCTGCACGGATACATGGCAGCCCTGATGGCACAAGGGATCAAGGTGGACCCCCAGTACGTTGTTTCCGGCGGCCGGTTCCGGACGGAGAGTGGGGTCAATGGATTCAAAGAGCTGCTGAAGCTTGACCCGCGCCCCACGGCGATCTTCGCCGGAAGCGACACCATTGCCCTGGGCGTCCTCAGCGAAGCGCGGCGCCACGGAATCAGGGTTCCCGAGGACATCAGCCTCATCGGCTTCGACGGCACCAACCAGGGTGAGCAGTCCGTTCCATCGCTGAGTTCCGTGGCCCAGCCCCTGGAGGAGATGGGGCGGGCGGCCCTAAGGTCGCTGCTGCGGCAGGTGCAAGGCGAAGTCCTCGATTCCCACCGAGTGGAACTGGCAACCCAGGTAATCGTGCGGGAATCCACCGCCCCTCCCGCGGACTGAAAGACAACCATGAAAATCACCCATCTCGACACCGTGGTCGTGGACTTCTACCGGACGAACCTCATCTTCGTCCGGCTTACAACTGACGAGGGGCTCACCGGCATCGCCGAGGCGACCCTCGAAGGGCAGGAACATGCTGTCCTCGGGGCGGTGGCTGTCCTTGCCGAAGCCGTCAGGGGCAAGGACCCCACGCGGATTACCCAGACCATTTATGAGCTCAACCGCGACGCCTACTGGCGCGGCGGTCCGGTATCCATGACAGCCCTGAGCGCCCTTGAGATGGCGATGTGGGATGTTTCGGCGCGGGCATTGGGCGTCCCGGTCCACCGGATGCTGGGGGGACAGGTCCGCGACCGGGTCCGCGCCTACGCCAACGGCTGGTTTTCCGGGGCCATCACTCCGGAGGCTTTCGCCGAGGCCGCTGTACGGACGGTCGGCCAAGGCTTCCGCGGCCTAAAGTGGGACCCTTTCGAGGCCGCGGACCTTTTCCTGGAACCGCGGGACCTGGGGCGCATGCTTGAACCTGTTGAGGCAGTGCGGGCGGCAGTGGGCGACGACGTTGAACTGTTCATAGAAGGCCATGGCCGCTTTGATGTCCCCACAGCCATCCGGGTGGCCCGCGAACTTGAACGGTTCCAGCCGGTGTTTTTCGAGGAACCGTGCCCGCCGGACGGGATCGACGCCCTCGTGGAGGTGCGCAGCAAGTCCCCTGTTCCCATTGCCGCGGGGGAGAGATGGATGGGCCGGAACACCTTCATTCCCGCCCTGGCCCGCAACGCCGTGGATTACATCCAGCCGGACGTCACGCACGCCGGCGGGCTGCTGGAACTGTCGTTCATTTCCACTCTGGCGGCAGCCCATTATGTGCCGTTCGCACCGCACAACCCCAGCGGGCCACTCAGCACTGCGGCAACCCTGCAGCTCGGGGCCACACTGCCGAATTTCCGGTACCTGGAGATCATGGCCACGGACGTGCCGTGGCGCAGCGACATCTCCAGTGAGCGCCTTCAGCTGACGGCAGACGGCGATGTCATGATCCCCGAAGGCGCTGGGCTGGGCATCGACCTCGACTATGACGCGATCGCGGAGCATCCTTTCACGCCGCATCCCATGCGGATCTTCAGCGACGTGGTGGCCGATATCCGGCCGCCGGACGCCCGGTCCTACTTCAACCTCGCAGGCGCAGGCGTCCGCTGACGCGTCGGACAACGAAAAAGCGGCGGCGTCCGCCCGGCCTAATAACCGGACGGAGGCCGCCGCTGCGGGTGGGTGCCTAGCGCTTGACCGCCTCGAACTTGAGCAGCTTGGCGATAACGCCGTCGAGTTCGGAGTCGTCGAAGATCTTCTTCCAGTCGTCCTTGATGATGCTGTCCTTGCCGTACCAGGGTTGGCTCCAGGATGGCGAGCTGCTTGACGGTGACCCAGTGCACGTCGATGACGGGAGCGTAGATGGTGCGGATGACGGCCTCGGCAGAGTCACGGGAGGCGCCGGACTTCAGGTTGTTACGCTTGGGAGGTGTCCGTAGAATCTGCCGCCGTCACGGCCACCATGCGATCGCATATGCAGACCGCGTCCCGGCGCCTGCTGGCCGGTTTCGACGCCTCGCAGTAGGTTCCCGCGTATCAGTTGAGCGAGGCCGCCAGCTTTTCCCGCTGTGGATCGTCGCCCGTCCGGCGCGGGCCCACTGAACCGCGGCGCACCAGGGTGGCCGTGAACTGCGCCGGAGCGGCGGGCGGCAGCCCCTCCATCTGGCGGATCAGTGCCTTGGCTGCCGCCACGCCCATGTTGTAGACCGGCTGGGCGATGACCGTCAGGGGCGGCGTGGTGAGCCTGGTCCATGCGAAGTCGTCGTACATCAGGAATGACACATCGGCCGGAATGGACAGGCCCAATTCCTGGATCGCTTCCACCACGCTGAGGGCAATCAGGCCGTCCGAAGCGACCACTGCCGTGGCTTGGTCCGGGCCCCGGAGCACTTCGCGGGTGATGCTGCGGATCGAGTCGGCATCGCCGGCATTCAACCTGACCAGGTCTTCCGGGAAGGGCAGCCCCGCCGCAAGGAAAGCGTCCCGCATCCCCTCGATGCGGTCCGCAATCTGGGAGGACTCCAGGGTCATGCCCGGCGTGTAGGGGGTGTCCGTCCGCAGTGTGGAGATGAAGGCGATACGCCGGTGCCCTGCCTCGAGCAAATACTGCGTAGCTTCCCTGGAAATCCGCGCCATGTCCACGGCCATGGTCTCCACCTTGAGGTCGCCGGCGGTGCGGTCGATGAACACCAGGGGGCGTCCGGACCGGTGCACCTCCTGCAGGTGTTCGGTGTCCACTGATGATGCCGGGGCGACGATGAGGCCGTCCACCCGCTTGTCCAGCAACACCCGCACCGCGTCCACTTCCGCCGCCCGGTCCTCGTCGGTGTTGACCAGGATGACGTTGTACCCGGCCTTCTTGGCAGTGTCCGTGATGCCCCGGGTAGCAAGGCCGAAATGCGGGTTTTCGATGTCACCCACCACCACGCCGATGGTGTGCGATTTTCCGGTGTTCATGCTGCGGGCCAGCTCGTTGGGACGGTAGGAAAGCGCCTCGGCAGCGGCGAGGACGCGCTCGCGGACTTCGTCGCTGACCGCGCCGTAATTGCCCAGTGCACGGGCGGCCTGTGCCTTGGAGACCTGCGCAGCTTTTGCGACGTCGGCAACGGTTACGTCCCGCCGTCGTGCTCCATCACCGTTCATCTTCACCTTTCGACGGGGTTGTTGACGCCCCATGTGACATCGGCTACATTTCTATCAATCGATGTGAGTCCGGTCTCAATCCTAAGCTGTGAGACCGGACTCAACAAGAGCATCGACGACTTTCTTCGGCGGCCCTGACAGCACCGCCTTCCCACCAACGATTGGACAACGCTGTGAAGAAAAAGAATCTCCGACCTGCCGGATTTGCCGCGGCAGCCCTGGCCGCGGTCCTGGCGCTCTCCGGCTGCAGCTCCACCTCCGCCGCCTCCACCACAGAGAACAATCCCTACGGGCTGATCCAGCCAGGCACCATCCGGGTGGCAAGCCTGGGTGACTCAAAGCCGTACACCTTCGCCGATGCCTCCGGAAACTTCACCGGCTTCGACGTGGAACTCTTCAAGGACGTGGCCCACCGGGCCGGTGTGGACAACGTGGTCTTCACCGGGCAGGACTTCTCGGGGCTCCTTGCCGCAGTGGCAAACGGACAGTTCGACGCCGGCGTCGCAGCCATCGGCATCACCGACAAGCGCAAGGAAACCGTGGACTTCTCGGACGGTTACCTGGCCGGCTACCTCACGGTCATCACCACCAAGACCTCCGGCATCACCAGCGCGGACGGGCTGGCCGGCAAACGCCTGGGCGTGGTCCAGGGAACCCTGCAGGAAGCCTATGCGGTGAAGAACTTCACCTCGGCCAGCCTGGTCCGCTTCCCTGACAACAACACCGCGATCGCCGCCGTGAACAGTGGAACGGTGGACGCGCATTTCCTGGATTACGAGGCCGCCAAGGCTTACGAGGAGCAGCACGGCCTGGTCAGCGCCGCGGACATCCCGTCCTTCGACGCCCCGGCCGGGTTCGCAGTGGCCAAGGGCAAGACGGCCTTCAAGGAAGCCCTGAACAAGGGCCTGGCCGCAGCCATGGAGGACGGCACCTGGAAGAAGCTCTACCAGAAGTGGTTCCCGGGCTCACCGATGCCCGAGCAGTACCTGCCCAAGGCCGAGCAGACCGCATCACCCTCGCCAAGCAAGTAGCCCCCAAGCATTATTTGCCTGGCTGTCAGGCCTTAGGGCCACCTGGCCGGGCGGGCCGCCGTAAGCGGCCTGCCCGGCACCTCCCCTTCATCTACGTCTGAGAGCAATCATGGACTGGCTCAACACCATCATCCGTACCTTCTTCGACTTCGGCGCTATGGCCGAGGTCCTGCCCCAACTCCTGGCGGTCGGCCTGCTGAACACGCTGATCATTTCCATTGCCGCCACCGTCCTTGGCACGGTGCTGGGAATGGTGGTGGCCGTCATGGGCATCTCACCATCCAAGTGGCTGCGGGTCCCGGCCAGGATCTACACGGACCTTTTCCGTGGCCTGCCCGCCATCCTCACCATCCTGCTGATCGGCCAGGGCTTTGCCCGCCTGAGCCAGTCGATCTTCGGCCCGTCACCCTACCCGCTGGGCATCATCGCGCTGAGCCTGATCGCCAGCGCCTACATCGGGGAGATCTTCCGCGCCGGGATCCTCAGCGTGGACAAGGGCCAGGGCGAGGCCTGCCGTGCCCTGGGCATGAGCTACGCCAAATCCATGGCCCTGGTGGTGGTACCCCAGGGCGTCCGCCGGGTCCTCCCGGCCCTGGTGAACCAGTTCATCGCCATCGTCAAGGACTCCTCCCTGGTGTACTTCCTGGGCCTGCTGGTCACCGAACGCGAACTCTTCCGCGTAGGCCAGGACGCCGCCGTGCTGTCCGGGAACCTTTCACCCCTGGTGGCCGCCGGACTCCTCTACCTGGTGATTACCGTCCCGCTGACGCACCTGGTGAACCACTTCGACAACAAGTTCCGCACCGGCCGCCGCCGCGCCGCACCACCCACCAGCGGCCTGAAGGAAGTCAAGGAACTCGACGCGGCCTCGCCGCTCACAGCCGGGAGCAACACATGAACACCCCAACCCCCACCACCATGAATGCGGCCACCTCGGAGGAACAGTCGTTCCGCGGCTCAAGCCTGGAACTGCGCAACCTCACCATGGCCTACGGCGACATCGAGGTACTGCGCAACGTCAGCCTCACCGTGGCGCCGGGCACCACCACCTGCATCATTGGCCCCTCAGGGTCCGGAAAATCCACACTGCTGCGCGGCGTCAACCGGCTGCACGAACCCAAGAGCGGGAACGTCCTGCTCGCAGGCGACAGCACCCTGACCGTCAACCCGGACACACTCCGCACCCGCATCGGCATGGTGTTCCAGCATTTCAACCTCTTCCCGGACCACACCGCCGAGGAAAACGTGGCCCTGGCCCTCTGGAGCGTCAAAGGCATGCTCAAGGCCCAGGCCATGGAACGCGCCCGCCAACGGCTCGCCGAGGTTGGCCTCGCTGAACGCGCCGACCACCGCCCCCGTGACCTCTCCGGCGGCCAGCAGCAACGCGTCGCCATCGCACGCGCCCTGGCCATGGAACCCGAAGTGATGCTCTTCGACGAGGCCACCAGCGCCCTGGACCCCGAACTGGTCAAAGGCGTCCTGAACCTCATGGCCGGCCTGGGCCGCCGGGGCATGACCATGCTCGTCGTCACCCACGAAATGGGCTTCGCCCGGAAAGTGGCAGACCAGGTGGTCTTCATGGACGAAGGCGAAGTAGTGGAAGCCGGGACACCCGCCCAACTCTTCGACAATCCCCGCAGCGAACGCCTCCAGCGCTTCCTTTCCGAGGTGCTCTGATGGGTGCGGTTGCAGCGGCACCCATCCGGACCGCCGTCGTCGGCTTTGGAATCTCCGGCAAGGTCTTCCACGCGCCCCTGGTGGCGGCCAACCCGGACTTCTCGCTGGACGTCATCGTCACGGCCCAGCCGGAACGTGCGGCGGAGGCGGCACGCCTGTATCCGCAGGCACGGATTGCCGGCACCCCGGAGGAGCTGTTCGCCCTGGCCGCGGACCTGGACCTGGTCATCCTGGGCACCCCGCCGCACACGCACTACGGGCTGGCCGCGACAGCCATCGCCCACGGCCTGCATGTGGTGGTGGACAAGCCTTTCGTCCCCACGTCCGCCTTGGGCGGGGAGCTGATCAGCAGGGCGGCCGACGGCGGGGTGCAGCTAACGGTGTTCCAGAACCGCCGGTGGGATGCAGACTTCCTCACCCTGCAGAAGGTGCTGGCGTCCGGAGACCTTGGCGGGGTCACCAGCTTCGAATCGCGGTTCGAATGGTGGCGGCCCGAAGGCTTCGGAAACTGGCGGGACACCGTGTCCCTGTCCGAGGGCGGCGGCATCCTGCACGACCTCGGCGCGCACCTGATCGACCAGGCCATCCACCTTTTCGGCCCGGTGGAACGGAGCTACGGCGAGACGGCCAACCGCGGTCCGCATCCGGACGCAGCGGATACGGAAGCGTTCGTGTCGTTGCTGCACGCCTCCGGCGTCCGCACGCGGCTCTGGATGAACGGCATGGCCGCCCAGGCCGGGCCGCGGTTCCACATCCTCGGTTCCCGCGCCGGCTACACCAAGTGGGGCCTGGACGGACAGGAACCTGCCCTCGCTGCCGGGACGCCGCCGTCGGACCCCGCCTATGGTGTGGAACCCCAGGAGCGTTGGGGGCTCCTGGGCGTGGACGGGGCAACGGCGGCCGTCCCCGCCGAACGCGGCGCCTACCCGCAGTTCTACGTCCAGCTGGCCGCCGCCCTGCACGGGAACGGGCCGCTGCCGGTGGATCCCGCCGAACCGCTTGAGGTGCTGAAGGTGATCGAGGGCATCCACGCCCTGGCCTGACGCCACACCCAATTTCCCCTGCTTTCCCTGACGCGTCGTCAGCGTCTTCCGCAACCACGAATTTCACAGAAAGGGACACGATGTCCTCTCTTCCAGCCACCAAGCGCGTTGCCGTCATCGGCGGCGGCATCCTCGGGGTCTCCACCGCGGTCCACCTGCTCCGCGAAGGAGCGTCGGTGATCCTGCTGACCGAGCGCGGCCTCGCCAGCGAAGCCAGCGGCCGCTCGCTGTCCTGGCTCAACTCCGCCGGCGAACGGTCCACCCCGTACCACCAGCTGCGGGTGGCCGGCGTGGACCGCTACCGCACCCTCTTCGCCTCGGACCCCAGCCGCGACTGGCTGCAGTTTGGCGGCGGCCTGATGTGGAACGCCGCGGGGCAGGGCGAGGCCACCGCGGCCCGGCACGCCTACGAAAAGTCCATCGGCTACGACTCCCGGCTTCTCGCCCCCAGCGGTATCGCAGCCACCACCCCCGGCATCGATGCGGACGCCGTGCCGGAGAATGCCATCTTCAATCCCGGCGAGGGCTGGGTGAGCCTGCCGGACCTGATCGACTTCCTCATGGAGGAGTTCCACGCCCGCGGCGGCGAACTGGTCCTGAACGCGGGAAAAGCCTCCGTCATGGTGGAAGGCGGCCGCACCTCCGGCGTGGAGACAGCGTCGGGCGGGACATACCCGGCCGACGCCGTGCTGGTGGCCTGCGGCGCGGCGACGCCCGCCGTCGTCCAACCCCTGGGAGTGCACATCCCCAACGGCTCTCCCGTGTCCATGCTGGTGGTGACCAAGCAGGTGCAGCACGACGTGGCCGCGGTGATGAACACCCCGCGCGCAGCCTTGCGGCCCAACCCGGGCGGGACGTTTGCCCTGGACCACGACTGGTACGAGGAACACATTACCGAGCACGCGGACGGCTCCTTCAGCATCCCCGATGAGGTGGTCCAGGAACTGGCCGATGAGGCATCGAAGCTTGTTGCCGGCAATCCGGAACTCAAGCCCGCCTCCTGGAAGATGGGCTATAAGCCCATTCCCGGGGACGGCGAACCCGTCCTGGGCGAACTGGGCCAGGTGCCCGGATGCTTCGTTGCCTTCACGCACTCCGGCGCCACGCTGGGACTCATTGCCGGTGAGCTCCTGGCCGGGGAAATCCTGACCGGCAGGAAGCACCCCATGCTGGCCACCTTCCGGCCGGGACGCTTCTCCTAAGCCGGGCTGCAAAGGGGCGGGGCCGCGCGGATTGCGGCTCCGCCCTTTTGCCCGTGCCGTCCGGGCTGGATGCCGTCCGGCGTGTCAGGCGCCCAAATGACCGGTGAGCCGGCGGTGGAATCCGGTGCTGCGCTCATCGAGGCCTTCGATCCTCACCGTGGCCCCGTGGTCCGCGTATTTCGTTTCAATGGAGTCGAGGGCGGCCACCGTCGAGGCGTCCCAGATCTGTGCACGGCTGAGGTCGATGGACACCAGGCCCGGATCGTCCGCGTAGGCGAAGTGTTCCACCAGGTCGTTGCTGCTCCCGAAAAACAGCGGGCCCACCACCTGGTAGCGGACACTCTCCCCGTCGCCGGCCAGGGTCCTCTCAACAGTGATCACATGCGCCACCCGGCGGGCGAACAGGACCATGGCCAGGATGACGCCGACGAGGACGCCGTAGGCCAGGTTCCCCGTCAGCACCACGACGGCGACAGTAACAGCCATGACCAGTGTCTCCGGTATGGGCATCCGCTTCAGGGTGGACGGTTTGACGCTGTGCCAGTCCACCGTGGTGACGGCAACCACCATCATGACCGCGGCGAGGGCCACCATGGGGATCTGCCCCATGATCGAGCTGAGCCCGGTCACCAGGGCCAGCAGGAACAGTCCGGCCACGAACGTCGAAATGCGGGTGCGGGCCTGGCCGGTCTTCACATTGAGGACGGTCTGCCCGATCATGGCGCAGCCGGCAATGCCGCCGTAGAAACCGGCGAGGATGTTCGATACGCCCAGCCCCCAGGACTCGCGTCCCTTATGGGACGGGGTGCCGGTGATGTCATCGACGAGTTTCGCTGTGAGGAGGGTTTCCATGAGGCCGACGAACGCCACGCTCAGTGCCGTGGGCAGGACCAGCTGGAAGGTGGCAAGGTCAAGCGGGAAAAGGAACGGGGTGATCCCCGGCAGCTTGCCCGTAAGGGGACCTTCGTCCGCGACGCTCGGAACGGCCACGCCGGCGATGATGACGATTGCCGTGACGGCCACGATGGCAACCAGCGGCGACGGAACCACCTTGGTGAAGCGCGGAAGGACGAAAATGATCGCGAACGTCAGGGCGAACAGGACGTAGGCGGGCCAGGGGACATTGAGGACATGGGGCACCTGCGCCATGAAGATCAGCACGCCCAGGGCGTTGACGAATCCGATCATCACCGATCTGGGGATGAAGCGCATCAGCCGGGCAAGGCCGGCCAGGCCAAAGACCACCTGGATCACGCCGGCGAGCAGCACGGCGGGCAGGACGTACTGGACACCGTGCTGGTGCACGAGCGGGGCGATCACCAGGGCGACGGAACCGGCTGCGGCGGTAACGACGCCGGGCCGGCCGCCAAGGACCGACATCGCCAGGGCCAGCACGATGGAGGCGACCAGGCTCACCATGGGATCCACCCCTGCCACGATCGAGAAGGATATGACCTCAGGGACCAGGGCCAGGGTGGTGACCATGCCGGCCAGGACCTCGCGGGAGAGCTGCCGCGGGGAGCGCACGGCGGTCAGGACAGTGGTCGGTTGCCGGACGGGGCGGGGGCGGGCGGTGACGGCCAAGGAGCGGCTCCAGGGGACATGGCTCTCCTGGGAGAGCGGGTGTGCAACGTTTCTGCGCGCCACGGTGCGCACGGGTCCAGCCCGGCCATGGAAGACAATGGGGTGGGAAGGGAATGCGCCGGTGGCTTTCGGCTGCATAGGCAACACTACCCGCCAGGGTTTATGGAGGGACAGCCAACCGCGATACGCAGTTCCGCAGCCGTTGCCAAACTGTGGCGCTTCCGCCCGGCCCGGCCCCGGGCGGAAGTAAGCTCGGCTGATAAAATGGCCGGGTTGCAGGGCGGCCATTTGAAGCTGGGGCGAGCAGTGCCGTAACAAGTCAGGGGACCACACAAACATGACGGCAGGCGGGTCACACCTCAGGATGTCGGAGAGCCGGCCGGGCACACCGGCCGGGGTTTCCGTGCCCGCCAAAGGCCGTGCCTACCTGGCAACCCTCGAAGGCTTTGTCGGCGCCCTCATGATGTTCGTCGGTTCCATCGGAACGGGCTGGATCGCCAACGGGTCGCCCATGATCCGGCAACCGGTGGTGATCGCACTCCGTACCGAAGGCTGGGGCGTGGCGGTATCCACCGTGCTGCTGACGGCCGGTGCCATGCTCCTGATGCGCTCCTGGCTTCGCCTGGGCCAGAGGCTGGGGGACTGGGGACAATCCTCCCTGCGGTCCGTGGTGGTGGCCATATCCGCCTGGTCCCTGCCGCTCTTGTTCTGCGTTCCGGTCTTCTCCAGGGACGTCTACGCCTATACGGGGCAGGGCCGCCTGGTCCAGGAAGGCCAGAACCCGTATGAGGTGGGCATTTCCACCCTCAACAACTGGTTCTCCCTGGGGGCCGACCCCGCCTGGGCGGAAAACCGGACCCCGTACGGACCGTACTTCCTGTGGCTGGCGCGCGCGGTGGTGGGACTGACAGGAGCCCAGCCTGACGCGTCCGTCCTGCTGTTCCGCCTCCTGGCCGGCGTCGGCGTGCTGCTCTGCGTCATCTACGTGCCCAGGCTCGCCGAACTGCACGGGATCAACGGTGCCCGCGCGCTCTGGATCTCCGTGGCCAACCCGTTGTTCCTCATCAGCTTCGTCGCCAGTGCCCACAATGACGCCCTGATGGTGGGGCTCGCCGTCGCCGGCGTTTACCTGGCCGCCACCCGCCGCTACCTCCTGGGCGTCCTCCTGGTCACCGCCTCCATCGGCATCAAGCCCATCACCGTCCTGCTGCTGCCGTTCATCGGTGTGATGTGGGCGGGGCCCGCTGCGTCCTGGCCGCGCAAATTCCTGATGTGGGGTGCCACGGCGGGCATCAGCTTCGGCGTGCTGGCCCTGAGCGGCATCCCCTACAACCTCGGCATCGGCTGGACGTGGGCCATCATGGACCCCACCCCCGGCTACACGGGCTACTCGCCGTCGGGCTTCCTGGGCCAGCAGGTGGAGATGCTGGCCAACGCCCTGGGACTGCCCGGCGGAACGCTGGCCACCTGGCTGCGGACCGCCATGAAGTGGGCGGCGATCGCCCTGGTCCTGCTGCTGATGTTCCGCGGCGACTACTCGCGGGCGGTGCGGCGGATGGCCCTGGCGTTCACCGCCGTCGTGATGCTCTCACCCATCATCCAGCCCTGGTACATCCTGTGGTTCCTGCCGTTCCTGGCGGTCACGGGAATCCGGGACGACTGGCAGATCCGCTCGCTGTACGTGGGCGTGACGTTCTTTGTGGTATTCGGCGCCCAGGACCAGCTTTCGGTCTGGTCCTTCGTGGAACTGCCCATCGACGCCTCGTCCCTGGCCTTCTTTACGGCCCTGGCCTTCACCTTCTACCTGCTGGTCCTGGACGTCCATACCCGCAAGCTGCTCATCGAGGGCAAGCCGCTGGACGTTGCCCGGCGGGCCTGGCGGTGGGTGGCGGAGCGCCGGGCCGCGCGCCAGGCTGAGGCCCGTGCCGCCGTCGACCGGTCGTCCGGGGGCAGCTAGGCTCCGGCCGGCACCTGGGCTGACGTTTTCCGGCCCAACTCCGCGGTGCGCTTCACCGACCACCACAGCAGGACCACCAGGAGCACGTTGCGGGTGGTCAGGATGGCTGCCATGACGGGGTGCGCATGGATGAGCGGGGTGTAGAACAGCGGGTAGATCACGAACGTTGTCATGGCAATGCCCATCAGCAGGGCGGCCGGGACCTTCCAGCGCTCCCAGTCATGCGCCAGGCCGGCGATGATCACCGGTGCCAGCCAGATGATGAACTGCGGCGAGCCCACCTTGTTGAACACGATGAAGGCGGTAACCATCATGAGCGCGCCTTCGAGGAACAGTTCCTCGCGTTCGGCGCCGCGCCGCAGGGCGCGGACCAGAAGGATGGCCGCGGTGACGGCCGCAAGGACCAGCAGCGGCTGCATCAGGAATGCGGCGGTGCCGGCACCGGGGCCGTAGACCTCGGTGGAATTGATGGCGGTGTTGTCGGCCATCCGTGAACCGGCGATGTGGAAAACGCTCAGCCACACCCAGGGCGTGGAGAAGGTGGCCTCAAGCTGCATTCCGCGCTCGCCCTGGTTCAGGAGGAAGTCCATGATGTGCGGCAGCCCGCCGGTCAGCCACGTGCCCAGGCCCACCACCGCGGTGACGGCGGCGCCGGCGAGGACCACCTGGATCCGCTTGTGGCTGGCGATGACGATCGGGACCAGGACGGCTGCGGGCCAGACCTTGATCCAGGTGGCGATGCTGAGCAGGACGCCGGCCACGACGGGCCGTTCAGCGGCATAGAGCAGGGCGATCAGCACGATCGGCGCCGTGATGCCCTCCACCCTGGCGAAGCTCAGGTAGCCCATGAACACCGTGAAGAACAACCACCACCAGGCGGGGGCAATGCCCGTGACCTTCCGCGGGCCACGGGTGAGGTAGACCAGGCCGACGGCGTTGAGCGCCGTGATGATCAGGAACCACACCAGCAGGTAGAGGCCTGGCCCGGCGATGTTGGCCAGGAAGATGGGGATCTGAGCCAGCACCGGGTAGACCCAGGGGCTGATCTTCCCGGTCAGGTCCGCCGGGTTGTAGCCGTCCAGGGCCCACTGCCGGTACTGCTCGGTGTCGCTGAACGTATCGCCGTTCAGGAAAAAGGATGCCATCCAGCCCAGGAAGTACAGATGGACGACGGCGAAGCCCCACCAGACGCTGGATGGGCGGGCGAACCAGTCCACCACTTTTGCCGGGAGCAGTCTGGTGCGGACGGTCACCAGGCGGTCAAAGAACCTCGTGGAAATGTCAGGTCTCCTTGAGCGCGGGGGCGGGGGCTGCGGTCTTCTTGCCCAGCGTGTAGAGGCGCCGGACGCTCCACAGGAACAGGACCACCAGCAGGACGTTGCGGATTGTCAGTACCAGGGCCATCCAGGGGTTGTTGTGGCTCAGGGCGTCGTAGAAGAGCGGGTAGATGAAGTAGGTTGCCACGGCGATGGCGATCAGCATTGCCGCCGGAACCCGCCATTCACGCCAGCTGTGCGCCAGGCCCACCGCGACGGCGGGGCCGAGCCACACCATGAACTGCGGCGAACCCACCTTGTTGAAAACCACGAACGCGGTGGCCAGGGTCAGGGCCCCGGCCAGGAGCAGCTCGGTGCGGTCCACGCCGCCGGCCACCTTGTGCTGCTTTCCGTTGTGGAGCGCCCAGAAGGTCAACCCGGCCACCAGGAGTGCCGCCAGCACCAGGAGGGGCTGCATCAGCACGGACATGGTGGCGGTGCCCGGGCCGTCCACCTGCATGGAGTTGATGTCCGTGTTCATGTACATGCGCGAGCCGCCGACGTTCAGGACGGAGAGCCAAAGCCAGGGGGTGGTGAAGGTGGCCTCGAGCTGCATGCCGCGGTCGCCCTGCTGGGTGAGGAAGTTCAGGAGCTTGGGGACGCTGCCCAGGGCTGCCGCCAGCGCCACCACGCCCGCCGTCGTCGCGATTCCTGCCAGCACCACCAGCAGGCGGTTCTTTACGACGGCGAAAAGGGCCAGCATGATGGCCGCCGGCCAGACCTTCACCCAGGTGCCGACGGCCAGCAGGACCGAGGCGACGAACGGGCGCTGGACGCCGTAGGCCAGGGCCACAAGGACCAGCGGGGCGGTGAGGCCGTCCACACGGGCGAAGCCCAGCCAGCCCATCAGGAAGGTGAAGGCCAGCCACCACCAGCCGGCGGGGATGGCGCGGGTGTTGCGGCCCCGCCCGGTGAGCTTGAGCAGGGCCCACGCGTTCAGGAGCGTGGTCATGAGGACCCAGAGGAAGAAGAACGGTCCCGGTCCCGCCAGGCCTGCGATGGCCATGGGGATGAGCGCCAGGATGGGGTACACCCACGGGCTGGGGCCGCCCCGGAGGTTCGCGTCGTTGAATCCCGCCATGGCCCAGTCACGGTAGATGAAGGTGTCGCTGAACGCCTCGCCGCGAAGGGAGAGGGAAGCGGCGAAGACCAGGAAGACAAGGTGCACCACGATGAATCCCGCCAGCAGGCCGCCCCCGGTGTTCAACCGGCTCCGCACCGGGGTGGGGAGGATGACGTTGCGGATCCTGGTGAGATTGCCGAAGAGAGCGTCGGTGGAAATGGCGGATCCTTGTCAGGTCGTGGCACACGTGTGGTGTCGTGCTGGTGGCTTGGTTCTGCCGCAGGGCTGGGTCAGGGGCAGCGGAGCCGTTCGGAAACAGCTTCCACTCCTGTCCAACTCTAATTCACGGTGCTTTAGCGCCCGTAATTGCTGAGGCAGGCTCGAGCCGTCACGCCTTGACCTGCGGCGACTTATTACTTGATTTTTCAAGTTGCTGGTGATCCATCCCTCGGGCATTATGAGCTGGGCACAAAGGTTCCCAAACTTCGCCTGCAGCCTTGGGGAGCGCAGGTGTTGGATATCACCCCCTACCCCCAACACACAAAGGCTAGACCCATGAACTTCCCGCTGACCCTCACCGTGTCCGACCGCCAGAGCATGGACCGCGAGCTCGACGCCGCCGTCGCTGCCGCCAAGGCCCACGCCCTGGACGGCAAGAGCCACGGCATCCTCGTTACCCGGCACGGCGCGAACAAGTTCACCGTTGCCCTCAGCGACGCGGTTCCCTTCGGCCTTACCCGCGAACACCAGGCCTGGTAGGTCCTGGCCTGGCGTTGGCGCCACAGGATCTTGACGCCAACGCCTGGTGCCTTGCCGGGCTGTCCTTTTCTGCTGACGCTCGGATTTTTTACCTGACGGACTCTTCGGCCGCCGGCGGCACCTTCCCGCGGGAGCGTGCCCGCCGGCTGCGCCACAGCGGCTCCAGGGCGTCGAGCTCCTCCGGGGTGGCGTTCCGGAAGGGCGGGTCCGCGGGAAGGTGCGGTTCCTGCCGGCCCGTGCGCCGGGTGGCGATGAGGCTCGCGCCGACGGAAATGCCCAAAATGGCGGTGATGACGGCGAGGGAGACCGGCGTCGGAATGTAGTAGACGTCGATCTTGAGCGCCATCTTGATGCCCACCCAGATCAGCACCAGGGCCAGGCCCGTCTTCAGGTATACGAAGCGGTGGATGAGGTCCGCCAGCAGGAAGTACATGGCGCGCAGGCCGAGGATCGCGAACGCGTTGGCCGTGAACACCAGGAAGACCTCGTCCGTGACCGCGAAGATGGCCGGGATGGAGTCGACGGCGAAGATGATGTCCGTGACTTCAACCAGCACCAGGACCGCCAGCAGGGGAGTGGCGAGCAGTGCACCGCCCTTCCGGATGAGGAAGCGCTGGCCATGGAAGGCGTCCGTCATGGGCACGTGCCGGCGGAACAGCTTCAATGCCCGCGACTTCCCGGGGTCGATGTGCTCGTCACGCTGCCTGAGCATCCGGTAGCCGGTGAAGAGCAGGAATGCCGCGAACAGGTAGAGGACCCACCCGGCGCTGGCGATGATCGCCGAGCCCGCGGCGATGAACAGGCCGCGAAACACCAGCGCCCCCAGGACACCGAAGAAGAGCACGCGGTGCTGGTACTCGCGGGGAACGGCGAAGAACGTAAAGATGATCGCCCAGACAAAGACGTTGTCCACGGCGAGCGACTTCTCGATGAGGTATCCGGCGAAGTACTGCTGGCCGAACTCCGCGCCGTACAGGAACCACACCAGTGCGCCGAATGCAACGCCGAACAGCACCCAGATCCCGGACCAGGCTGCGGCCTCGCGGACGCTGATGACATGGGCGTGGCGGTGGGCCACGAGGTCGACGACAAGCATGAGGAGGATGAATCCGATGACGGCGAACCACATCCAGAGGGGAACGTTCATGGGGCACCTGCTTCCAGTCAGTGACAACCAACTGGAGGTCTCTCCCGGCCGTCATGCGGCCCGCCCACCGGAAGGCTCAGGGGCCTCCGTACTGACGATGGACTGTGAAGTGGGGATACTCCCCTCCGTATGAATAATTTACAGAATCCTGGAGACGTTGGGTAGGTATGGAGAACACCAAACCTGGACCGGAAGGCGGATTCGATGGATACGAAACCCAAGGTGGCTGTGCTGGGGACGGGAATCATGGGGGCGGCCATGGCGCGCAACCTCCTGCGCGCCGGCCATGAGGTCTCGGTGTGGAACCGGGACGCGGCCAAAGCGGAACGGCTGGCCGCGGACGGTGCCCGGCATGCCGCTGCCCCCGCCGAAGCTGTCGAGGCAGCCGACGTGGTCCTGACCATGCTCCACGACGTTGCCGCGGTGGAGCAGGTCATCCGGAGTGCCGCACCCGGCGTCCGGCGGGGCACAACGTGGGTCCAGTCCACAACGGTTGGGGTGCAGGACGCGGCCGCTTTGGCCGCACTGGCCGGCGAACTTGGCCTGGACCTGGTGGAGGCGCCCGTTTCCGGAACGCGCGCCCCCGCAGAAGCCGGCCAGCTTCTGGTCCTCGCCGCCGCTCCCGAAGCAGTGCGCCAACGCGTGGGGCCGGTCCTCGATGCCATTGGCGCCCGCACCATCTGGACAGGCGACGACCCGTCCAAGGGTTCCGCGGCCCGCCTCAAGCTGGTGGTCAACAGCTGGGTCATCGCGGCGTCCAACGCCGCCGGCGAAGTGGTTGCCCTTGCCCAGGCGCTGGGCGTCGATCCGCAGCAGTTCCTCGACGTGCTCGACGGCGGCCCGCTTGACCTGCCCTATCTCCGCCTGAAGATGGACCTCATCCTCAACGACCAGCTGGAGCCTGCCTCCTTCGCCGTGGACACCGCGCGCAAGGATGCCCACCTCATTGTGGATGCCGCCGTCGAGCATGGCCTGACCCTTGACGGCGCCGTTGCCTCCACAGCCCGGCTGGACCGGGTGGCCGGCCAGGGCCGCGGCAGGCAGGATATGGCAGCGGCCTACTACGCCAGCCGGTAGCAGGACCCCGCTCATCCTGGCGCGGACCGTTCGGGATAGCGCTTGCCCATTGACGTAACCGGCATCACCTCCTATATTGTATGAATCGATTCAAAGAGCTGCCGCTCCAGTCCATGACGGACTGCGGCGGCGCAGACACCACCACGAACATCGGCTGAATTCCAGCGGTTCCGGTTCCTTGCCAATGAAGACGAAGGACATAAGCACATGAGCACCACCCCAACCCGCGTGGCCCTCCCCAGCCAGGGTGCCGGCACCGGTTCGCGGGACCCCAGGAAAGCGGCGATGAGCGGCTGGATTGGAAGCGCCCTGGAGTACTACGACTTCGCGCTGTACTCGCTGGCCGCGACCCTGATCTTCCCCACCATCTTCTTTCCCTCGGAAAACCCCACAGTCGGCATTATCGCCTCCCTGGCAACGTATGCCGTGGGCTATGTCTCCCGTCCGGTAGGCGCGGTTGTCCTGGGGGCGTACGGTGACCGGCACGGCCGCAAGAAGGTGCTCGTCTTCGCGATGCTGCTCATGGGCTTTGCCACCTTCGCCGTCGGGCTCCTGCCCACCTATGGGCAGGTGGGCCTCCTGGCGCCCGCCCTCCTGGTGCTCCTTCGCCTGATCCAGGGCTTTGCGGTGGCCGGCGAGCTCGGCGGCGCCAGCGCGATGATCGTTGAACACTCTCCCGATGCACGGCGCGGATTCTTTGCCAGCTTCAGCCTCCAGGGCACCCAGGTGGGCTCGATCCTGGCCACCGCCGTCCTGCTCCCGCTCGCGGCAGTCCTCCCCGCCGACCAGTTCGGCACCTGGGGCTGGCGCATCCCCTTCCTGCTCAGCGCCGTCGTGATCCTGGCCGGCTACTTCATCCGCCGCCGGGTCCAGGAACCGCCCGCCTACGCAGCACAGTCCGGCAAGCCCGAAACCAAGCGCTTCCCGCTCGTCGAACTCCTGCGAACGCGGCCGGGCGTCCTGGTCCGCTGCATAGCGATGACCTTCACCAACGTGATCGGCATGGCCACCCTGATCTTCGGCGTATCCTTTGCCACCCAAAAGGGCTACGGCAACGGCTTCTCCAGCAGTGAGTTCCTGTGGGTGACACTCGTGGCCAACATTGCCGCCGTCATGACCATCCCGCTGTTCGGCGCGCTGTCCGACAGGATTGGCCGGCGGACGCTCATGGCTGCCGGCGGGGTGGCGGGCGGCCTCCTGGTGGGCGGATACCTGTGGGCCATTGAACAGGGGAGCCTGCCGCTGGTCTTCGTCTGCGTTGTGATCGTGCAGGGCATCTTCTTCCAGATGTGGAATGCCACCTTCGCCACGTTCTTCCAGGAGCAGTTCCCCATGCGGATCCGCGTGACCGGGTTCGCCGTTTCGCAGAACATCGGGCTCATGATTGCATCGTTCTTCCCCAGCATCTTCACGGCGATTGCCCCTCCGGGCTCCACCAACGTTCCGTTCACCATCGGACTGGCCACGCTGGGCATCTGCCTCATCTCCGCAGTGGCCACCCTGATGTCCCCGGACACCAAGGGCAAGTCACTCGAGGACCTCGAGGTGCAGAAGGTGGCACCTGCCGGTACCGCCGGCAAGTAGTCCAGCCGCAGTGCGTCCGGCCAGGGGCGCGCCACCGGGACAGGGGGAGGGGCAGTGGATGCTGCCCCCTCCCTGGTGTTTCCGTGACTCGGGACTACTTGTATAGATGTATACAAGTATGATGGCCGAGGAGGTAAATCATGGCCGAATCACCTGCCCGGAACACCGGGGCACACGTTGTCTACGCCGAGCTGAAACGGCGGATCCTGAGCCTTGAGCTCAAGCCGGGGGAGCGCATCTACGAGCCGGCAATGGCCTCGGCCCTGCAGGTGAGCCGCACACCGCTCCGGGAGGCCATCCGGCGGCTCATTTCGGAGAGCCTGCTGGAACAGCAGCCCACCGGAGGCGTGCTGGTGCCCGCGCTGGACGAGGCAGCCATTTCGGAACTCTACGAGGTCCGCGCAGCCATGGAGTCCCTCATGGCGCGCAATGCCTGCATGAAGGCAACGCCGGCTGACATCGAGGCCCTCGAAGGCATTCTTGAACGCAACGCGGCCATGGTGGCGTTCGCCGATGACGCGATGCAGCAGGGCATGGCACTGCACGCAAAGATCGCGGGCATTGCCGGGAACTCCTGGGCCCGCCGCTTCCACAACCAGATTTCAAGCCACATGGAACGGTACCGGCACTTCACCAACAGCACCCAGGAACGGCGCGACCAGGCCCTGGCCCAGCACCGCACCCTGGTGGCTGCCCTGGCCGGCGGCGACCCGGAGAAGGCAGCCAAGGTGGCGTTCGACCATGTCATGGGCGCCCGCGACGCCGCCGTCCAGGCCATGTCCGGCACCAGCGTCCCCGGCTCATGATCGGCGAGCTGGGCCGCCGCTCGGCCACTGCCCTCCTGGTCCACTCGGCGCTGATCCAGGCCGTCACCTTCCTGGTCCGGCCGGCGGCCACCTACCGCGCATTGGAGCTGGACGTTCCGGACTTCGCCCTGGGCCTGCTGGCTGCCAGTTATGCGGTGTTTCCGCTGCTGCTTGCCGTCCCCACGGGCACCCTGGTGGACCGCCTGGGTGAGCGGCGGCTCATGGCGATCGGGGCCGCCGTCGTCCTTTCCTGCTCTGCCTTCCTGCTGCTGTGGGGCTCGTCGATCGTGGCGCTGGTGGCGGGAACCGCGCTGCTTGGTGCCGGTCAAATGGCCTGCGTGGTGGGGCAGCAGGCCGTGGTGGCCAATAATGCTGCCTCGTCCCGGATGGACTCCGCGTTCGGCTACCTGACGTTCGCCGCCTCCCTGGGGCAGGCCCTCGGACCGCTGGCGATTGCGCTGGTGGGCGGCGCCTCGGTCCGGCCCGACACCCAGGCGATCTTCCTGCTCTCGGTGGTCTTGAGCCTGGTGCTGTTCGCTGCCACGTTCGCCGTATCGACGCACGTCAGCGGCGGCAGGAAGAAGGGAGCGTCCGCTGGCAGCAGCGCCAGTGGCGTCTCACTGCTGAGGGCTCCCGGCGTGGCCCGGGCGCTGGCCACCAGCGCCACCGTCCTCGCCGTGGTGGACCTGACCGTGGTTTACCTGCCCGCGCTCGGCGCCGACCGCGGACTCACAGTGGCAACAGTGGGTGCCATGTTGACGGTACGCGCCGTGTTCTCCATGGTCTCCCGTCTCATGCTGGGCCGGGTGTCCCGGCGGATCGGCCGCATGAGGTTGCTGGTGGTGAGCCTGGCCCTGTCCACGCTTGCGCTGGCTGCGCTGGCAATCCCCATGCCCCTGTGGCTGCTGTTTGCCGTCATGGCATTGCTCGGGCTGGGGCTCGGCATCGGCCAGCCGCTGACCATGTCCTGGCTGTCGGCCCAGGCGCCGGCCGGGCAGCGGGGCAGGGCGCTGGCGCTGAGGCTCGCCGGCAACCGGGTGGGGCAGGTGGTCCTTCCGAGCGCCATCGGCGGCGTGGCGGCCGGGCTGGGGGCGGGTGGAGTCTTCCTTGCCTCGGCGGTTGTGGTGGGCGGGACGCTCCTGCTGCTCCGGGGCGTGCAGCTCGACTGACTGCGGATGCCCTCGCGTCACGCCGGGCATGCTTCGGAGGAATGGACGACGGCGGGACCCCGCGTTTCCGGGGCCACGGCCACCTCAGGTGGGCCGAAAGCGCGCCGTGCGTGACGCCGTCGTGTGCTTTCCCTGCCGGCCGTTTCCCCGGGTGCCGTCAGTAGACGGAGCCCTCAAGCAGTTCCGCCAACCTGGCTGCCGCCCGCTTCAGCTCCGGAACGCCCACCTTCAGCGTGTCCTCGGAGGCGGCCTCCACGGGGCTGGTCAGCGAAATTGATTCCGTTGGCTGTCCTGACCTCCTGGGCAGGGCTACAGCCACCGACAACACTCCTGAAGCGCGCTCGTCGGCTGAATACGCGTAGTCGGCAGCCGCCGCGGGCAGCCGCGACTGCAGCTCCCCGAGCGTGAAGGCCTTGCCTTCATGGCCCGCTCCGATGGCGGCCTCCACGGCCTCCTGCAGTTCCTCCACGGAGGCCGTTGCCAGCAGGATCTTTCCGGCCGCACCGGATGTCAGGGGCAGCCGCTTGCCCAGCGGGAGGTCATAGCGAAGCGGGGCCTCTCCATCCACCCGGGCCACCAGGATCCGTTCATAACCCAGGCGCGTGTAGAGGGAGGCGGTGAGGCCGGTCTGCGTCGCCAGCTGCTGGAGGACGGGCCGGGAAGAGACCACCAGGGGGTCGTTCTCCAGGTAGCTCCTGGCGGCCGGGAGGACGGCAGGGCCGATCCGGTAGGACTTGTCCGTCTGGCTCACCATCCCGAAATCCTGCAGGACCCGAAGGATCCTCAGTGTGGTGGGCAGGCTCATGCCGCAGTTCCGCGCAAGATCGCTGAGCCGCTGCGGGCGTTCCGCCCGCTGCAGTTCCGCGAAGACCTCCAAGGCCCGGGAAAGGGAGCGCATGTTCGAGGACTTGGGGCTGTCCTCCGTCGGGCTGCCTGAAGTGGAAGTCATCGCCATCATTTCATTCTATGTAAGTTTCTTGCGCTTGACAGCCGATGTGTCTGGTGTCACTATTTCTCAGTACGCAATATAGTTTCATTCTGTGAAACGCAATGACGCGCAGTGAAAAGGAAATCCATGACAACGGAGTCAGTCACGACGAAACCCGGAAGTCCCGTACGGGTGGCCCGCAGCGTGCTGGTAGGAATCGGTGCGTTCGCCGCCGTCGGCGTCTATATCCTGGCCAGCTCGATCGGCCTGGGACTCTGGACCTCCCTGGGCCCGGGCCCGGGCCTGTTCCCCTTCGCCATGGGCGCAGTCCTCGCCGCCATGGCCGTCCTCTGGCTGTTCCAGGAACTCCGCAACCCCAGCGAAACCGCAGCCGGCGTTGACCGGGGCCTGGTGATCGCCGTCGTTGCCAGCCTGGTAATCCTTGCGGCCGTCATGGACCTGCTTGGCTTCCAGCTGAGCATGTTCCTGTTCCTGCTGTACCACCTGAAACTTCGCGGGCGCAGGACCTGGAAGTCCTCGCTGATCATCGCGGTGGCCGGAAGCTTCGGAGCGTTCTATGCCTTCAACTACGGCCTGAACGTCGCGCTGCCGGTGTCCGCCCTTCCCTTCCTTAACGCGATCGGACTCTAGACGTGGATACCCTCAACGAACTGGTCAACGGCTTCGCGGCCGCCATGACCTGGCAGAACCTGCTGTTCGCCTTCCTCGGCTGCCTCCTGGGCACCATCATCGGCGTGCTGCCCGGCATCGGGCCCGTGGCAGGCGTCGCCCTGCTGATCTCGCTCACGCTGAACATGGACGCCACCGGGGCGATCATCATGCTGTGTGCCATCTTCTACGGCACCGCCTACGGGGGAACCATCACCAGCGTGCTGCTCAACACCCCCGGCGAAGCAGCATCAGCCATCACCACCATCGACGGCTACGCCATGACCAAGATGGGCAAGGCCGGCGCCGCGCTGACCATCGCCGCCGTCGGATCCTTCGTTGGCGGAACCATCGCCACCCTCGGCCTGGTGGCGGCAGCCAAGCCGCTGGGAGAACTGGGCCTGCTGGTCGGCCCGCCGGAATTCTTCGCCCTGATGGTGGTGGGCATCTCGCTCCTGGTGGCCCTGGCCGGGAAATCCATGGTCAAGGCCGTCATCTCCGGCGCCCTGGGCCTGCTGATCTCCATGGTGGGCATCGACCCCGTGGCCGGTGCTCCACGCTTCACCTTCGGCATGGACCGGCTCCTGGACGGCGTCAGCTTCGTGGCCGTCATCGTCGGAGTCTTCGGCCTCTCGGAACTCCTGTCCTACCGCAAGGGCGACCAGCCCGCGGCGGTGCACGCCCCCAACCTGCGCTCGCTGCTGCCCACCGCAACGGAGTGGCGGCGCAGCGCCCCGGCGATGGCCCGCGGCACCGGCATCGGCTTCGGCCTGGGGCTCATCCCCGGCATGACCGGGTCTGTGTCCTCGCTGCTGTCCTACGGGGCGGAAAAGAAGTTCTCCCGCCACCGCCACGAACTGGGCAGGGGTGCCATCGAAGGCGTGGCCGGACCCGAAACGGCCAACAATGCCCACGCCAACGCGGCCCTGATTCCGCTGTTCACGCTCGGCATCCCGGCCTCGCCCACCATCGCCGTGCTGATGGGCGCCTTCCTGCAGCAGGGCCTCACACCGGGACCCACCCTCTTCACCGAGAACTCCGAGATCGCCTGGGCCATCATCGCCAGCCTCTTCATCGGCAACCTGATCCTGCTCCTGCTCAACGTCCCGCTCGTGGGGCTCTGGACCTCCATCCTCCGTGTCCCGTCAACAATCCTGACGGCCCTGATCCTGCTCTTCATGGTCATCGGCGCCTACACCATCAACTTCAGCGTCTTCGATGTCTTCGTGATGATCGGCTTCGGGCTCCTGGGCCTCGCCCTCCGCCACCTGGACATCCCGCTGGCGCCCATGGTGCTGACCCTGGTCCTTGGTCCCCTGATGGAGCGGTCCCTCCGTGAGTCGCTGGAGATCTCCCAGGGCGACTTCGGCATCTTCACCAGCCGTCCCATTTCCGCGGTCCTGATCGGCATCGGCCTGCTGATTGTCATCAGCCCGCTGCTCAAGCTCCGCAAGCCCAAGGCTCTTACCGAAGACCCCGAAACCTAAACCCCACCCGCACCCCTGAACCCGCACCCCTGAACCCGCACCCCTTCAAAGGAGAAGACCTATGAAAACCCGCCTCCGCCTCACCGCCGCCCTTGCCGCGGCCTCCCTGATCGGCCTCACCGGCTGCGGCGCCAATGCCGGCGCCACCAACAACAATGCCGCCAGCGACTTCCCGAAAAAGGGCAAGTCCATCGACCTCGTGGTCGCGTTCGGTTCCGGCGGTGCCGTGGACACAGCCGCGCGGCTCATCCAGCCCGTTCTCGAGAAGGAACTCGGAACCAACGTCGAGGTCATCAACAAGCCCGGCGCCGGCGGCCAGATCGGCTACACCCAGCTCACCAGCGCCAAGCCGGACGGCTACACCATCGGCGCCACCGGCTCGCCGTCCGTGGTCGTCTCGCCCCTGGACCCGTCCCGCGGCGCCAAGTACACCCGGGACAGCTTCCAGCCCCTGGGCCGCCAGGTCATCGATCCCACAGTCATCGCCGTCCAGCCGGACAGCCCGTACCAGACGCTGAAGGACCTCCTGGAAGCGGTCAAGGCCAAGCCCAAGTCCATGACCGCCAGCACCACCGGGCTTCAGACCGGCGAGCACTTTGCCCTGGCCCAGATCCAGCAGGCCACGGGTTCCGAGTTCGCCCCGGTCCACTTCTCCGAAGGCGCGTCGCAGGGAACCACCGCGTTCCTCGGAAAGCACGTGGACGTGCTGGTGGCGAACGTCAGCGACGTGAACGACCTCACCAAGCAGGGCAAAGCGCGGGTGCTGGGCGTCATGTCCGCGGAACGCGCACCCTCCCTGCCGGAGATCCCCACCTTCAAGGAATCCGGCTATGACCTGACGGCGGGAACCGCCCGCGGCTACTCGGCCCCGGCCGGCCTGCCCGCGGATGTGGCCAAGAAGCTCGAGGCCGCCATCCAGAAGGCCATCGAGGACCCCACCGTGGTGCAGAAGATGAAGGACCTGGGCCTGCAGACCAGCTACCTCAACGGCGCCGACTACAAGACGTTCTGGGCCGGCCAGGAAGAGGACTTCAAGGAAGTCCTCCCGCTGGTCCAGAAAAAAGACTGACCCCCACTGCCCGGAACGGAAAGATCCATCATGACAACTCCTGCCATTGACGCCATCGGCGCTGACTTCACACGTCCCAGCAGCGACATCGTGGAAAGGCTCGGCAAGCTTCCCGCGGCCAATATCGGCGACGCCATGGACCGGCTTGGGGTGGCGGACTCCGCCATCCAGGCGGTCTGGCCGGGCGCAAAGCTCGCCGGCCCGGCGTTTACGGTGTGGACCCGCCCCGGAGACAACAAGGGCATCCACGCCGCCCTGCAGCTGGCCCGTCCCGGAGACGTCATCGTGGTGGCAGGGGGCGGCGATGAATCCCGCGCCCTGCTGGGCGAACTGATCGGGGAGCGCGCCATCAACCTTGGTGTCGCGGGATTCGCGCTGGACGGAGCAGCCCGCGACGCCGGGGCGCTGGCAGAGATTGGCATGCCCGTCTTTGCGAGGGCTACTTCGCCGGCCGGCCCCTACAAGGACGGTCCCTTCCGGCTGGGAACCGCCCTCGCGTTCGGCGGCGTCCCCGTCCTGCCCGGCGACGTCATCGTCGGCGACTCGGACGGCGTGGTGGTCATCCCCCGGGAACAGGCTGCCGCCGTCGCCGACGCCGCCGAAGCGGTCTTCGCGGACGAAACCAGCCGCCGCCAGGCCATCGTCGCCGCCCGCAACTGAACCTTCACCAAAGCCAAGAAAGAACAGAGCAAACCATGACAGCGTGCACCGTCATCGGCCTCGGCGAGGCCGGAGCCACCTACGCCGCGGCCCTGACCGTCGCCGGCCACACGGTTACCGGCTTCGATCCGGTGGCCCCCAGTACGCCGCAGGGAGTAACCCGGGCAGCAACAGCCGCCGAAGCATGCACCGGTGCAGACATCGTCCTGGTGATGACCGGTGCTGCCGCGGCCCGCAGCGTGGCAAAGGAGTGCCTTCCGGTCCTTGCCAGCGGCAGCGTCTACGCCGACTTCACGTCGTCCTCACCGGCTACCATGCAGGAACTGGGGCAGCTTCCCGGCAAGGCCGCCTTCGCCGATGTCGCCATCCTGGGACCGGTCGCGGCGTTGGGCGAGAAGACACCCCTGATGGTGAGTGGCCCCGGCGCCCAGGCCGTGGCCGACCTGCTGCGGCCGCTGGGAGTTGATGTTGAAATCACCGACGGCGGCCCGGGGGCGGCGATGGCGCACAAACTGCTGCGCAGCGTCCTGATGAAGGGCCTGGCATCTGTGGTGGTGGAAGCCGTGACGGCCGGCCGGGCGGCCGGCCTCGAGGAGTGGATCCGCGCCCAGATCGCCGGTCAGCTGGCCGGCGACGGGCAGGCCGTGATCGACCGGTTCCTGACGGGCACCGCCAAGCACGCCGTGCGCCGCTCCAAGGAGATGCAGGACACCGCAAGCTACCTCTCGGACCTGGGTGTCCCCGCCGAGATGACCAACGCCTCCGCCGCCGCGCTGGCCCGTATGGCGCAGACCTCGGAGCCGGCCTTGCGCTGACCGCGCAGTCAGGCACAATCAGGAACGGGTAATACACGTGACCACAACAACCGGCATCTTGCCGTCAGGAGCAGCATCATGATCGGCATTTGGGCACTCGGCGCCTACCTTGCCGTCATCCTGCTCTGGACCACGGCCTTCAAGCGGAGCGTGGGCGAAGCCATGATCCTTGGCTTCCTGGCCGTCCTTCCCTTCACCGGTGCCGCAGCAGCGGCAATCGGCTGGGACGCCCTGTACTCTGCCATCACCGACGAGATCGTGTACGCCACCATGGCGTTCGTCTTCATGGGCTACCTGCTGGACAAGGCCGGCGTGCTGGACCGGCTGATCGACCTGCTGAACTCCCTGATCGGCGGGGTCAAGGGCGGGCCGGCCTGGGTCTCCACGGTGGCCTCCGCAGGCCTCGGCGGCGTGGTCCACAACCAGGCGGCCATCGCCGCCACGGTGGGCTCGGTGACCATTCCCTGGATGGAGAAGTCCAGGCTGGACAAACCGTCAGCAGCCACGCTGGTGGCGGGGAACGCCGGCATGGGCATCACATTCCCGTTCAGCGCCTCGATGTTCGTCCTGGTCGGTTCCGCCACCGTGGGACCGCTGCTGGACATCAACGCACTGGTCCTGCCCCTGCTGTTCGGCGGACTGTGGTGCTTCCTGCACCGGCTGGTGGTCACTTGGCTGCTGGTCCGCAAGAGCGGGATGACCCCGCTGGACGCCGCGCACCGCCTGTCCGTCCGCTCGGCGTTCGGCCGCGGCTGGGCCACCCTGCTGCTGTTCGTCGTGGTGGCCGTCCCGCTGGTCATCACCACCGGCGCCATCGCCAAGAGCCTGTCGGAGTGGACGGGCGGGGACGTTACCAAGTCGGTCAGCGTCATCGTCTGGATCCCGGTGGTCCTCATCATCACCGGTCTCCTGCTGGGCAGGAAAACGCTGCCCCGCGACGGGCGCGGCTGGTGGGCGCTGCTCCGGGAATCCGCTCCGCGCTTTGGAATCGTGGGCGTCACCGTGGTGTTCGCCTTCGCCGGCGCCAACGCCCTGGCTGCCACCGGCCTGCCCAAGCAGATGACCTCGCTCCTGAACGGGATGAACCTGCCGCTGTGGCTGCTGGCCATCCTCATCGGCCTGATCGTCATCGCGGTGGCGGCCCCGCTGTCCGCCACCGCCACCATGGCCGCCGTGGGGACGGTGGGAGTGGCCATCCTGGTGGCCGCCGGGGTTCCGGCCACCACCGCGGCCGTGGCCGTGCTGGTGTTCTCGTCCTGCGAAGCGGCGGTCCCGCCCGGCGGCGCCCCGCTGTACGTGGCCTGCGGCATCGCTGACGTGGACCCGCTCAAGACCTTTGCCCGCCTGCTGACCCATTACGCCCTGCCGCTGCTGGGCATCGGCGTCCTGATCATCCTCGGCATCCTGCCAATCTAGGAAACATTCCATGAACACCATCCGAAGGGCCATCGAAGTCGTCTTCGTCCTGACGCTCGCCGCACTCCTGGGCGGGGGCATCCTGTTCGTCCTCGGCCAGGCCATTGGCCTGGTTGCGGGGCAGGCCCAGTGGCTCACCCTGCTCAATGACGCCATCAAGACACCCATCTGCATCGCTGCATCCGTCTGCGCCGTTGCCGGGTTCCTGCTCAGCTACAAGCGCCGCCAGCCCCAGGAGCAGCACCAGAAGGCCGGTGCACGGTGAATGCCGCTGAAGGAATATATCCGGATTTTGAAGGTCTGCTGCAAAGGGAGGGCCGCCTGGCCGGCACCTCCTGGGGCCTCTTTCCGCACCAGAGCCGCGGGACGCCGTCGTTCATTACACCCCAAGGTGTGCTGGATGCCCGGCAGTGCATCCGCACCGGAACGGTGTTCGGCCTGGACTACCCGGCTGACGCCTTCGATCCCGGGATGTCCCTCAAGCGCGGCGCCCCGCGGCACACCATCTACTCCTCGCACCCGGCGCACCGGGACGACTACCTGGACGGGTACTACCTTCAGGGGTCAACCCAGATTGACGGGCTCAGGCACCGCCGGGCCGATGATGTCGGTTTCTACAACGGCACCCCGGATGACCGGATCACCGAGGGCACCCCGGACCTCGGCATCCAGGAATGGGCGGAAAACCCGATTACCGGCAGGGGCGTGCTGGTGGACCTCGAGGGTCACCGGGACGAAGCAGGGGAGCCCATCGACCACGCGGGCGGGGAACCACTCACCCTGGACCTGGTGGAGTCCGCCTTGAAGGCCCGGTCCCTCAGCACCCAGCCCGGGGATATCCTCATGCTCCATACAGGCTGGTGCGAATGGTTTCTGGGTCTGTCCGCGGAGGACAAGCAGCGCATCCGCCAAAGCCGGAAGGCCTCAGGCATGGCGCAGTCCCGGGAGTTTACCGCCTGGGCGTGGGATAACCGCTTTGCCGTCCTCGCCGCCGACAACTTCGCCCTCGAGTGCCTGCCCGCGGTCCCGGACAGCCCCTACCGGCATTCGGCCGCCAACGACAACGGCATGATGCACCAGCAGCTCCTGGCCAAACTCGGCCTGCCACTCGGGGAACTATGGAAGCTGGGACCGCTCGCCCGGCATATGCGCAGCACCGGCAGATGGGACGCCTTCATCACCATTAAGCCGCTGAACATCACCGGGGGCACGGGCTCCCCGGCCAACGCCACCGCCATCACGTGACGTGAGGAAGGGGAGCCGCCGGACGCCCTCCTAGGGAAGCCGTGACGGCCGCAGCAGGCTCGCCCGGCCCGCCTGGGCCGGGTCCAGCGGCACCGGGCTGACCAGCACGGCCGGGCCCCGGTGCAGCAATCCGCTGGACAGGGCACGGCAGCGGATGCCGCCGCGGCCCCGCATGGCCGGGTGCGCCCCCGGTGCCAGCATCCCGTTCATCCACGCGCACGGTTGGGCGTGCCGGCCGCCATGGAACGAAACAGCCGAGCCGCCGGACTCCAGCGCAAAGTCCTGCCCCAGCAGGGGGGCCAGCTGAGCGCCGCGGAGCACCACGTTCCGCCGGGTCAGCAGGGGATTGAACGGCCCGGCGCCAAGCTCCGCGGCGATGGCCTCAAGGGATTCGACGGCGAACAGGGTCACCGCGGCGTCCATGTGGGCGGCCTTCCCGAAGAACCTGTCGCCCACGATGCCCTTGCCGGCCACCACCTCTGCCGTCTGCGCATCAGTGGTGGGAACGTCCGCCGCGCCGTCCCGGGCGCGTCCGAAATAGGCGTGCGCGGGCGACACCAGCAGGTGCAGGATCTCGACGTCATAGCGGTAGGTTTCGGGCATAGGCCCAGCGTAGGCCAGCGTTCAGCCACCCACGTACGTGGCCAGGTGCTGCCCGGTGAGCGTCCCCCGCCCGGCCACCAGCTCGGCCGGCGTGCCCTCGAAGACGATCCTGCCGCCGTCGTGCCCTGCGCCCGGACCGATGTCGATGATCCAGTCAGCATGCGCCATCACGGCCTGGTGGTGCTCGATGACGATAACCGACTTGCCGGAATCCACCAGCCGGTCCAGCAGGCCCAGGAGCTGTTCGACGTCGGCCAGGTGCAGGCCCACCGTTGGCTCGTCCAGGATGTAGGTGTCACCCGTCTCCGCCATCTGCGTGGCCAGCTTGAGCCGCTGGCGCTCGCCGCCGGACAGGGTGGTCAGCGGCTGGCCGAGGGTGATGTAGCCCAGGCCGACGTCCGCCAGGCGTTCGAGGACTTTGTGGGCGGCCGGGGTCTTTGCCTCGCCCCCGGCAAAATAGGCAAGGGCCGCGTCCACGGACATGTCCAGCACGTCGGCAATGTTCTGCCCGCCCAGCGTGTATTCGAGGACGGCGGGCTGGAAGCGGCGCCCCTCGCAGTCCTCGCAGGTGGACTCGACCGTGGCCATGACGCCCAGCTCGGTGAAGATCACGCCCGCGCCGTTACAGGTGGGGCAGGCGCCCTCGGAGTTGGAGCTGAACAGCGCCGGCTTCACGCCGTTGGCCTTGGCGAACGCCTTGCGGACGGGCTCCAGCAGCCCGGTGTAGGTGGCCGGGTTGCTGCGCCGGGATCCCTTGATGGCGCCCTGGTCGATCACGATCACGCCCTCGCGCCTGGCCAGTGAGCCGTGGATCAGCGAGCTCTTCCCGGACCCGGCCACGCCCGTCACCACGCACAGCACTCCCAGCGGGACGTCCACGTCCACGCTGCGCAGGTTGTTCGTCGAGGCCCCGCGGACTTCGAGTGCCCCGCTGCGTTCGCGGAACGAATCCTTCAGCCGGGCCCGGTCGTCCAGGTGGCGCCCGGTGATGGTGCCGCTGGAACGCAGCCCGTCGACGTCGCCCTCGTAGACAATCTCGCCGCCGCCGGTGCCGGCCTTGGGGCCGAGGTCGACGACGTGGTCGGCGATGGCGATCATCTCCGGCTTGTGCTCCACCACCAGGACGGTGTTGCCTTTGTCCCGAAGCTGCAGCAGGAGGGTGTTCATCCGCTCGATGTCGTGCGGGTGCAGGCCGATGCTGGGCTCGTCGAAGACGTAGGTGACATCGGTGAGGGAGGAACCCAGGTGGCGGATCATCTTGGTCCGCTGCGCCTCGCCGCCGGAGAGGGTGCCGGCCGGGCGGTCCAAGGAGAGGTAGCCCAGGCCGATTTCGGCGAAGGAATCGAGGAGGTCCCGCAGCCCGATGAGCAGGGGACGGACGGAGGGCTCGTCCAGGTCGCGGATCCACTGCGCCAGGTCGCTGATCTGCATGGTGCAGAGGTCCGCGATGTTCTTGCCGTTGATCCGTGCGTTGAGCACCTCCGGCGTGAGCCGCGTCCCCCCGCAGTCGGGGCAGGTGGCGAACGTGACCGCGCGTTCCACGAACCTCTTCACGTGCGGCTGCATGGCCTCCACGTCCTTGGAGAGCATGGACTTTTGGATTTTGGGGATGATGCCCTCGAACGTGAGGTTGACGCCCTCCACCTTGATCTTGGTGGGCTCGGCGTAAAGCATCGTCTCCAGCTGCTTCTTGGTGAACGTGGCGATGGGCTTGTCCATGGGCAGGCCCATGCCTTCGAACAGGCGCCCGTACCAGCCGTCCATGGAGTAGCCGGGGACGGTGAGCGCGCCTTCGGCGAGGGACTTCGACTCGTCGTAGAGGGCGGTCCGGTCAATGTCGCTGATGTTGCCCATGCCCTCACAGCGGGGGCACATGCCGCCCAGGTAGGTGACCTGGCGGACCACGTTCTTTTCCACCCGGCCGCCCTTTTCGGTGCTCATGATGCCGCTGGCCTTGCGGGTGGGAACGTTGAAGGAGAACGCGGTGGGCGGGCCGACGTAGGGTTTGCCCAAACGGCTGAACAGGATGCGCAGCATGGCGTTGGCGTCGGTGGCGGTGCCCACGGTGGAGCGCGGGTTGGCGCCCATCCGTTCCTGGTCCACGATGATGGCGGTGGTCAATCCCTCCAGCCGGTCCACGTCGGGGCGGGCCAGGTTGGGCATGAAGCCCTGTACGAACGCGCTATAGGTCTCGTTGATCATGCGCTGCGATTCGGCGGCGATGGTGGCGAAAACCAGGGAGCTTTTGCCTGAGCCGGACACACCGGTGAATGCCGTGAGCCGCCGCTTGGGCAGCTCAAGGCTGATGTCCTTGAGGTTGTTCTCCCGCGCCCCCTGGACGCGGATCAGGTCGTGGGTGTCGGCGATATGGGTCCCGGCTTTCGTGGCCATGCCCTCATCGGTGGTGATGTCCGTGCTCAAAATGTCCCCCTTCTCCTGGAGCGGCGCGGAGGGAGGCTGCGCTGGCAGCCTCCCGTCGGCGTCGTCCGTTATATACGTGACTGGTTATATGCCTAGGCCTGCTGGTTGATCCGGACCGTGTTTCCGGCGGGGTCGCGGAATGCGCAGTCGCGTATGCCGTACGGCTGGTCGATGGGCTCCTGGACGACGTCCGCCCCGGTCGCCTCCACTTTGGCGAACGCGGCATCCACGTCCGGGGAGGACAGGACGATGGTGGCGTAGGTGCCTTTGGCCATCATCTCCGTGATGGTGCGGCGCTCGTCGTCGGTGATGCCGGGGTCTACGGCCGGCGGGTGCAGGACGATGGAGACGTCCTTTTGGCCTGCGGGGCCAACGGTGATCCAGCGCATGGTGCCCTTGCCCACGTCGTTGCGGATTTCGAAGCCCAGGGCGTCGCGGTAGAACGCCAGCGAGGCGTCCGGATCGGTAGCGGGAAGGAAGGTTGAGGAAATGTTGATGTCCATGGCAGTCATGCTAGTAACGGCTCGGGGGCGGACGCTTCTCGATTCCTGACCGGTCTGGTGACCTGCTTCGCCACGCAGGCGGGGATGCCCGCCGTCGCGCTTTGCGCCTCCTGCTTGTAGATGCTGGGCGGCATCCCCACCAGTTCGCTGAAGCGGGTGCTGAAGGTTCCCAGCGAGGAACAGCCGACGGCGAAACACACGTCGGTGACGCTGAGGTCACCCATCCGGAGCAACGCCATGGCCCGTTCGATGCGGCGGGTCATGAGGTAGCTGTAGGGGGATTCGCCGTAGGCGAGTTTGAACCGCCGGCTGAAATGGCCCGCGGACATATGGACGTCCCTGGCGAGGGATTCGACGTCGAGCGGCTGGGCGTACTCCCGGTCCATGCGGTCCTTGACGCGCCTCAACTGGGTGAGTTCGCGGAGGTAGGGATCGGAAGCGGGACTGATGGTCACAGCTCTGATCGTGCTACGCGGGAGGGGTCTTGTCCACCCTTCGGGCGGTGGGGGATTCGGCGTCAAAGTGACCCTCGGCAGCGGGGTATGATTGTGCCGCTGCCAGCGCATGAGGTCCTCGCCCGAACAGGGCTCGAGGCAACGCAGAGCTGGCGAAACCAAACCCTGAATCACCATCTTCAGCCCTGCCCGGATACTGCGCAGGCACCACTTTGGAAGGACACCATGGAACTGCTGTGGGAAATTGCCGGCTGGGCAGGCGCTGTTGCGATTCTCAGTGCTTACCTTGCGGTTTCCATGGGCTGGCTGAAGGCAGGCAAGGGTTTCCAGATGGCCAACCTGTTCGGATCTGTTGCCTTCATCATCAACGGGACGCTGCACGGGGCATGGCCGTCCGTTGTTACCAATGTGGCGTGGTTCCTGATCTCTGCCGTTGCGCTGGTCCGCATGCGTTCCGAAAACCCAGCTGCTGCCGTCGAGCCGGCGCAGGTTCAGTATCCCGGTGTCCCCGACACCACCGGCCAGATGGCGGTTGTTGAGGCCTTGACCGGTTCCATGCCCGTTGTGGCTTCCAGGCCTGTTGGGGGTTCCGCCCCGGTTGGAGCGGACGGGCCGCGCCTGGCGTTGTAGGGTTCGACGGCGGCCCGCGCGTGGGGGCGGCGGTTACAGCAAAGGGTGTGGCTGGTTTGTCAGATTTCCGGCCCGCCCGGTTGCCCGTTCCACGATTTCCTGGGCGATCGCGTGTACCTTGCGGTTCGTATCCTGGCTTAACTGGCTCAGGAGGTCGTAGGCCTCGTCGGCGGTGACACCGGTGCGCCCCATGAGGATGCCTTTGGCCTGCTCAATGACTGCCCGGCTGCGGGCTGAGGCGGCGACCGCCTCGGTAGCCAGTTGGTGCCGGTCGGTATGAATCGATGTGGTGAGGTCCACCACCACGCCCCAGACGCCAACAGGGGTGTCCCCGTCCAGGATGTAGTCCGCCGAGTAGAGCAGTTTGTGTTGACGGTCCTTGCGGTCCCGGATGGAAACGTAGATCGATGATGGGCCGCCAGCGGATGAGACGTGGTCCCAATACGCCTGGACCCGGGGCCGGTCTCCCGGCTCGATGTGGGCCATGGCCATGTCCATGGAGGGGACAACCTCGCCGCGCTCATACCCGTAGATCCGGTACAACCCGTCCGACCAGCGGAAGATGCCGTCCGCGAAGTAGTACTCGACCAGTCCGGTGGGACAGTCGAGAAAGACATCATTCGGGATATCGACGGATCCAAGTCCTGGAAAACTGCTGCTGGAAGTCACTGAAGGGCCATTCGACGTGCTGTGTCCCGGCTACCCCCGGCCTGGACGTGAAAGCAACAGAATATAGCAGCGGCCCCCACCCCGCGGATCCCGCACGCATGAGTGCGGGATCCGGGGTGCGTGGGCGGGACGGGGCGGTTGTTACCTGGCGTCCTCTACGAGCACCAGGTCGCGGCCATTCGTTTCCGGGGTGAAGAACGTGGTGGCGAACGAGATTGCCGCCAGGACCAGCGAGTAGACCGCCGGGACCAGCCAGGAGTGGTTGGTCACTGCCAGCAGTGCCACGCCGATCATCGGGGCGAAGCCGCCGGCAAGTACGGCGGACAGTTCGCGGCTGAGGGCCACGCCGGTGAAGCGGTGCTGGGAGCCGAAGAGCTCCGGCAGCAGGGCGCACTGCGGGCCCAGCATGGCCTGCACGCCGAGGGCGATGCCCATCACCATGACCACCCACACCAGGGTGACATTGCCCAGTGTGACCAGGTAAAAGGCCGGCAAGGCGATAACGGCCTGGAAGAGTGCGCCGTAGCGGTAGACGGGAACCCGGCCGAAACGGTCGGACAGGGCGCCGAAGGCCACAACCATTACCGCGGCGAAGCCCGCGGCAATCAACAGGCCCGTGGGGCCGATGAACTTGTCGCCGGCGAAGACACCTGCAGGCATGCTGATGAAGGACACCAGGAGCGCGGAATAGATGGACGAGTTGCCGTTTTCCCCCATCCGCAGGCCGATACCTATGAGCACGTTTTTCTTGGAATGCTTCCAGATCTGGCCCACAGGGTTTTTGGCCACGGCCTTGTGCTTCTCGAGTTCCTGGAAGACCGGCGTCTCTTTGAGCCGAAGCCTGATGAAGACGGCAATCGCAATCAGGACGACGCTTGCCAGGAACGGTACGCGCCACAGCCAGGCCTGCAGGACTGCCTTGTCCGCCAGCGCCATCAGGGCAAATGTCCCGGCGCCCAGGAGGGTGCCCAGCTGGATGCCGACGAACGGCAGGGAGGCGAAGAAACCACGACGGCGGCGCGGAGCCACCTCCGAAATAAGGGTCGTGGCGCCTGCCTGCTCGGCGCCGGCGCCAAGGCCCTGCAGGATACGCAGGGCCACCAGGAGTACCGCACCGAGCATTCCGGCCTGTTCAAAGGTGGGCAGGAGGCCGATGGCGCAGCTGGACAGGCCCATCAGGCCGATGGTCAGGATCAGCACCATCTTCCGGCCAAAGCGGTCACCAATGTAGCCGAACACCACGCCGCCGAAGGGCCGGGCGGCGAAGCCGACGCCGTAGGTGGCGAAGGAGGCGATGACTGCTCCGCTCTCACCCAGCGGTGCGAAGAAGAGCGGGCCGAAGATCAGGGCCGAGGCAAGGCCGTAGATGTAGAAGTCGTAGTACTCCAGGGCGGAGCCTACGGAGCTGGCAAGAGTTGCCCTTCGCAGCTGGTCCGGATCGACGACGGCGCCGTCCGCGATGGCCTGCGGTGATTTAGTACGAGTTGTCACGAGAACTCCCTCTAACGCACTCCAGGCCCCCGTTGGCCTGGTGGGATAGCGACAACGCCCATTGCGTCGATCACTATGCTGAACACGATACAGCAAGTTGAACAACTGGCAATAGTCTCGGGATGTTTTATGTCGGAGAAGCCCACGCCAGCTGGCGGTCAGCCCATCGGGTTGCCCAGCGAGTGGGCCAGTTCCTGCAGTTCCTTGACTATCTGGGAGCCCTGTTCCGGCGTGTAGGTGGCTTTGAGGGCCGTGACGGACAGGCCCAGGCTGGGACCGTGCGCGCCCCGCGTGGGAACGGCAACGGCCAGGCAGACCACGCCGGTGGTGGATTCTTCGTCCTCGAAGGCAAAGCCCTGCTCGCGGATTTCCCGCAGCTGCGCCTTCAGCTCCGCCCCTGTCCGCAAGGACTTTGGTGTGAGGACGGGCAGTTCTGCGTCATCGGGGAACATCTCCTCAATGTCGTGCACGTTCAGCCGGGCGATCAGCGCCTTCCCCACTGCGCAGAGGGATACGGGCATCTTGTCGCCGATATTGGAGGTGAGCCGGACGGCCGGGTGGCCCTCGTACCGGGCAAGGTAAATGACGTTTGTTCCGTCCAGCATGGCGATCCGGACCGTCTCGCGGGAAAGGACGGAGGCCTGTTCGCAGTAACGGTAAAACTCCTGGACTTCGTCCATGCGGCCCAGGTAGGCGGCACCCAGTTCCACCAGCTTGCGGCCAAGGGTGAACTCCGAGCCCTGCCTGCTGATCAGGCGCGCCTCCTCCAGGGCCAGCAGGAGATTGGAGGTGGATGACTTGGGAATTCCCACTTCGCGCGAGAGATCGCTGAGCGTCAGCCGCCCGGTTGCCGAGGCGGCCAGGGCATCCAGGACGGCCGCGGCGCGGGTGACTGCGGGCGCCGGAGAGACGGTTCCCGATTTTTCGGATGACGCAGGAATGGGGGAATCGGCCATGATTCTCCTTGGGTTTGCCGGGGCGGGCTTCGCTGTTGTTCAGTCCTCTGAACGTTATCCATCTTAACGTCCTGCGACGCCCGCTGGCGCCGGCCCGGCTCAGGCCACGCGGTTGCTCAGGGTTCCGATGCCCTCCACCGTGATGTCCACACGGTCCCCGGGCTCGACGGGAACCACTGTGGCGGGCGCTCCGGTCATCACCACGTCGCCGGGTTCCAAGGTCAGCCATGAAGTGACATAGATGAGGCAGTCCACCACCGAGGAGGGGAGGTTGAAGGTCCCGGAAGTGGCCTTTGCCGCCCCATTGACGTAGACGTCGATGGCCACCCTTTCGGGATCCGGGAGACCGGTTTCTATCCAAGGTCCCAGGGGTGTGTAGTTGACGCCGGCCTTGCCCTGGAAGTTCCGCTCGTCCACCGCGTTCTGGTCCACGTTGGTGACATCGTTGACGCAGGTGTAGCCGAAGACGTGCTCCAGGGCGTTTTCCGCGGTCAGGTTGGCGGCGGTCCTGCCCATCACGACGGCGAGTTCACCCTCGGCATTGACCGTGCCTTGTCCACGGACCGCGGTGATGGCATCGCCCGGCCCGGCGATGGTGTGGACGGACTTGTGCCACGCCTGGATGGGCAGGGGATGGTCATTCAAAGTGCGGTTATGGCCAATGCCCAGGACAACGGCGGGCCTCACCGGGGCGAGGAATATTGCCTCGTTGTGGGTGGTGGCACCGCCGGTGTAGCGGAGGCTTTCCTCGAACGGGTCGACGATGTGGTCCCAGCCGCTGTCGCTCTCAACGGCGTACTGCGGACCAGCTGCTGTATCTAGTCTTGCGATGCGCACCGGTTCTCCGCCCCGTCCTAGTAGAAGTGGACCGTGTCCACGAGGTGGGGGAGATCCCCACCGTCGAGGAAGGTGCGCAGGTTGCTGCAGAAGCGCTCGGTGATGAGTCGGTTCTCGGCTGCGCTGAGGGCCGAGGTGTGGGGCGAAACCATGACCCGGGGATGGTTCCATAGCGGGCTGTCCTGCGGCAGCGGCTCTACGGCGAAAACATCCAGGCAGGCGTAGCCCACCTGGCCGTTGTCCAGTGCCTCCAGCAGGGCGTCCTCGTCCACCACGGTGCCGCGGCCTACGTTAACGAACGTCGTGCCGGGCTTCATGGCGGCGAACACTTGGCGGTTGAACAGCTTCTCCGTGTAGGCAGTGCCGGGCAGGGTGTTGACGACGGCGTCTGCCGTGGCCAGGAGGGCAGGAAGGCCGGCGTTGTCCACAACCTGATCGATCCCGTCGATGGGCTCTACGGACCGTTTGGTGCCGCTGACCTTCATGCCCAGCGCGCGGGCGATCCGGGCCGTTTCCAATCCGATTTCCCCCAGGCCGCTGACCACGAGGTTGGAGCCGTTGACGAGCCGGGTGGGGACGCGAAGGGTGGGCCAGGCCTTCGCCGCCTGGTCCTGGACAAGTTCGGAACTCCGTTTGAAGCCGTTCAGGATTCCCATCGCAGCGAATTCCGCGAGGGGCAGGGCGTGCACTCCGGCGGAGGTGGTGATCCTGAATTTCTGCAGGACGTCCTGGCTGAGGCCGGACGCCTTCACCGCTCCGCCCGCTCCCGCCGCCATGGCATGGATCCATTGCAGTCCGGGATTGTCGCGGGCGATGCGGGCAAGGCCCGCAGGGCTTTCGTTGGGGAATCCGTAGAGCACTTCGGCGCGGTTGAGCATGGCCCAGTAGCGCTCCTCCTGCTCGTCGGTGCGTTTGAAGGCGGGATCGCCGGCGTGGTCGGCTGGATAGCGTTCCGGGGGCAGGAGGTCGGGCTCGTAAAGGACGGTAATCGAGGGATCAATGGCGCGGATCTGGTCCACAAGCTCTGCTTCGAGCGGGACGGCGATGGCTACGGTCGTACGGGAAGTCATCTGTTCACTATAATGGATAACGTCCTGTAGGCTGAACTTTGCAAGGCTTCTGTGAAGCTTGCGAGCCCTGACAGGCGCCCTGGTAGTTGGGACCGAACTAACTGGTTCCCGGCTGGGACAAACCTTGGCTGCGTGTCAGGTTGGGATCTATGGAGGTTGGATTAGCACGTCAGGAAAACGGGTTTCCGACTTCAACCTGACGTAGCTCATACGCCTGGCTGACGTCAGGTTGGGGTGTGCCCTAACTCGGGCTACAGGAAAGTGCGGTTATGGGGAGAAGGCGTGCCGTCACTTTTGGATGCGTTGACGATAACTCCGCGGGGTTTCCCCTAGATCGTTGACGAAGTGGCGGTTGAAGTTCGAGAGGTTGGTAAAGCCGACCTCGTAACAAATGTCAGATATGGCTTTATCCGTGCTCTCAAGCAGACGCCGGGCGTGGGCCAAGCGCAGTTTGCGCACAAGATCGCTGAAGTTCTGCCCCGTGGCGCGCTTAAAGTACTTCGAAAAAGATGCTTCCTGCATCCCGACCATGGCCGCGGCCTCGGATAGTTTGACGTTGCCTGCATGGTTGGTAAACACGTATTCCAGGACGAGATCCACCACTGCGGTAGCCCGCCCGTCAAGTTGCGGCCTGAACCATTCCTCCGCCAGATAGCGGCGGTCTTCCTCGGGGGCATTGGTTAGAATCCCGAACAGTGCCAAGAGGTGCTGGAGGCGGGCAAGACCTGTGGTTGCGCCCATTGCCTCGATAGCTTCGGCTGCTTCCTTGGCCGAGGTCCCTAGGAATTCGATGCCTCGGGCCGACTGCTCCAGTAATGGCTTGACCTCTGCCAACTCTGGCACCACGGAGGCGGCCTGCTCGACCCAGTTACCCTCGAATTGAATGACTGCATCCCGGTTTTCCAGCACTTCGCCAGGCTCGAGATCGCTGACCCAGTCGTGGGGAAGCCCGGACCCGACGATGGCGACGTGACCGGCTTCGAAGGTGCCGATATGGTCCCCGACAATGAATTTTCCGCTGCCCTTCCGGATGAGATGGATCTCGAACTCCGGGTGATAGTTCCACCGTGCGATTGGACTGGGATAGCTGTGTTGGTGCCACCGCACCGAGTGAGTGGGGTCCGGCGGAATGATTTCCCTGTTGGCACGGATGCCCAGGAGTCTCTCGGCTAACCGGGCTGTGGCATCATCGGTGGCGGTCAAGGTTGTCTCCGTAAATCGGCTTCCGGCATGCGGGGTCGGGCTGTTGGGCCAGCGATCCTCCCAGAATAGCCGCCGTCGTCAGCCGGCGGCAGATTTGTATCAGAAGTTGGCAACTAGAGCGCTAGTTGTGGTGCGGGCCACGCGCCTAATCTTGAGGGACATCAGCGGGACCGCACCTTTTGGAGTCACTGCCCCGCTTCAGTTTCCCTTCCCTGGCAAAGCAGCCGGCACGGGTAACTGTGCACCCCATGAAGAACAAAGGAGTCCTTAATGCGCTCAAAAATGCGCGTTGCTACGCTTGCCGCCGGTGCTTTGTGCATCGCTCTGTCTGCCTCGGCTTGCTCCGGCGCCGGCGGTGGATCCTCTGCCGGTGACCAGAACAGCATCAACGTCCTGATGGTGAACAACCCCCAGATGGAGGATCTGCAGAAGCTTACTGCGGACAACTTCACCAAGGACACCGGCATCAAGGTCAATTACACGGTCCTTCCGGAGAACGACGTCCGGGCCAAGATCAGCCAGGAGTTCTCCAGCCAGGCCGGCCAGTATGACGTGGCATCACTGTCCAACTACGAGATCCCGTTCTACTCCGCCAATAACTGGCTGGCGCCCCTGGACAACGTGGCCAAGGACACCCAGTTCAACCAGAGCGACATCCTTCCCGCCTACACAGCCTCTCTTACGGGCAAGGACGGCAAGCTCTACGGCGAACCGTTCTACGGGGAGTCATCCTTCCTGATGTACCGCAAGGACATCCTCGACGCCAAAGGCCTGACCATGCCGGAGAAGCCCACGTGGGACCAGGTGGCAGACCTCGCGGCGAAGGCCGATGGCGCGGCCCCCGGCATGAAGGGCATCTGCCTGCGCGGCCAGCCCGGCTGGGGCCAGGTCTTCGCGCCCCTGACGACCGTGGTGAACACTTTCGGCGGTACCTGGTTCGATAAGGACTGGAACGCGAAGGTCAATGCGCCCGAGTTCACCGCTGCCACCGATTTCTATGTAAACCTCGTGAAGCAGCATGGCGAAGCAGGTGCCGCCCAGGCCGGGTTTACTGAGTGCCTGAACAACATGAGCCAGAGCAAAGTGGCCATGTGGTACGACGCCACCTCCGCAGCCGGTTCACTGGAGGCTGCGGACTCGCCGGTGAAGGGCAAGATCGGCTACGTCCAGGCGCCCGTGAAGGAGACCAAGTCCTCGGGTTGGCTGTGGACCTGGTCCTGGGGCGTGCAGGCCGCGTCGAAGAAGCAGGATGCAGCCAGCAAGTTCATCGCGTGGGCCAGCTCCAAGAAGTATGAGGAACTGGTGGCTTCCAAGCTTGGGTGGGCCAAGGTCCCGTCCGGGAAACGCATTTCCACCTACGAAAACGCGGAATTCCAGAAGGCCGCCCCGTTCTTCCAGGCTGAACGGACCGCCATCGAGAACGCGGACCCGAAGAATCCGGGTGTACAGGAACGTCCCGTCGTGGGCATCCAGTTCGTGGGTATCCCTGAGTTCGCCGACCTCGGAACCACTGTTTCCCAGGGCGTGAGCTCGGCGATCGCCGGCCAAGGCTCTGTCGCTGATGCGCTGGCCAAGGGCCAGGAAGCCGCCCAGAAAATCGGCGACAAGTACAAGAAGTAACAATCCACCAACCGGCCCTGTGGTCCGCCCGCGGGCGGACCACAGGGCCGCAGGAGCCGTCATGACAACAGCAACAGCGCGCATTTCCCGCCCCGGGCACAGCGCAACCAAACCTTCGAAAAATGCCAGGTCCCGAGAGCGTGCCCTGGCCTTGGCCCGGCGCGCGCCGCTGCTGCCGGCCCTGATCTTCCTCATCATCGTCACCCAGCTTCCCTTCGTGGTGACGCTGATCATCTCGTTCCTGAACTGGAACAGCCTTCGCCCAGACCAGACCGGATTCGCCGGGTTTGAAAACTACATCCAGGTCCTCACCAACGCCGACCTCCGCCAGGCCATCTTCACCACCATCGTCCTCACCGTCTCCGTCGTCCTGGCCAGCCTGCTCATCGGGCTGGGCCTAGCACTGCTGCTGGACAAGAAGTTCATCGGCCGCGGACTGGCCCGGACCCTGCTGATCGCCCCGTTCCTGGTGGTCCCCGTGGCCGCGGCCCTGGTCTGGAAGCACGCGCTGCTGAACCCGACCTACGGCCTGATCAACGGCATCCTGACCTGGCTCTGGTCCCTGTTCGGCAGCAACAACCCGCCTCAGCCGGACCTGCTCTCCCAGGCACCCCTTGCCGCCGTCGTGCTCTCCCTGGTCTGGCAGTGGACCCCGTTCATGATGCTGATCCTGCTCGCCGGCCTGCAGTCCCGGCCCATGGACACCGTGGAAGCAGCACAGATGGACGGCGCCACCCCATGGGACATCTTCCGCCACCTGACCCTGCCGCACCTGCGCCAGTACCTGGAACTCGGCGGCCTGCTCGGCGCGATCTACATCGTGCAGAACTTCGACGCCGTCTTCACCCTCACCTCCGGCGGCCTGGGCACCGCAAACCTGCCCTACGCCATCTACCAGACGTTCTACTTCGCCAACGAATACGGCCTGGCATCCGCCGCCGGCGTTGTGGTGGTCATCGGCACCATCATCGTGGCCACCTTCGCACTCCGCACCGTCTTTTCGCTCTTCAAGAAGGAGGCAGCACGATGAGCAACCTCAGCCCTGCCGCACCACGCAACACCCCCGCCGGTCCCACCGCGCTGAACACCGGAACCCGCCGCCGGGGGCTCGGCCGGTTCGGGGGCAAATCCCGGATGGACCCCACCCGCAACAGCACTGCCGCCGGGATGGCGGCCTGGCTTCTGGCGCTGCTGTTCGCAGCCCCTGTCCTTTGGATGATCCTGACCTCTTTCCATTCCGAGCCGGACGCCGCCACCAACCCGCCCTCCATCGCTGCGAACCTCAATCTGGACGCCTATCAGGAATTCTTCGGAGCGAGCTCCGGTGTCAGCCCCTGGCCGCCGCTGATCAACTCCGCTATGGCCTCGGTCCTGTCCACGGTCCTTGTCCTGCTCCTGTCAATACCCGCCGCCTACGCCCTGTCCATTCGGCCGGTGAAAAAGTGGACCGACGTGATGTTCTTCTTCCTCTCCACCAAGATGATGCCCGTGGTCGCCGCGATCCTGCCGCTCTACCTCTTCGCCAAGAGCGTCGGGGCCCTGGACAACATCTGGTTCCTGATCCTGATGTACACCTCCATGAACCTGCCCATCGCCGTCTGGATGATGCGCTCCTTCCTCGCCGAGGTACCCGTCGAAATGCTGGAGGCAGCCCAAATTGACGGCGCGAACCTCATACTGACGCTGCGCAAGATCATCGCCCCGGTCGCGATGCCCGGCATCGCCGCCACCGCCCTGATCTGCTTCATCTTCAGCTGGAACGAACTGCTCCTCGCCCGCGTCCTCACCGGCGTGGTCGCAGGAACCGCACCGGTCTTCCTCACCGGTTTCGTCTCCAGCCAAGGCCTCTTCCTCGCCAAAGTCTGCGCGGCCGCCGTCGTCATTTCCCTGCCCGTGCTGTTCGCCGGCTTCGCCGCCCAGGACAAACTCGTCCAGGGCCTCTCCCTCGGCGCGGTCAAGTAACCACACACCACCTCGATACCCGGAGGAATACTTCACATGACAACACCCACTGCCCAGACCCAGCACGCCGAGGGGTCAGCGCTTCCACAGACGATGCGCGCCGCCATCCTCAAGAGCCAGGGCGACATGGCCCTGGAAACACTTCCCGTCCCGCAGCTCGACGCCGACCAGGTCCTGGTGCAGGTGGCCGCCGTCGGCGTCTGCGGCAGCGACGTTCATTACTACGAGCACGGCCGGATCGGCCCCTACGTGGTGGACCACCCGCTGATTCTGGGCCACGAACTGTCAGGCCGGATCGCCGCCGTCGGCAGTGCCGTGGACCCGTCGCGGGCCGGCCGCCGGGTTGCCGTCGAACCCCAACGCCCCTGCCGCACCTGCAAGCAATGCAAAGCCGGCCGCTACAACCTGTGCCCGGATATCGAGTTCTACGCCACCCCGCCGGTGGACGGCGCGTTCGCCGAATACGTGACCATCCAGTCCGACTTCGCCTACGACATCCCCGACAGCGTCAGCGACGAGGCCGCCGCCCTGATCGAACCGCTCTCCGTGGGCCTGTGGGCCTGCCAGCGCGCAGAAATCCGGCCCGGCAGCCGGGTACTGATCGCCGGCGCCGGCCCCATCGGCATCATCGCCGCCCAGGCCGCGCGGGCGTTCGGCGCCACCGAGATCTACATCAGCGACATCGCCGAAGACCGGCTCGCCTTCGCGCTTGAGCACGGGGCCACGCACGCGCTGAACGCGAAGACGGACAGCGTGGAAGGGCTCGACGTCGACGCGTTCATTGACGCTTCCGGCGCACCTCAGGCGGTCCGTTCCGGGATCAAGGCGGTGGCCCCCGCGGGGCGCGTCATCCTGGTGGGACTCGGCGCGGACGATGTGGAACTCCCAGTCTCCTTCATCCAGAACCGGGAGATCTGGCTCTCCGGCGTGTTCCGTTACACGAATACCTGGCCGCTGGCCATCCAGCTGATCGCCGACGGCAAAGTGGACCTGGACATCCTGGTCACCGGAAAGTTCCCCCTGTCCGACTCCGAAGAGGCCCTCAAAGCAGGCAAGCAGCCCGGACAGCTCAAGGCCGTGGTTTACCCAGGCCGCTGACGGCGCCCCCAAATCCCACAAAGAACACTGCAAGGAAGCAGCCATGCCAACACCCTCCAACGCACCGGATTTCGCGGCCGGCGGTCCCCTGGTCACCGTAATCGGCGAGTCCCTTATAGACGTCATCGATGACCCGCACTGGGGAACCGCCGGCCGCCAGGAACATCCGGGCGGCAGCCCCCTGAACGTGGCAGTGGGAACCGCACGGCTGGGCCTATCCACAAGCCTGGTGACACATTACGACGACGACGCACACGGGCTGATGATCGAAAGGCACCTGCAGTCTAATGGCATTGCCTCGGTTCGGGGAGGCGCGGCCCGCACCTCAACGGCAACGGCAACACTGGGCCGGGACGGCGCGGCAACGTACGCCTTCGATGTCACCTGGGACATTAACGGAGCAGCCATCCCGGCGCTAGCAGCGGTCGAAGCCTCCACGCATGTGCACACCGGGTCCATCGCGGCAGTCCTGTCCCCCGGTGAAGCCGCGGTCCGCAACCTGATCGAGTCCGCCCGCTCCCACGCCACCGTCAGCTTCGATCCCAACTGCAGACCCGCGCTCACCCCGGACCATGACATGGCCCGTCGGCAGGTGGAAGAGTTCGTTGCCGCGAGCGACATCGTCAAAGCCAGCGACGAGGACCTGAGCTGGCTCTACCCGGACCGGGCGCCGGAGGAATCCCTGGCGGCCTGGCTGGACCTCGGGCCGGCTGTGGCTGCCCTGACCAGGGGCGCAGACGGGCCGGTGCTCCTAACTTGCCGGGACCGCGTAGAGCTTCCGGGCTGGCGGATCGACGTGGCCGATACCGTGGGCGCGGGGGACTCTTTCATGGCAGCCCTGATTTCGGGGCTCGCGCAGCTGGACGCCCTCGGAGCCGCCGCCCGCCCCCATCTGGCTGCCATCGGCCGCCCGGAGTTGACTGCCCTGGCCGCGTACGCGAACAGGGCAGCCGCAATCACCTGCTCCCGGCCCGGCGCCAATCCGCCGTCGTCCGATGAACTGGACCCGATTACCTCCCATACGGCCGGGAAGGACTGACAGGTGACCACGCTTCGCAACGGCTCCCTTGCCGCCCTGCCGCAGACCCTGTCCACCCCGGGATATGACCGGTCCGGGCTCACGACGGGGATCGTTCATTTCGGTGTCGGCGGCTTCCACCGCGCCCACCAGGCGATGTACCTGGACCGGCTGATGAACGCCGGGCAGGCCCATGACTGGGCCATCTGCGGCGTGGGGGTGCTGCCGGGCGACGCCCGCATGAAGCAGGTCATGGACAGCCAGGACTGCCTCTACACCCTGCTGGTGAAGAAACCGGACGGAACCCGCGAAGGACGCGTCATCGGGTCAATCATCGAATACCTCTTTGCGCCCGACGATCCCGAGGCCGTCATCGAGAAGATGGCGTCCGACGCCGTCCGGATCGTTTCGCTGACCGTCACCGAGGGCGGGTACAACTTCCACCACGTCACCGGCGAGTTCGACGCCGGGAATCCCGACGTCGTCCACGACCTTGAGCGCGGTGCAGCACCCCGGACCACCTTCGGCCTGGTCACCGAAGCCCTGTCCCGCCGTCGTGCCCGGGGCCTGGCGCCCTTCACCGTGATGTCCTGCGACAACATCCAGGGCAACGGGGACGTGGCGCGCAGGATGTTCACGGCATTCGCAACCCTCAAAGACCCGGAACTGGGCACGTGGGTGGCCAAGAACGTCCCGTTTCCCAACAGCATGGTGGACCGCATCACACCGGTCACCACCGACGCCGACCGGGCTGCAGTCACGGAGGAGTTCGGAGTGGAGGACGCCTGGCCGGTGGTCTGCGAACCGTTCGAACAGTGGGTCCTGGAGGATAAGTTCAGCCTGGGGCGTCCGCCCTTCGAGGAGGCCGGAGTGCAGCTCGTGGAGGATGTGGAGCCGTATGAACTGATGAAGCTTCGCCTGCTGAATGCCAGCCACCAGGGCATGTGCTACTTCGGCTACCTCGCCGGGTACCGCTACGCGCACGAGGTGGCCCAGGATCCGCCGTTTGCGCAGTTCCTGCTTGACTATATGGACAAGGAAGCAACCCCTACGCTTGCACCGGTGCCGGGTATCAACCTCACCGCCTATAAACGGACCCTTATTGAACGGTTCTCGAACGAACATGTCCGTGACACCCTGGCCCGTCTCTGCGCCGAGAGCTCGGACCGGATTCCCAAATGGCTCCTGCCGGTGATCCGCATCAACCTCGAAAACGGCGGTGGCATCCATCGTTCCGCCGCCATCGTTGCCAGTTGGGCCCGGTATGCCGAAGGCCGTGACGAACAGGGAAACCCGATTGACATCGTCGACCGTCTCAAGCCCGCCTTGATGGCAGCGGCGGCGCGGCAGCACGAAGAGTCCCGGGCCTTCATCGCCAATCGGGACCTGTTCGGCGATCTCGCCGTCAACGACCGCTTTGCCGCCGCCTACCAGGCAGCACTGGCCGACCTCCACACGGGAGGGGCGAGGTACGCCTTGGAATCCCTGACAGCACGGTCCTAGGAGGAAGTCCCATGCTCAGGAAAGTTGGCTTCGCCGGGCCACGGGCCCCCGTCGGAGCAGCCGTCTTTGCCCTGCCCTGCTGCGTGCTGGTGCTGCTGGAGCTGCACCCGGGCACCACCGTCCTGGAGCACCTCTCCGAGGCCTTTGCTCTCATTGGTGGCGGCCTTCTCCTGATGGTCCGGCGACCGACAGGCCGCGAACATCGCCGCGCGTTGCCGAGGGAACATACAGAGGCGTTTAGATACGCCCTCCGCACGGGGACGCTGCCCCTGGCAAGCCTCTTCAGCGACTGGAGCGGCGAGCTTGCCCATCATCGGTTCCTCCTTAGAACCGCGCTGCGCTGCGTGCCCGCCCTCACCTGGACCGCACTGATAATGGACCTCTACGGGATGCTGATGTACGCCGAAGTCCTGGCCTTCTTCCTGATCAGTGCCTTGGCCGCCGCCGTATCCGGGATGGCTGCTTTCTCGCGCGGCACGATTGCGCTCGGCAACATCCACGTCCTTGAGAACCGCCTGCGCCTACAGCAACAGCTCCTCGGGATTCCGTTGGCCTAGTACGTCGCGGTACCCTGGGCGCAAACACAGCAAAACCCGAAACACCGGCCGCCCGCTGATACGTCGGCGCCCGATCCGACTCCAGCGCCCGGTCCACCGTTCCGCGGGAACCCCCGTCCCAGGTGGAGGCGCTGTGGCGGACATGGGAACCCTGCACCTCGACGGAGCTACGGGAATCAGTGTCTCTGGTGGACACGGAGACCACCACATCACGGTGCTCCTGGACCCCCGTGGCCCCTTCTGCAAATGCGACATGCAAGCGAAGAGGGATCCGCCCACCGGAACCAAAGCGTGCCCCCGCCAAGCTGGTTCCGGACGTACGGCTCCAAGGGCGGCGAGGCTTCTGGCTTTAGGGGTTAAAGGAGTTGCGGGTTGCGTTCTTACCGGGGAATGCGGTCTTCAGCTGCGCGGGGAAGGTCAGTGGGCTGTTTCTGCTGATCGCGATTACGGCGTAGAGGCCTGTCAGCAGCACGATGGTGCCGCCGGTGGCCACGGCCCAGCGGGCGCCGAATTCCGTTCCGATCCATCCCATTAGCGGTGCGCCGAGGGCTGTCCCGCCCTGGAGGACGGCGAGGTAGAGTGCAAGCACCCGGCCGCGGAACTGTGGGTCAACGGAGAGTTGGAGGCTGGTGTTGCTGCTGTTGAGGAAGGTGATGGAGGCCATGCCTATGGGAACCAGGATTGCTGCGTAGAGCCAGAACGAGGGCGAGATGCTGGCTATCAGGGTGAAGAACCCGAGTCCCAAGGCTCCGCCGAGGAGGAAACGCAGCCTCGGGCCGGACCTGCGGGCCGCGAGGAGCGCCCCGGCAAGGGTCCCTACAGCCATGATCGAGCCGAGGAGGCCGAATTCTCCGGGGCCCATTCGGAATTCGGCCGTGGTCATGAGTGCGTTGGTGATGGGGAAGTTCATGCCGAACGCGCCGAGGATTCCCACCATGGAGAGAATGATGACCAGATCCGGGCGCTGGCGCACGTAGCCCAGGGCCTCGGCCACTTGGTGTTTGTTACGGGTTGCTGGAAGAGCGGGGGTCAGGTCAGCGGTGCGGATCCGCCACAAGGAGAGCAGGACCGCCGCGAAGCTGGCTGCGTTGAGGAGGAAGACCGGTGCGGTACCGATCCATCCAATGAGCGCCCCGGCTATAGCGGGTCCGGTGAGCTGGGCTGTGTTGAACGATACGGAGTTCAAAGAAACGGCGTTGGCAAGGTGTTCCCGGCCCACTAGTTCTGAGACGAAGGCGAGGCGGACTGGCCCGTCAACGGCGCTGGCCATTCCCATACAAAGGGCGGCTGCATAGATGTGCCAGAGCTGTGCCGCTCCGGTCACCACCAGAAGGCCCACTGCCAGCCCGCAGAGGCCCAGGGCTGTCTGTGTCCACAGCAGGAGCATTCGTTTCGGGAAACGGTCGGCAAGGACTCCGCCATAGGGGCCAAGGAGCAGCATCGGGAGGAACTGCAGGCCGGTGGTGATGCCGACGGCAGTGCCGGAGTGGTCGGTGAGGACGGTCAGCACGAGCCAGTCCTGTGCCACCCGCTGCATCCAGGTGCCGATGTTGGACACGAGCGCCCCTCCGGCCCACAACCGGTAGTTCCGGTTCTCGAGAGACCGGAACATGGCGCTCATTTCGCGCTCAATTGCTGCATGCTGTGTCTGGCGTGGCGGAGGATGAGGCGGTCGTCTTCGCTTAACCGGGCCATCCATTGGGCCAAACGGGTGGTGCGCTGTTCGCGGGCTTCCGTGAAAACCGCCTTACCCGCAGGGGTGATCCCCGCCTGGACCTGGCGTCCGTCCCCGGGGTGGACTGTCCAGGTGGCGAAGCCCTGATCTGTGAGGGCCTTGACTATACGGGTCATTGAGGGCGCCTGTACGTGTTTGCCTTCGACTGGTTTGCGAGGAGCTTGCGGGACGTTGCGCGGCTGGCCCAGGACCGTGTATGGGCGGGATGTGATTACGTCACCGGCCGCCTCGACACTGAGCCTCCAGGACGTGCGCCTCCTCGCAGTCAGGTGGTGAATGAGCAGAACATTCCGTTTGAGGCTCTCCTGTTTGGAGAAACCTTTATGTTGTCTCGGGATGATGCGGGAACAGGTCACGCACGGTCCGTTCGCTAATGATCGGTGCTTTCACGCCAATCGATGTGGATGCCGGAACCTCCCCGGTTGCGAGAAGGGAGGCCCCGGCGGCTTGAAGGGCACCTGCGGAAGGGGACGGACTGCCTAAGAGCGGCGCCGAGGAGTCTCAGAAGCTGTCGCCCATCCTGCGAATGGTGATTTCTTCTCTACAGTCAAAGGCACGGCGGATATCGCCTGATTCAGGAAGTACCCAGACGACACGTGCGTCCTCGGTAAGGACGTCGATCGTTGCTTCATATGAGAATTGCGCAGATTCTGAGACCACGACGCGATCACCTGGTCGCAGGCCCGCCCAGTTCTCCGGTGCGCTGGGTTCCTTTGGCAAGGTACAATGTCCTTTTCGATGGAGTGTTCGATGGAGTGAGGGCTTCGTTGGCCCGCGGTCCGCTTAATGACGCCTCTGGGGCAGCACGCCGGACGGCCTGGAATGACGTGCTTCGTGGTGAGTGAGCGGAGGGCGGGAGCTAAGTCCCTGGCACGCTCAACCCAGCGCACATGCCATGTCATCTGCTGGTGTCGTGGTACAGCCCTGCGGCACGTGCGCGCTGGGTGGCCAGTTCGATCATCAGGTCGAGGTTGGGGGTCGGGACCTGCGCCAGTTCCGCCAGGTCAAGGGGGACTCGGAACATGGCGTCGATCTCCATGGGTCGGCCGGCCAACAAGTCCTGGGCGATGCTCTGCAGATGGCCGGACTTCGCCAGCTTGCTCAAGCCTTCGTAGGGATCGCCCGGATCGCAGCCCAGGGCACGGGCGATGGCGGCACCCTCAGCGGCCATCGCCTTGGCGGTGCCGGCAACGGCGGCCTTGTCCAGGGCATCCTTCATCGGCGAGGCTGTGAGGACGGCCAAAGAACCCCCAATCAGGTTCATCAGTAGTTTGGCCCAGACCGCGTCACGGATCTTCGGCGTCACGGTGACTTCCAGGCCACTGGGGTTCAGGAGCGACGCCAGTGCGTCGAGCCTCGCGTCCGAGCGACCATCAGGGCGTCCTACGATCAGACGGTTCACGGGATTCGCGGCGCGAATTACCCCTGGTGCGATCACGCTGCAGGCGGTGTAGGCGACGGCACCCACGGCGCGCTGCGGGCCGATGCGGTCCCACAGGGTGCTCTCGGGATCCAGCCGTCGAAGACGGGTGTTGTCCAGGTCTCCGCCGTGAGAGTGGAAGTACCACCAAGGGATGCCGTTCATGACAAACAGCACCAAACTGTCCTTGTGGAGCAGGGAACCTATGTCCTTGGTGATGGTCGGCAGGGACGGGGCTTTGACCGCGACGATGACAATGTCCTGGGGTTCCAGCTCGGCCGGCCGGTCAGTTGCGGCCGGATGGGAAACCAGCACTGCGTCACGGGTTTCGACCCGCAGCCCATGTTCCCGGATCGCGGTCAGTTGCTCACCGCGGGCGATCACTGAGACCTCGGCTTGGCTCCCCGCGAGCCGTCCGGCGATGTGCCCTCCCACAGCTCCTGCTCCATATACGCAGATTTTCATATGTGCTTCCTGTCCTGTGATAAGTCGGTCATTCGAACTGCTGGCGCTTTTGTGCTGCGGCGGTGCTGAGGAAAGAGATGTCATTGCCGGTGGAGACAAAGCCGGCACCGAGATCCAGGTATTGACGGATAAGATCCGGACGCCCGCCCAGGCCGCCGATGCCCACGAACTTTCCGTTCGCTTGGCAGGCCTTGATTACCTTGAGGTATGCCTCGTGCACCCGCGGGTGGTCGAGTTGCCCCGCGACCCCCAGCTCGACGCTGAGGTCGCTGGCACCCACGAGGATCATGTCCACACCGTCTACTGCGGCGATGGCTTCCACCGCGTCAAGGCCGGCCTGGGACTCAATCATCGGTACCACCATGGAGGCCTGATCGAGCTCACGGACGAGTTGATCGGCGGGGAGGGCCCGGTAGTGCAGTTGGGGCGCGGCCCCAGCCAAGGACCTCCCACCCAAGGGCGCGTGCTTGACAGCGCGGACCAAGGTGCGGGCCTCTTCGGCGGACTCTACGCCGGGGACGATGATGCCCATGGCCCCTGAATCCATGACCCTGGCAATGAAGGATGGGTCCAGGCCGGGGACTCGGACGAGGGGAGTGACGCCCAGGGAATTGCAGGCCATGCAGATCTGACCCGCGGCCTCCAGGGAGAAACTGCTGTGCTCCAGGTCAATGTAGACGGAGTCGAACCCCGCCGTGTGGGCGATGGAGGCGATGTCGACAGTGCGTACCAGTCGAACGGTCATGGAGTACACCCGTTCGCCTTTTGATAACTTCTCTTTGGCACGATTGCGCAGCAGGGGAGTGGCTTCGGTGTTCATTTTCTGTGGTCTCCTGATCGAGTCGGATGTTTTCAGCCGAACAGAGTCGGTAACGCTTGCGCTTCGTCCTCGAACCCGTACACGGACTTGATCTCGAGATATTCTTCGAGCCCGAACCTGCCCATCGAGCGGCCGATGCCGGACTGCTTGTATCCGCCCATGGGCGTGTACGAATCCGTCGCTGCGCCGTTGTAGCTGATACGTCCGGCCCGCAGCGCGTTCACGACGCGCCGGGCACTCCGCCGATCGCCACCGAAGACATAGCCTCCCAGCCCGTAGGGCGAATCGTTGGCGATCCGGACGGCGTCGTCCTCGTCACGGTAGGGCATGACGGCCAGGACGGGGCCGAAGATCTCCTCCCGGGCGATTGTCATGTCCGGGGTAACTCCCGTGAACACCGTCGGTTTCACGAAATAGCCCCGGTCCAGCCCCTCAGGGCGCTCAAGCCCACCGGTGACGAGGTCGGCGCCCTCATCGATGCCGGTTTGGATGAAATCCCTGATCGATTTGAACTGGTCAGCACTGACGACCGGGCCCATGGTCGTCGAGCTCTGCAGAGGGTCACCCAAGCGATAGCGCTGTGCCTCGTCGATGAGGAAGGGCACTACCTGCTCCACCTGGCTTTCGTGCACGAGCATGCGGGCGGGGGCATGACAGGACTGACCGGCATTGAGGAACGAGCGTTGGATGTTCCACCGCGCGGCCTCTTCGAGATCGGCGTCGGGCAGCACAATGTTGGCTGACTTTCCCCCGAGTTCGAGTGAGACGCGTTTCACGGTGTCTGCTGCGGCGGCTCCGACCTGCCGGCCGGCGGCGGTTGAACCCGTGAAGGAGATCATGTCCACATCCGGGTGGCGGGAGAGCGCGTCTCCCACAATGCGCCCGGTACCGTTCACCAGGTTGAACACGCCCGCCGGTACTCCCGCCTCGTGCAGCACCTGGGCCAGCAGTGTGCCGCTCGCGGCGGAGTTCATGCTGGGTTTGGCGATGATCGTGCAGCCGGCAGCAAGTCCGTAGATGATCTTGATGACTCCGGTCTGGACGGGCCAGTTCCACGGGGAGATCAGCGCGCAGACCCCGATCGGCTCGCGACGGACAATGGCGCCGCCGATCCGCGACTCAAAGGGGTACTCGCGCAGGATGTCGCGGGCGACCCTAATATGCTGGAGTGGGCCGGTGACCTGGGCACGGTTGCTGACCGGAATACCGACCTCGCGCGCGATCAATTCGGAGAACTCTTCGCTGTGCGACTCGTAGACGTCGATGATGCGGTCGATGAGCGCGATCCGCTCGTCCACCGAGGTCGTGGAAAAGCTCTTGAACGCCTTCCGGGCCGCGGCAACCGCGCGGTCCACATCCGCTGCGCTTCCCAGAGTGACCCGGGCGAAGGCTTCCTCGCGGGTGGGGTCGATGAGCTCCACCTCGCGGGGGTCCGTCGGTTCAGTCCATTGGCCGTTGATGTAAAGGTGCGGGTACTGCTCCATGCTGGAGTTCTCCTCAGGCTTGTAGGGCTTGTCCGGTGGGTTAGCTGCTGTGGGTGTAGCCGCCGTCGCAGGCGATGGTCTGGCCCGTGATGAACGCCGAAGCCGGTGTGGCGAGGAAGAACATGATGCCGACCAGGTCAGTGGGGACCATTCCGCGGGGGATGCACTGCTGCGACGCGGCGCGCTCACGGACCTCGATGGTGGGGTTGACTGTGCGCTCAACTTCCGTGGCGATCATGCCCGGCCGTACACAGTTGACGGTAATCCCGTCGCCGCCCAGCTCCCGCGCCAACGCATTGGTCATGCCAATCAATGCTGACTTGGAGGTGACGTAGTGCAGGTAGTTGCCGATGCCCCGGGTGACCGAGTCGGATGAAATGTTGATGATGCGTCCGAAGCCCGCCGCGCGCATATGGGCAGCGACTGCCCGAACGCACAGGTAGCTCCCGGTGACGTTGACCTTGAGGACCTGTTCCCACTGTGCCATGGGGATCTGATCGAACGGCCCCTTCTCGATCGTCGCGAAGATCGATGCGTTATTGATCAGCACATCGATCCGGCTGCATTTTTCCATCACCGCCTCGACCATCGATGTGACGGACGTCTCGTCCGACACGTCCACCTTGACGGCAAAACCGGTTCCACCGGCGTCATGAATCTCCTTGACCACTGCCTTGGCCTTGTCGAAATTCAGGTCCGCGACCACGGAAAAGGCTCCGGCGGCGGCGAACTGGCGCGCAAGTTCCCGGCCGATGCCCTGGGCGGCGCCGGTGATCAGCACCACCCGTTCATGGACGCTGAAGTCCCGTGCCGACGCCGGCACGCCGGAGTCCTGTGGAGTGTGTGTCAGGGTTGTCGTCGTCATAGTCGATCCTCGTGGCGTCGCGTGTCGTAGTGGGCGTGCAGACACTGATGGAGGGGCCTACCCTCCTGGCCGACTGCACTAACGCCTCTCCCTGGGGCCCCTCCAGGCGCCGGCAATAAACGTTCTCCCATGGTCTGGGCATCGTTAGCATCGCGGGCATCCTCGATGAGGCGGCCCTCAAGGTGAGGCAGCAGGGCGGGCCCCTGCTCTCCTTATAGACAATATCCTGCCATATGGGATACTGTCAATATCGCGGCCGGTCCTTCGCGGATGTAAACGACAGCCGGCGATCCGGACTCCGCAGCCCCCTTCGGCTTTTGCCGCAGGATGTATCCACTTTGTAAGGAGTAGGGAAGATGCGCGTAAGCAAAGCAGCAGAAACCGGCAGCGAAGCAGTTGGATCCATGCGGGAGGGAGTATTGGAGCAGAAGCACCTGCTGGTCGGCGAAGACGGTTCGCCGAACAATTACGACCTCAACATGGGCCAGACCGGCGGTGGCGGTTGGCGGACCCCCCGCCATCGGCACACCTTCGACCAGATCCGCTATGTCATTCAGGGGCAACTGCCATATACCGAGAATGACGTCCTGGAAGAAGGGTGGGTGGGGTACTTCCCCGAAAGTGTCTACTATGGCCCCCAGGAGCGTGCCGAGGGCCTTCGGACCCTGGTCCTCCAGTGCGGCGGCGCGAGCGGCCAGGGCTACCTGTCCGCTGCCCAGCGCGAGGCCACGAATGCCGAATTGGAAAAGACCGGCGAATTCAAAAAGGGAAAGTACCACTACACCGACGCCAACGGCGATGAGCAGGTCATGGACGGCTCCCAGGCGATCTTCGAACGTGCTACGGGCGGCAAGCTTGAATTCGCGACCCCGCGGTATGAAGACGTCATCGCGATGAACCCTGCAGCCTACGACTGGTCGCCCCAGGGTGACCAGGGTGTTTGGGAAAAGCGGCTGGGCAGTTTCACTGAACGCAACCTGCGCACCGGGTTCCTGCGCTTGGACGCCGGCGCGGTCTACCAGGCGGGTCAGCATCCCTCCATCGAAGTCCTGTTCCAGCTCAACGGCCAGGTCACTTCGGGTGGCGAGAAGTACGGTCCCGAGACCGCATATGAATTCCTCGCCAACGAAGGCCCCGTTCCCGTCGAAGCCATCGAACCAACCGAGTTCCTGCGAGTAGTGCTGCACACGTTCTAAGCCGCTACGGGCCAACACGGTGAACGTGTTGGCCCGTGGGGCTCGCCCACGCGGCCAGGCCCCTGACTACGCCCTTGCCCTGCAAATCAGCACGCCCTTTGGAATGGCCAGCCTTGCGACGCACATGAACTGCGAGGGTTCCGGGTTGCTGGGGGACGGGCGGCATGAGTTCATTTGGCGGTCATGACCGGTGCTGGTTCTCCATCAGGCGGTTTGATATGGTCGCTGCTGCCTGTTGGACGGCCAGTGCGGCCTGCTGGACATCGACGTCGCGCCGGAC
>NZ_LMSF01000007.1:0-83318 GCF_001428325.1 Arthrobacter sp. Soil761 | reverse complement strand
ACAAACTTGGCACACTATTGAGTTCTCAAACAACAGACACACCCGGCACCACCCAAACCAACGTCCAGGCTCGCTCCGGAGCAACTTTCCAAACTTACCCGGTTCCAACAAGCTTCGCAAATCAGCGTTACCGCGATCCACTCCACCTAAAAACCAGCCCCACCCGCATCCGGCACGCCAAGGGGCGAACCATTTCCAGGCCGTTCAGTAAGGGGTTTGGCCGCTATCTTTCCGCTTCAGCGGCGGCGACTCAGAAAACAATACCCGCCCCCACACCCAACCGCAAATCGACCCCCTAGCGGGTGAAGATCCGCGGAATCCCGGGGCAGGAACGGCCGTCGGGGCACCCAAGCGGCCTCCCGCCGTCGTAATTCCCTGGTGTGTGCTGCCGCACATGCTGTCTGGCCTCCCCCATCTCCGGCCCCGACCTCAATTCCCTCGGTTGGCCCTTAAAGCCACGAGCCGCGGATACCTCCGGAAAGGAGGATCCGCGGCTCGCCTTAGCACTGCCCCGCCTGGCTAACGCTCGCAGGCGACGCCGTCGCCGTCGCGGTCAAGGGAAGAGCTGTACCCCGCCTGTCCCCTGTACAAAGGCGCCGCACCCGCGGCCTTGGCTGCAGTGCAATTGGCGTAGTAGGCAGCTGCCGGAGCCTGCACGGGGGCTGGTGCGGCAGGAACTGCCACAGGAGCAGGTGCGGGAGCCTGCGCGGCCTGCTTAGCCGCGGCAGCCTGGTCGGCGGCAGCCTTCGCAGCGGCTGCCTGATCGGCGGCGGCCTTGTCGGCAGCGGCTTTCTCAGCGGCCGCCTTCGCAGCAGCAGCCGCCTTCTCGGCCGCGGCCTTGTCAGCTGCCGCCTTGTCGGCCGCAGCCTTCTCCGCCGCAATATCGTCAAGGCTCTTGACGCCGAGATGCACCGTGGACCCCTTGTCAGCCTTTGCACCGTTGGCTGGGTCCTGGGTGGTCACCTGCCAGTTGCTCTTGACCATGATCGACTTGCCGTGGGCCGTGTCCTTGGCATCAACTTCAAACCCAAGGTCTTTCAGCTGATCCGTGGCCTTGTCCAGGGCCAAACCCGTCACGGACGGAACGGTGACGGTCTCGATCGTTTGCGCAACAGCGGTTGCGGCTGCTGCAGGCTGCGTCGCCGCCTGCTTGCCGCCGCAGCCCGTCAGCATGAGGCCGGCAAGCACAGCCAGAGCCAGCGTCTTCTTCAACCTGCCGGCGGCAGGCATGGGACTTGTTTTCAAGATTCCCCCTAGGAATGCGTGTGATGGTGTTGAAATCGCGTCCGGAGAGTCCGGACAAGAACGGGCCTACTCGCAGGCGATGCCGTCGGAGTCGCGGTCCAGTGCGGACCGGTAGCCGGCCTGGCCGGCGTAGAGCGGCGCAGCTCCCGCAGCCCTCGCCGCAGTGCAGTTGGCGTAGTAGACGGCGGCAGGTGCCGGTGCGGCGGGAGCAGGTGCGGGTGCAGCCGGCGCAGGTGCCGCCGGGACAACGGGCGCGGGCGCCGGAGCGACCGGTGCCGGTGCGGGGGCAACCGCCGCCGGAGCAGGAGCAGCCGCGGCAGGCGCCGGTTCAGCCACCGCCGGTGCGGGAGCCGGGGACTGTTGGCTGGTCGGAGCCAACTGTCCGGAGCAGTCACCGAGGATGCGGGCCATCGCGTCGTGCTCCGCCTGTGTCACCCACAGCCCATATGTCGCCTTCACCGAGATCTGCCGGGCCACATACTCACACCGGAAGGGCTTGTTCGGGGGCAGCCAGGTGGCCGCGTCGCCGTCGCCCTTTTGCTGGTTGGTGGGGCCGTCCGTTGCCTGGAGATTCAGCGGATCATTCGCGAACGCCGTCCGCTGCTCGGTGGTCAACTGCTGCGCGCCCTTCTGCCACGCGTCGCTCAGCGCCACCACATGGTCGATCTGCACGGCAGTGCTGGTCCCCGAGCCACGGACAAAACTGATGGTCTTGCCCGTGTAGGGATCCGCCAGGGTCCCTGTCTGGACTTTGCAGGGAACACTGTTCGTGTAAGTGATGCCGGTGAGGTCCCGCCGGAGGATGTCGTTGCGGGTATCGCAGCCATTGCGGTCCACGTCCAGCCACGCCTGGCCGAACTGCGCCCGGTCATACCCCGTTTTCGGCGCCCGGCCCTTGATGGAAAGGGTGGCCAACAGATCGACCGCCTTCGTGGCGTAGGCCGGCTGCGCGTTGGGTGCGGTGGCGGTGACGCCGGCGGCAAGGACGGCCGGGTTCTCCGGGTCCAGCGGCTCACCAGTGCTGTCAGCGGTGGGAGTGGGCGTGGACGACGGCGAAGCCGTGGCTGTGGCGGTTGGGCTCGCTTTGGCGGACGCCACCTTGGCGGCGCTCTCCGAGGAGGCTGCCTCCAGGTCTGCGCTGGCAACGTGCGGCAAGGCGACGGCCCCGCCGATGAAGAGGGCGAGGGACGCGGCGATCGCGATGGCGCCGGCCTTGCGTTGCGCCGGGAGCCAGGCCCAGGAGCGCCGCCCTGTAAGCAGGACATAAAGGCCGGTGAGTGCGGTTGAAATGCCCAGGAAAACCAGGGCTCCGCCCACTCCGCCGCTCAGCGCGCCCAAAAGCATGAACAGTGCGGTGATGCCGGCAACAATAAACGTTGAAATGCGTGGTTTCCGCGGCGGCTTCGGTGCCGCCGCAGGTGGAACAAACCCGAAAAGGGTGTCGTGGTCGGGCATTCTTTCCCCATTTTCACGGGGTCCCCATAAGGGGACCCCACATTTGGCGGGCCTGCTGCTAAGCCCGACAAACTCATCGTCATGAGCCTATGGTCCAACCGAAACCGAAAACGGGCGTCCTGCGCGTCCTCGGCCAACATTCAGCAAGTCTTGATCGGACCTTGAGGAAAGCCCGACGCAATACCGTGTGAGTGCTTCATAATTCGCGGTTTCGCGTGGCTAAACCCGTCTGTTCGGCTCCCATTCCCTTGCGTGAGCCGCAAAGATAGAGTGGCCGGATGCAGATGCGTCTTGAGGTTGTCCAGGTCCCGGTTTCCGACGTCGACAGGTCGAAAGCGTTCTATACCGAAAAACTTGGCTTCGTCCTGGACCACGACGTGGAACACATTCCGGGCATGAGGGTGGTCCAGCTGACTCCCCCGGGTTCGCCCACATCAGTAGTCATCGGCACCGGGATGACCGCCATGACGCCGGGCAGCCTGGAGGGACTGCAACTGGTGGTTCCGGACATCACCGAGGTCCGGGCCGAACTGGTCAGGCGGGGCGCGGACATCAGCGAAATCCAGGACCTGGGCGGCGTCCTGTTCGCCTACTTCACCGATCCCGACGGCAACCGCTGGGTGATGCAGGGCCAGACCCCTGCGGACATCCGGGACGCGCACAAAACCCTAAAAGAAGCTGCCAAAAGGGAGCGGGCGCCGGAGGGTGCGGACTACTTTTTAGCCGGCGGGGCAGTGGAACCCCGGACCACCAGCTCGGTGCCGAGCTCGATCCGCTGCGGCAGTTCCTCGTCACCATCCAGATGCCGGAGCAGGGCGCGCATGGCAGTTTCGGCCATCTGCACTACCGGCTGCCGGATCGTGGTCAGCCCCGGCTCGATCCACTCGGCCGCCGGAATGTCGTCAAACCCAATGACGGACAAGTCTTCGGGAATGCGGAGCCCGGCGGAACGCGCAGCCCGGTACGCACCCAAGGCCTGGTCGTCGTTGCCGGTGAAGATCGCCGTCGGACGGTCCGACAACTCCAGCAGCTTGCGGGTTGCAGCCTCGCCCGCTTCGATGGAAAAGTCGCCGGGAACCATCAACGCCGTGTCCAGGGCTATGCCCGCGCGGCGCAGTGCCGAGATGTAGCCATCCTCTCGGGCGCTGCTGCACTGCAGGTCCTCGCGGCCGCCGATCATGGCGATCCGCTTATGCCCCAACTGCAAAAGGTGTTCCGTGGCCGAATAGCCACCCTCCCAATTCGCCGCCCCCACTGTCATCAGGTCCGGGCCAGGCTGGCCCACAGGATCGATCAGCACCACAGGTATCCCCAAGGACTTGATCCGCTGGATTTGCTTGGCATCCAACTGGTAGACGGCCATGAGCAGCCCATCCGATTTCCGCTCCGCGAGGTTGGCCAGCCACGGCCGGATGCGCGAGCCGTCCAGGCTCAGGCTGCTGACCACAGTCCCGTAGCCGGCGTCCTGTGCCACACGTTCTACGCCCTCGATGATCTCCAGGGCCCATTCCGAGCCCAGCCCCGGAAACACCAGGTCCACCAGGCCGGCCTTTTGCCTGCGTTTGGCAGGGCGGCGCGCATAATCGCGCCGGGCAATGATCTCCTCCACCCGGGCACGCGTCTCTGCCGCCACGTGCGCGTGCCCGTTCAGCACCTTGGACACGGTGGGAACCGAAACCCCTGCTTCACGGGCAATCTCACTGATCGTCGCGCGCCTGGTGTCCTGCTTGCTCACCACGGAAACCGCCCTCTCACCCGGGTCACGCGCCCGGTGCTATGTATCGGAAAGTTCCCACGTCTGGATCCGGCCACACATGCCGTAAATTCTGCGGTTTTCCCGTTTTCCCATCGTAGTTCGCGCACCGGACAGATAGATACTTTCTGCCGTGTCCAGAGAGGCCAGCTGCTGCCGGGTGACTTCCGCCTGGCGGGCAGCTCCCTCCGCCAGAACGTCTGCCCAGGCGCTGGTCCTGTCCGAGACCAGACGGGCAGCGGCAGCATGGAAGTCGGCCAGTGCTGCCGGACCGGAAACCAGCACGGCTTGCTTAAGCGCAAAGTAACCTTCCAGGGCCAAATCACGACGGCGGCGCGCGGCGTGCTCGCCCGCGTCCGGCCCAGCGTCGGCGTCCTTGTGTTCCAGCGCCGCTGCGCTCCGGTACTTTTCCGCGTGCGCAAGGTACTCGGGCGGAAATGTCATCACGGCGTCGCCGTGTTCGGGCAGCCCGGCACTCTGCATGACTACAAGGACCTTCAGGTCACCCGAATCATTGATGGCGCGATGCACGGTGCCGGGGGTAAACCAAAGCACCACCCCAGGCGCCAACGGTGTCGAGGTGAAGCCGCGCGAGTCAAGTGTCTCCAGCCTGCCGATTCCCTGGAGCACCACGTACGCCTCCGTGGAAGCGGTGTGCACGTGCGGCGACCCGCCGGCTGCACCGTCGGCGCCCGGCCAGTCGTAGATGCTGATTTCGGAGAGCCCAGTGGCGCCCGGAAACGTTGAGGCCATCCGTTACGCCCAATCGCGAAGCGCTGCTTGCGCAGCATCCGCCAGCGCCTGGGCGCGTTCGGCGTCCACACCGCCATCGGCAATCACCACGGCGTAGCGGTAGGAAAGCGGCGCACCTTCACGGAGGGGCACCTCCTCGCTGAAGAAGGGGGCTGAGCCCAGGCACGCGAACATGGACGACCTGGCAAACCACTGGTTGGGTGCACCGGGGTTATTTCCGTCCTCCACGAACGCGATGGTGGAGGCCCGGCAGGTGACGTCATGCGTACCGGTGAAGGCGATCCACGGCGAGCGGGTGCCCATGAATTCGTCCGTACCCGCATCCTCCTGGTTGCGGAACACGCCGCCTGTAAAGGACCTGGGGCCGCGCCAAAAGAGGCCACCGTATCCGGCGTTGTGCCGGCCTTCCGTAGTGGGGCTGCCGATGCGGATCTCTTCGCCGGAGATATTGCTCATCCTGGTCTCAAAGAGGATGGCGTATGCCCCCTCGGTTTCGCTGTTCTCCGTGGCAGCGTCTTCCACCAACCGGAGGCTGAACCGGCGGCTCTCCGCAATGACCGGTTCCCCTTCCTGCGAGGTCCAGGTCAGGGATTCCGACGCCGTGATGCCGGGGCCGGATTGGTCGATGCCCGTGAAGGATCCGTGGGTCATGGCACCATTGTTGTCCAGGTTGGCGTACTCCGTGGCGCGTGTGTAGGTGGCTCCGCCCCAGAAATTGTGCTTGCCCACGTTGGGCAGCGCCCAGGAAAGTCCCTTATGCCAGACGTGGTCCCACGGGCGGGAAATTGTCACCTCGTCCCCGCCCAGGGTGGTCAGCGGATGGAAGAACGGCCGCGGACTCTCGTACTGGTCGTCCGTGGGCTTGTAGGTATAGGTGGCGATAGGCCTGCCTTTGGCTGTGAAGGTGAGGGCCGCTCCATCGTCGTGGAAACTGAGTGATGCCGCGGACACAGCGGAAAGGGACGCTGCTGTGGGGGTGGTCATGGTGGTGCCTCCTTGGGTATGGGCTCAGACGCTGGTGGCTTTGAGGGCGGTCAGGTTGAATGCTGTCTCCTCGAGGACTTTCGCGCCCAGCCCTTCGCCGTCCATGCCCCCGTAGAAGGGGTGGCCGGTGACGATCTCGCCGCGGTGCACGGATTTTCCGGTAAAGGCGGAGGCGTAGAGGGCGGCAGCGAACTCCAGAGTTTGCCGTGCGGAGTCTGCCCCGGCCGGAAGAGGGCGGCCGGCGTCGAGCGCGCCATACATGGCCAGGAACTGGGCCGCGTGTCCGCTTCCCTGATCCAAGGGCTCGCCGTTCCACGCTGTTCCTACCTGGTCCTCGTGGCCGGGCGCTGCCGTAATGGTCCAGTTGTCCGTGCTGTAGCCGTAGAGGTGGCTCAGCTCCACAGTGGCAAATTCGCAGTCGATTCGGATGTCCGAGGTTTCCCGCGGCGAGAGCAGCGAGTTGATAATGGTGGCCACGGCTCCGTTACTGAACCGGACCAGGGCGGCGGACAAGTCTTCAGTGGAAGTAGGCCGTGCCTGCCGGCTGGCGATGGCGGTGATTTCCTCCCACGGACCCAGCAGGTGCAACAGCAGATCGAACTGGTGAATGCCGTGACCCATGGTGGGCCCGCCGCCCTCGGCTTCCCAGGTTCCGCGCCAGGGAAGTTCCCAGTAGCTGTCCGGCCGGTACCAGAGGGTGTCGCACCGGGCCACCAGGGGACGGCCGAAGTCACCGCCGCCAATCAGCCGGCGGGCCGCGGCTGCCGCATCCCCGAACCGGTGCTGGAAGACGCAAGAGAACTGGGCGCCGCCCTTTGCCTGGGCGGTCTCCAGCCGGTCGAAGTCAGCGAGGCTTAGCGCCGGGGGTTTTTCGGAGAGGACATGGACGCCTGCTTCGAGGCATTCGATGGCCTGGCCGATGTGGAACATGGGCGGCGTGCAGAGGTGGACAATGTCCGGTTTGGCCTCTGCCAGAAGATCGGCCAGGCTCAGGTACATACCAGGGATGCTGTGCTTCTCCGCGAAGGCATCCAGCCGGCCCTGGTCCACGTCGCATGCCGCCACCAGCTCCGCCCTGCCGTTTGTCCGGGCCAGGTTGTCAGCATGGACCGCCGCGATCCCGCCGGTTCCCACGATGGCCACTCTGTACGTCCGCATGTTTTCTCCGTCGTTGCAGTGATGTAGGTAGCGCCCCAGGGCTTCGAAGTGGTCCGAAGGGCCTCCGGGCGCCTGGTCCCAAAGTCAATGGAAAGTTTCTATTCCATTCACGAAGTTTCGTGGGTTCCGTCGCAGACTTATCCCACTCCCATTGTCAACCGTAGGAGGATTATCTTTGAAGAGTCAATGCTTTAGGACCTAGAAAGTAAACGATAGTTTCTGATAGTTTCTTAGAAACTTCCTACGATCCCAGGAGACGCCCGTGACCAGCGGTGCCGCCGAAAAGCAAGCCATCACCTCCCCGGCCGCCGGCAACGGCTCCCGTGACGCCGTCGAACGCCTCTCCATTGATGAGCTGGTGCGGCACATGACCCTGGAAGAGAAGCTGGCCCAACTGGCAGGTGTGTGGGTCAATGCGTCCACGGACGGAGACTCCGTAGCGCCGCTGCAGAATGAGATGGCCGGCGACGCGCGCTCCTGGGAGGAGATGATTGCCTCCGGACTGGGGCAGATCACCCGCATGTACGGCACGGTGCCCTTGGAGCCTCTCGAGGGCGCCCGGCGGCTGGCCGCGGCGCAGGAACAGATCATGGCGGCCTCACGCTTCCGGATTCCGGCGCAGGTCCATGAGGAATGCCTCGCCGGCTTGGCTGCGTGGAAGGCCACGGCTTTCCCCGTCCCCCTGGCGTGGGGCGCGACCTTTAACCCTCCGCTGATCCGTCGGATGGCGGGTCTCATTGGTGGGCAGATGCGGGCACTCGGCGTCCACCAGGGGCTGGCTCCCGTGCTGGACGTTGTGCGGGACCTGCGCTGGGGCAGGGTGGAGGAGACCATCGGCGAGGACCCCTACCTGGTGGGCACGGTAGCCAGCGCCTACGTCTCCGGGCTGGAAGGGTCCGGAATCGTGGCCACGCTCAAGCACTTCGTTGGCTACTCTGCGTCCCGCGCCGGACGCAACCATGCACCGGTGTCCATGGGCCCGCGCGAGTTGGCGGACGTGATGCTGCCCCCGTTCGAAATGGCGCTTAAACACGGCGGAGCCCGCTCCGTGATGCATGCGTACACGGACACCGACGGCATTCCTGCAGCCGCCAACCGCGCACTGCTGACCTCGCTGCTGCGCGACGAGTGGGGCTTCGCCGGCACCGTGGTTGCCGACTACTTCGGCGTCGCCTTCCTGCATGTCACCCACGGCGTTGCTGCCGATTCCGGCGATGCAGCAGCCCTGGCACTCAGAGCGGGCGTTGACGTGGAGTTGCCTACAGTGAACTGCTATGGCACGCCCCTGCTTGAGCGCGTGCGCTCCGGCGAGGTCCCCGAATCCCTGGTGGACACCGCCCTTCGCCGGGTGCTGCGGCAGAAGCAGGAGGCCGGGCTGCTCGCGCCGGATTTTGACCCCGCGCCCCCGGTCCTCAGCGCCGGAGCCGTCGACCTGGATCCAGCCGGGAACCGGGCTTTGGCCCGCGAGATCGCCGCCCAGTCATTGGTGCTGCTGACCAACGGGATGCACGACGGCGGCGCCAGCCTCCCGCTGCCCGTTACGGCGTTGGCCTCGCTTGGCGTGGTGGGGCCCCTGGCAGAGGATCCATTCGCAATGCTGGGCTGCTACTCATTTGACGCGCATGTGGGCGCATCACACCCGGACGTTCCCATGGGTGTCCACGTTCCCACCGTGGCCTCGGCAGGCAGAAACCGTTTCGGATCGCTGCGCAGCGCTGCGACCGGCACCTGCGAGGCCATCACGGACGAACAGATCGCGGAGGCCTGCCGGACTGCCGCGTCGGTGGACACCTGCGTAATCGTGGTGGGCGACAACGCCGGCCTCTTCGGCCGCGGCACCTCCGGGGAAGGCAACGACGCAGCTGACCTTCAGTTGCCCGGGGACCAGCACCGCATGCTCGACCAGGTGCTCACCGCGGCCGAGGCCGCCGGAACGCGCACCGTCGTCGTGGTCCTCAGCGGCCGGCCTTACGCCTTGGGCGACTTCGCGGACCGGGCCGGGGCGATCGTCCAGGGCTTCTTTCCCGGCGAAGAGGGCGCGGAGGCGCTCTGGGACATCCTGACAGGGGCCGTCAACCCGTCCGGCAAACTGCCCGTTTCCGTACCCCGAACTTCCGGCGGACAACCCGGCACCTACCTGCACAGCCGCCTGGCCGGGCCGTCCGGCGTCAGCGCGCTGGACCCCTCGCCACTGTTCAGCTTTGGGCACGGCCTGTCTTACACGACCTTCGACTTTTCCTGCCACTCGGCCAGTGCGGACGCAATGTCCACAGCGGATGCCGTCACCGTGGGATGCACCGTGACCAATACCGGCCCCGTTGACGGCGCCGAAGTGGTGCAGCTGTACCTCGAGGACCCGGTGGGCGAGGTGGTGCGGCCCCTCCGCGAACTGATTGGCTACGCCCGGGTGGACCTTGCCGCCGGCGCATCGGCGAGGGTCGAGTTCACGGTGCACGCCGACCGGACGTCCTTCACAGGGGTGGATCTGAAGCGGGTGGTGACGCCGGGCCTGGTGAAGCTGCACGTGTCGACCTCCAGCAGCCGGGACACCCACAGCCACGAACTCATCCTGCAGGGCGGCCGCCGCGTCGTGGGTTTTGACCGGGACATGCTGACACCGGCAACGGTGGCGCCGGTCCGGGCGTGTACTGACCCGAGAGGTTGATTGAGGACTCACCCCCGGCCGTGCACCGGCCTGGCGTTTGCCGGGGGTTCCCCAACCTCATGGATGCCATGGCCACTGCAGGCCGTCTTGGTGACGCTGGCCCGCTCGATACGCGAAACGGTGAACCACCGCATGGCGTTGCGCAGCCGGCACCACCCAACCAGGTACCACTGGCCGTTGGTGGCTGCGAACAGCACCGGCTCGACGTCGCGGGTGGTGGTGGTCCCGTCCCCGGATGTGTAGCGAAGGCGAATCACGCGCTGCTCGGCCATCGCCTCCTCCAGTACCGACTTGATGGCCCGTGACGAGGAGGGAAGGGCGTTGACCCAGACACGGTGGGCCAATGCGTCAGCTCGTGCCCGTGTTTTGGGATCGAGGACATCCATGATCTTCCGGACACCTGCTGCTGCCAGATCGGCGTAGGGGGCATCCGACGCAGCGGACACCGCTGCCATGAGCGCCACGGCCTGCGCCGGGGACAGGCTGACTGGCGGCAGGGACCCGCCTGCAGCCAACCCATAGGCACCGCCCGGACCTGGGCGGGACCATACCGGCGCACCGCTGTTCTCCAACGCATCGAGGTCCCTCTTGATGGTGCGAACAGATACCTCAAGTTCTGCAGCCAGCCGCCCGGCAGAAACCCCCTGCCTGCCGCTGCGGCGCAATATCTCGGAGAGGGCATGGAGCCGTTCGACCCGCTTCACCGTTTAAGCCCGGGCAGATTCATGACATAAATAGTGACACACCCTTGTCCAAGGCGGCTGCGAGGGTATTGGCATGACAACTACTGCAAGCCGTCCCATCATCATTCTCATCGCCGGCCACTGGCTGGGCGCCTGGGCGTGGGATGAAGTGCTGGAACACCTGGCAACCGACCAATCCCGCGCCGTCGCGATGACGCTGCCCGGTCTCGACGGGGACGATCCCGGGCGTGCGGCAAAGACCCTCGACGACCAGGCCGCGGCGGTCCTGGACGTCATCAGCCAGCTCGGGGCCTCTGGGGACCAGCCCGCCACTCTCGTCGCCCACAGCGGGGCAAACGCCCCCGTCAGCCTCGTCCTGGACCGACACCCTGAGCTTGTCCATCGAGTGGTGTGGGTCGACTCCGGCCCTGTGGCACCGGGAAGCGCCTTCGGCCCGGGCATCCCGGAGGAGTTGGCGGAGCTTCCGCTGCCGCCCTTCGATGTCCTGGCCCAGCAGGCGAGCCTCGACGGCCTGAGCCCAGAAGTCCTCGAGCGTTTTCGGGCCCGGGCTGTCCCTGAACCCGGCCCTGTGCTTCGTCAGGCCGTCGAGCTCACGAACGATGCCCGCCACAAGGTCCGGACCACCCTGGTGTGCTGCTCGATCCCGGGCGCGCAGGTGCTGGAGCTCGCCCGCTCCGGGCATGCCATGTTTGCCGAAGTGGCGAACATTGAACACCTCGACGTCATCGACCTCCCAACGGGGCATTGGCCCATGTGGAGCCGTCCCCGCGACCTCGCCGGGACCATCCAGTCAGCGGCTTCCCGAACCAGCTGAACTGCACCCATGACCGGTCAGGCGGCGGTGAATTTCTCCTCAACCAGCGCCAGCAGCGGCCGGGAGTTCAGGCACACCAGAAACACTACGGTGCCGGCGAGAACCGGCAGCAGGTACGCAGTGGTCACCAGCAGCAGGGTTCCCGCGACGAACAGGATCCCGGCGTTGCCCAGTGAAACCCGCTTCCGGGCACTGAAGCTGTACAGGGAGAGCCGGTAGAGGTCCCGGGTCCGGAACGAAAACCTGGACAGCAGCAGCAAAGCATTCAGGCCGGCGGTGGCCACGAGCACTGCGAGGAGCAGCATCGCCGGCCTGAGCGCGGGCGTGGCCGGGTTGCCCGGATGCAGCGAGGACAGCCCGGCCAGGTTGACCGCGATGACGGCCAGAACCAAAAGGTACGGCACCCAAACCTGCAGGGCCTGCCCCAGATTCATCCGGTACCCGCGGACGAAGTCCTGGTAAACCCCGCCCTCATGGCCGGCGGCCATTCGGTTGAATGCGTACATGCACGCCACCAGGGCCGGCCCCGCCGGAACGAGTGCCACCACAAGGGCCCAGGCCCCCGCGATGGGTGCCGCCACCAGGGCCGGCAGCAGCAGGATATTGGCCAGCCCCAGGAGGACCGAGCCCATCATCACGCCCGCAACGGTGCCGGCCGCCCTGAACAGGGGGCCGGCTCCGTACTCCGCCTTCTTCTGCACCACTGACTGCCTTTCGGTCACCGCGGAAGGCCCGCGGCCGCCGTCGTACGCCCTACTTCTTTTCGGCGTATGCCTTGTAGGCCTTGTTGGCCAACTCTACGTATTTGCCCATGCCCTTGCTGTCCAGCTCTTTGACGTAGGCGTCGAACTCCGAGAGGCTGCGCTGGCCGGTGATGAACTTCAAGGTGTTCTGCTTGACGTGGTCCTTCAGTGGCGTGAGAGTCAGGGTGGCTTGCTCCCGGTCGGTGTCGCTGAACGGCACGGGCGGGGCAACGGGCCTGGGCTTCTTGCTCTTCATGGCCTTTTGGAAGGCCAGCTCTTCCTCATTGAAGGTGGACTGGAGCAGGTCCGTGGTGCCCCCGTAGGCGAAGTTGCCGCCGGAGAAGCCGTAATCCACGCGCAGGTCTTTGGTGCCGCCCGGATTCAGGCCCTGGAAGTTGATGTCCTTGGCCAGGATGCGTTTGCCGCCTTCCTTGTTGTAGGTGGTGCCCTGCACCCCCCACTTGGCGAACTCCTGGCCTTCGTCGCTGTAGAACAGCCAGTCGATGTACTGCATCAGCGCCACGAAGCTGTCCTTGTCCTTCACGGACGCGTTCAGCATGATGCCGTTTTCCAGCCGGGAACCGCCAATGACGTCGCCTGCGGGGCCGCCGGGAACCGTGATCTTTCGGACGGCGAAGTTGCCCTTCCCCAGAGACTGCTCCATTGATGTGCGGTACGTGATGATGTTTTGGGAGTTGGCGCTGATCACAAACGACTTGCCCGAGGTGAACTTCTGGATGGCCGAATCATCGGTCTGCGTGAAGCTTTCCGGATCCATCAGCCCCTCCGAAACCAAGGAGTTGAAGTAGGTCACAAGATCCTTGAACTGGCCGCTGCCGGCACCGAAGGCGAACTCCTTCTTGCCTTCATCGAACGTCAGTCCGTCCACCAGGCCCCAGCCTGCCACGGTGCCAAAGGCGGTGCCGGCAATGTTCAGCACGCTGTTGCCGTTGAACCGGTCGGAAAAGGGCACCACATCGGGATGGTTCTTCTTGAGTTTGCGCAGCACCTCCCGGAACTCGTCCCAGGTCTTGGGCTCCGCGATCCCGTCCTTCTCCAGCACGTCGGTCCGGAACGCCAGCGTGTAGTCCGGCCAGAGTTCCTCGTGCAGACCGGGCAGGACGTAGTACTTGCCGTCCTCCTGGGTGAGGCCTGCAATCTCAGGCTCCAGCTTCCACTTCTTGATCTTGTCCTGGTAGTGCGGCATGAGGTCCACGTAGTCGCTGACGGGAAGGACGGCGCCGGAGGATACATACGCGCTCTCCTGCCCCGGGTAGGTCTTGGCAATTATCTCCGGGGCCTTGCCCGAACTGATCAACAGGCTGCGCTTCTGCTCGTAGTCGCTGCTGGGAACGATGGTCGGTTCCAGGGTGACGTTGTTGTCGCTGGCCATCTTGGAGAACAGGAGCCAGTCCTTCTTGTATGGATAGGTGGGCTGATCGCTGAACAGGAAGGTGAAGCTCAGCGGCGCCGTCGCCTTGAACGTGTCCCCAACCCCAAAGCTGTCCATCGCACCATTGCGGGCCTTTGAGGTATCGGCCTTGCTGCCGGAGTCAGAGTCACATCCCGCCATCACCAGGCCGAAGGCTGCGAGCGCGGACAGGCCGAGGAAATCTCGTCTGCGGATCATGGGTTTTCCTTTCATAAGGGTTATTCCTTGACGGAGCCGAGCATGACGCCCGAAAAGAAGTACTTCTGGACAAAGGGGTAGACGCAGAGGATGGGGATCACGGTCAGGACGATGGTGACGGACTGGATGTTCGCGGCAATCTGGCCCACGTTCTCCGCCGTACCGCCGGCGGAGCCTGCCGTGGTGACGCCGGCAATCATGTTGCGAAGGTAGATGGTCACCGGGAACAGATCGGGGTTGTCCAGGTACAGGAACGCCTGGAACCAGGAGTTCCAGTTGGCTACTGCGTAAAACAGGACCATGGTGGCAACGATTGCCTTGCTCAGCGGCAGGACCACCTTGAAAAGCACCCCGTACTGGGTAAGTCCGTCAATGGCGGCCGCTTCCTCCAGTTCACGCGGCATGTTCTCGAAGAACGACTTCATGATGAGCAGGTTGAAGACGCTGATGGCGTTGGGCAGCACTACGGCCCATAAGGTGTCCCGCATTCCAAGCGAGGTGATGAGCACATAGTTGGGGATCAGGCCGCCATTGAAGAACATGGTGAACACCGCGATGCCGATGAACAGGCTGCGCCCCTTCAGGTCCTTCCTCGCGATGGCATACGCGAAGCTGGTGGTCAGCACCATGGAGATAGCCGTGGCCACCACGGTGTACAGAATCGTGTTGCCGTAGTTCCGCCAAAAGACCGAGTCGGCCAGGATCAGCTGGTAAGTCTCGGTGTTGAAGCCCATGGGGAACAGGTTGACCTTGCCGGCGTTAATGAATCCTTCGCTTGAGAAGCTCTGCGCCAGGATGTTCAGGAACGGATACAAGGTCAGGAACACCACCACCAGCAGGAAGGCCAGGTTCACCACCCGGAACAGCCGCATGCTGCGTGAAACCTTCATGTCCTTGACCAGGACACCTGTGTCCTTTGGTGCTGCTTTCGCGCCGGGTTCTTTCACGGCTGTCCCTTTCACAGTTGTCCCCTTCACCACAGGCTCGTTCCGGCGAGCCGCTTGGATATGGCGTTGGCGGAGAGAATCAGCGTGAGGCCGATGACGGATTCGAACATGCCGATCGCCGCCGCGTAGCTGAAGTTCGACGATTCAAGGCCCACCCGGTACAGGTAGGTGGAGATGACATCCGAGGTCTGGTAGTTCAGCGGGTTGTAGATCAGTAGGATCTTTTCGAAGCCCACGGCCATGAACGTGCCGATGTTGAGGATCAGCAGTGTGATGATGGTGGGCCGGATGGCCGGCAGGGTCACATGCCAGGTCTGCTGCCAGCGGTTGGCGCCATCGATCCGGGCTGCCTCGTACAGCGATTCGTCCACCCGGGTCAGGGCGGCCAGGTAGAGGATGGCTCCCCACCCCATGGTCTGCCACACCTCGGAGCTGATGTACATGGGCCGGAACCACGCGGCGTCCTGGGTGAAGTTAACCGTGGTGCCGAACAGCGAGTTGGCAATTTGGTTTACGGTGCCTGTCATGGAGAAGTTCTGCAGGATCATGCCGGCGATGATCACCACGGACATGAAGTGCGGCAGGTAGGCCACGGTCTGGACGAACTTCTTGAACTTCTGCGAACGCAGTTCGTTCAGCATCAGCGCGAAGATGATGGGCATCGGGAAGCAGAACAGGAGTGTCAGCACGCCCAGGATGATGGTGTTCTGGAACGCCTGCCAAAAGCTGGGATCGTTGATGAAGAGGGTGACGTATTTCAGGCCCACCCATTTCTCGCCGAAGATGCTGCCGCCGGGCTGGAACTGCCGGAACGCGATCACGTTGCCTGCCATAGGCAGGTACCGGAAGATGGCGAAGTAGGCCAGCGGCAACAGCACCAGGGTGTAGAGCCGCCAGTCCCGCCTGAAGGCCAGCTTCCAGCCTCCGGGTTTGTTCCGCGGTTTTTCAGTTCGCGCATCGGCGTCCGTGGGGACCGCCTCGGGAGGTACTTCCAATCGCATGGCCATGACTGCCTCCTACCGGCCCGTTTCTGCGGTTGAGTCTTTAGTGGGTATTTCCTCCAGCACCAGCACGCCGTTGGCGGCGAGCTCCACCGTGCCGGTGACATTGGCTCCGGTGAGCTGGTCTGTGCCGCCCTGCCCCACGTCCACCCTGGCGGGTGCATCGTTGTGGTTCAGGACCAGCAGGTAGCTGCGTCCGTTGCCGGCACGACGGCGGACCTGCACTCCCAGCGGCGCATCCAGTTCCGCGCGGATTCCCGCAGCGGCACGTTCAGTTGAGAGCAGTTCCGCAAGGAAGGAGCTGTCCACCCTGGCCGACAGGTACACGGCAGTGCCGGCGCCGAAGCTGTTGCGGGTGACGGCGGGCGAGCCTTCCAGCCGGCCGGAGGCATAGCTCGCAACAACGTCAGCCGTGGTGGTGTGCAGGTGCTCGGTCCAGTAATCGGCTGAGGCCGTACCGCCGTCGGCCGTTGAAAGCTTGACTGCCTCGCCCTCCCCGGCCAGCGGATGCATCTCCTCGCTCCACACCCCCAGGACGTTGCGCAGCGCGCCCGGGTAGCCGCCCAGGAGGATGGTGTTGTCCTGGTCCACGATGCCGGAGAGGTAGCTGGCCACCAGATGCCCGCCGCGGGCCACATAGTCCTCGATGTTCCCGGCGGCCTGGTCGGTGAGCAGGTACGACGCCGGCAGGACCACCATGCCGTACTGGCTGAGGTCGCTGGTGGTGTTCACGAAGTCCACGGATATGTTGGCGTCGAAGAAGGGGCGGTAGAGGCGGAGGACTTCCTGGGCGTAGTTCAGGTCCGAGCGCGGGGAGTTCCCCAGTTCCAGGGCCCACCAGCAGTCCCAGTCGAAGACCAGCGCGACCTTGGCGCTGGAGCGTGTGCCGGTGAGGCCGGCCAGGCCCTTGAGTTCCTGGCCCAGTTCACAAACTTCCCGGAAAATGCGCGTATTGGGCCCGGCGTGGTTGACCATGCCGGAGTGGAAGCGTTCGGTGCCGCCCCTGGCCTGGCGCCACTGGAAGAAGAGGATGGAATCGGCGCCCTGCGCGATGGCCTGGTAGGAGCCAAGCCTCATTTTGCCGGGCAGCTTGGAGACGTTGACGGACCACTGGCTGACGGCGCCGGTAGCCTGTTCCATCACCAGCCATGGCTGGCCGCGGCGGAGCGAGCGCATCAGGTCGAAGTTGAGCGCCGCGGCCACGTGGGCGTCTTCCTCGCGCGGGTCCGGGTAGATGTCCAGGGCCGCGGCGTCCTCCTCAGCAGCCCAGGCCCAGTAATCGTTGTTCTTGTAGAAGCGCATGAAGTTGGTGACAATCGGCAAATCTGGCGTGTACCGGCGCAGGATGTCCCGCTCGGCCTTGTAGTGCTCCAGCATGCTGTCCGAAGTGAACCGGTGGTAATCAAGGCGGCGGGACGGGTTGGACCACGTGCGCGGCTGGGCGGGTGCGTTCACCTGTGACCAGTCGGAGTAGCGCTGTCCCCATACGTCGGTGCTCCATGCCTGGTTCAGGTTCTCCAGGTCGCCGTATTTTTCCTGCAGCCATGCCCGGAAGGCGCGGTCGGCGTACGGGCCGTACGAGACCGGTCCGTACTCGTTGTTTACATGCCACATGCGCAGGGCCGGGTGGGCAGCGTAGCGCTCCCCCATCTTCTCTGCCATGGCCAGCGATTTTTCCCGGTAAGCAGGATGGGAGACGTCGAAGTGCTGTCGGGAGCCGAAGCCGAACGTAGAGCCGTCGGCCAGGACGGGCAGGATGTCCGGGTGCCGGGCGATCAACCAGGCCGGCGGGACGGCGTCCGGAGTGGCCAGGTCCACGCCGATGCCGTTCCGGTGCAGCAGGTCCATCACCTCGTCCAGCCAGCCAAAGTCGTAAAGACCGTCGGCTGTCTCGAGCCGGCTCCAGGAAAAGACGGCCAGGGTAACCAGGTTGACGCCCGCTTGCTTCATGAGCCGGACATCCTGGTCCCACACCTCGCGGGGCCACTGTTCGGGGTTGTAGTCACCCCCGTAGGCGATGCCGCCCAGACGTTCGTGCAGGCGTTTGAAGCGGTGTTCGGAGGTGCTGGTGCTGTGCTCGCGGGTCATCATCGTCCTTTTGTTGGCATCATGGCCGCGGGCTCCCACCAGTGCGACCTGCATCACAGTGAGAAACTATCGTAAAGTTTCAGCAATAACAACAGAAAAGGGAAAGTGGGAGGAGACTCCGCGTCCCCTGCAACCATCCATAAGGGCGGCAATACCCAGAGAATGGGGCAGCGGAGTGCGGACTGGCCATCCTTTATGCATGGTTGCCCGAATAGGGATCTTTCCGGGCAGGCAGGAAAGTATCGGGTGGGGAGGGGGAAAGAAACCTACAGCGCTGCTTCCAGCTAAGCGCCCGGTGCCGTTCCACCCGCCTGGGGTTCCAGGACATCCTGGACAACCTCATTGTGGCGCAGGAACCACGGCTTGAACGGCGGGTCGAAGCGGGCGAATCTCGGCGTCCCCACGGGAGTCAGCCCGGCCAGGGTGAGCGCAGCGTGCAGGCCGTCGTTGCGCTTCTGGAAAGCCGATGCCGAACCGCTGCCGGAGAATCCCAGCACTGCGGCAAGGGAACCTGGCACCGCGCGGATCCTGACCATGGGATCGGCAGGGACCGGAGCGCCGTCAGCTGTCACGCCGGCCGGAAGGACGAACGCCACCGAATATTCGGCAGGCTCCCCCGACCCCGGCACCGGACCGGACTGGAGTACGGGGGTGGTCATTGCCAGTTTCCGGGGCCCTGGTTCCTGGAGCACCGGAGCGGTCATGGCCAGTTTCTGCCGGGCATTATTGCTGCCGCTGATGTAGTTGAAGAGATGCCGGAAGGCGGCATTGCCGGCGCGGTCAAAATCCGCGGTGACCGTCACTTCGGCCACCACGTAGTCCGGATACCGGCGCAGCTCGAAATGCGGATAGCGCCGGATCAATTCAAAGGGCTGCTGCTCGGTCATGGTGGACCGAGCCTACGCCCGCCGAGCCGCAGCGGCCAGACCCAAGAGCCGTGACAGTCTCAGACCACGTGGTTTGTGGCGGGTTTCCGGAATTTGGCACGGAGGGCCGCGGTGCCAACCCCAAGGCAGAGCAGCAGTCCCAGCCCGCCGAAGATGACGGTCAGCACAATGCCCACGCCACGGAACCACACACCGTCGCTCTCATAACCCAGCACAACGGCCCTGGCCGGGTCATTTTCGGCATAGACCACCGTGGCTTCGCTGCCGACGACGGGATGCTGGTCGTGGTCAACGGCCGCGAACGTCCTGTGGGGCAGCCCGTCCGCCGCCGTGAATTCAACCTGCATCCTGCGCGAGGAGGCTTTGGTGACGTCCTTGAAGTGGACGATCGTTCCGGTGGCCTGTGTCCCGGTCCGCACAAGCTCCTCGTCGACGTTGATCATGAAACTGCCCACGCCAATCAGGATCGGGCCCAGGCAGATGACCAGGACGGCCACCGCAAGGTTCGCTTTTCCTTTCCACGACAACGCGGATTTGCGCTTTACATCAGCTCTGCCCCCAGTCACGCATCCCATTCTGCCGGAGCATGTCACCAAACCCACACCGCAGGCTGTTGCCCATTGATAAGCAAGCAGACCATAATAGTTAGCAGAACTAATTAGCACTGCTAAGGAACGTCAGCAGGAGGCGCACCCGCATACATGTCACCCACCCAAACGAAGAACACAGCAACCGCAGACCCCACCACGCCCGATACCCTCGCCATCGAGCTCCGCACCGCCGTGATGCGTACTTCACGCCGGCTCCGCGTTGAGGCAACGGGCGACATCATCACCCCCGGGCAATACACGGTCCTGGCCATGCTGAACGGCAGCGGCCCCAGCACGCTCCGGGCACTTGCCGAGAGTGAGCACGTCCAGGCGCCGTCCATGACCAGGATCGTCAACGCGCTCGCCGACCAGGGCTTCGTCACCAGGAGCGCAGACCCCGACGACGGGCGGCAGGTCCGCGTGGACATCACGGATGCGGGAAGGACGGTCCTCGCCGAGGCACGGAGCCAGCGGACGGCCTGGCTGGCCCAGCGCGTGGCCGGGCTCAGCGAGGACGACAGGCTTACCCTCAGCCGGGCGGCCCGCATCATGCAGGAAATGAGCGGCAAATGAGCGCGATGTTCCGGGCCCTCGAAAACCCCAACTACCGCATCTGGGCCAGCGGTGCGATCGTTTCCAACATCGGCACCTGGATGCAGCGCGTGGCCCAGGACTGGCTGGTCCTGACCGTTCTCACCGACCACTCAGGCGCCGCCGTCGGCCTCACCACGGGCCTGCAGTTTTTGCCCATGCTGCTGTTCGGCCCTTACGGCGGAGTCCTGGCTGACCGGTACCGGAAGCGCATTATCCTCATGTGGACGCAGTTGGCCATGGCATCCACCGGCCTCGCCATCGGCCTCCTGGTGGTGACCGGCACCGCCCAACTGTGGCATGCGTACGTGGCGGCCTTCTGCCTGGGCGTTGCCAGTGCCGTGGACGCACCGGCGCGCCAGGCCTTCGTCTCGGAACTGGTGGGGCAGGAGAACATCTCCAATGCGGTGGCCCTGAATTCCGCCTCCTTCAACACCGCCCGGCTCACAGGCCCCGCGGTCGCCGGGGTGCTCATCGCCTGGGTGGGAACGGGCCCGGTGTTCCTGCTCAACGCGGCGAGCTTCGCGGCCGTCCTGGTCTCGCTGTTCAGGATCCGCATTACCCAGCCCGCCCCGGTGGCAAAGGGCGAGCGGAACAAGCACCAGGTGGTTGAGGGCATCCGCTACGTGCGCCGAAGGCCGGACTTGATGCTGATCATGGTCCTGGTGGGCGTCCTGGGCGCGTTCGGCATGAACTTTCCCGTCATCAACTCGCTGATGGCCACCACCGAATTCCGCATGGGCCCGGGTGAATTCGGGCTTCTCGGTTCCATCATGGCGGTGGGCACCCTGGCCGGCGCCCTCCTGGCGGCCCGCAGGTCCCGTCCTCGGCTGAGGTTCCTGCTGGGCGGGGCGCTGGGCCTGGGTGTCTTCACCATCCTGGGCAGCGTCGCGCCGTCTTTCTGGGCCTACGCTGCCCTCCTCATTCCCGTGGGGCTGGCGTCCATCACGTTCCTGAACAGCTGCAATACCAGCATCCAGCTGTCCGTGGAGCCACAGTTCCGCGGTCGCGTGCTGGCCCTGTACCTGGCCATCCTGCAGGGCGGCACCGCCCTGGGTTCACCGCTGGTCGGTTGGATCGGGAGCCAGTTCGGCGCCCGCTGGTCCGTGGCCGCAGGCGGGATCATGGTGCTGCTGGCGGGTGTCGCAGCCGTCATCGCGGTAACCAGGCGGAACCGGCTCACCCTCCGCGCCGCCCTGCGGCTGGCGCTGGGGCGGCGCCAGCCCGCCGTTTGAATTGGATGGCGGGGGAAGGAACAGACGGCTTATTTGGGCCGTGGGCCGGTCCCCCAATGTCACACGTTACCGACCCACGGCAGTCTTAGTCCCCCGAAGCGGGCGGGAGGGCCAGCCGGCGCGTGAGTTCGTCGTCGACGAGGCATCGGAGAGCGGACGCGTGGTCCGGTTCGGTGGAGGAATCTTGGCCGACGAGCGCGTGGCGCAGCAGGAGCAGGTCGGCGGCCGGGACGAGCGGCCAGCGCCGGAAGGCATGGAACACCCTGCCCTGTGAGCTGGTGCCGGGACGGATCCTCCCGGAAGGTGGCTGGTCAGCAGCGGCGTCCATCAGTGGCCCCCATGAGTAACTTGCCAGCTGACTGCTCAACCACGGGTATGCACAAGATACCCAGAACACGGCGGATAAGCCACCGGTTTTTACAACACGTGGACTTATGACGGAAGCTTGGTGACGATATCCACGGAGATTTCCACCGCCGGGACCGTCCCCCTGTTCTCCAGCCAGTGGGTGGTGTTCCGGTCCTCCGGCCAGCCCACTCCGGGCCCATAGTCCGTGGCGGCGCCGTCGCGGTGGTCGGTGATGGTTCCCTGCAGGATAAAGACGGTTCCGGGTCGCCCCACATGGTCATGGAGGGGCCCGAAGACCCCGCCGGGGTCGATCGTCACCATCCGCATCCGCAGCTGCCGGCCTTCCATCCCGTCAATCTCGCCGTCAAGGTCTACGGCCGCCAGCAACTCCACCGAGACGCCTTTTGTCTCCGGAACCATCTCTTCCGCGCCCATTCCCGTGCCTTCCTTTCAGGCCGCTTACGACGGCGGCGCCGGCCTGCCGCTGCCACGCACCCGGGTGCGGGTGCTTCGGGCGGCACGTGCCGGCGTCGTACTTATGGCTTTGCTGCCAGGTGATTGAGTATGCGCCTGTGCAAGGCGGATGGCTACGTGACGGGGATCGAGGAAATGTTCAGGATGTTGCCCTCGCTGTCGAGGAACCACGCACCCTTGCCCATGCCTTCCATCGTTGCGATGCCGTTCTCGGTCTTGAGTCCCGGCATGTCGTACTCCTCAAAGACGACGCCGCGGCCCCGCAGTTCCTCCACTTCCTTTTCGACGTCATCGACGCCCCAGGACATCTGGGTGTTCTTGGCGGAACCGGCGTTGTCCGTCTGGTAGAGCAGGAAGCCCGTTCCCTTGCCGCAGCGGTAGATAAGGTTGTCGTTTTCGACCGTCTGGACCGGCTCCAGTCCCAACTTGTCCCGGTAAAACTCCCGTGCCCGGTCAATATCCTTGGCCGGCAGCACAGCCATGATTTCCCTATCCTTGAGCATGACAATTCTCCTTGTGCATTTAGTGGCGTTGCTCTCCCCCTGAAACAGTCCGGCCGTCCCGGCCGGGCCTCGTGGCCGTCCTTCCCGCCGATTGCCGGGGCGGCCACCTGGAACCCCTGGTTCCGCCGTGGCACAGGACAGCGGCGGGAGGTTCCCGAAGTCTACGAGGCCATTATGGAACCGAATTACCGGGGACGAAATAGGGGAATTTTATGGAATGCCGGGCCGCCGCCCGGCGCTTATTTCCGGGCCGAGCGCGCCGCTTTCCGGAACGCCGCGCCGGCAACAGAAACCAATGGAACAAGGCACACCAGCATGGCGATGGTGTTGGGGCGGAAGACCGCGCGCCCATTCACGGTCCGGTACACGCCCAACGGGACAACGAAACCGCCGCCCCCGCCGCCCGATGCCCCCTGGTCCGATTCCGTGCCGCCGCCAAAACCGAAGGACACCAGCGCCACCGGCACAATGTCCTCCCCGCCCACATTCACGGGAGAGCCGTACGCGCGGGCAACGCCCATGTTCTTGAAGGAGTCTGCGAGGGAGGAGAGAGTATCAGCCATGGCACCACGCTATGCACTGGCGCGGCCGGCTGGAAGGACCATAGGTCCCGCCGTCGTCCTGCGCCCTATTTCCGTATTTCTGCCATCCGCAGCCGGACGATGTCAGCGAGGACGTCGTCCGGCACTGGATGGTCCGCCGTGAAGCGGATGGTCCCCTTGGACAGGGAGTACCCCTCCAGCCGGCCGGCCACTGCCTCCACCACCGCGGAGGAGAACGGGAAAACCGAGAGGTGCTTTGCTGCGGCCACGGCCGCCACCAGCGGTTTGCCGTCCAGTTTGAGGGCGGGCATGCCGTAGCTCATGCCCTCCGTGGCGTCGGGAGCCAGGGACCGCGCAATCTCCACCACGTGCTGAAGGCAACTGCGGTCCGGTCCGTCAATCCTGTCCAGGGCTTCGTCAACGACACCCATGTGGCGGCCTCAGCTCTTTCGTGCCGCCACTGTGGCAGCCAACGCGGCCAGGCCGCGTTCGAAATCGGCGCCCACCATCTTGTCCATGTTCATGAACAGTGCGAACACCCTCCCCAGGCCCTTGTTCTCGCCGGTCATCCGCCAGGTCACTTCGGTGCCGCCCGGGGCAGGGGTGAACGTGAAGGTGGTGGGGTTCAGGGCCTTGAAGGGCTTGGTGAACTGCAGCCGGATCCGGACCAGATTCGACGGCACCGACTCCTCGATCTCCATGGTGCCGCTGCCCGCCTTGCGGTTGCCGCTCCACTCATACCCGGCCCCCGTGCCTGCTTCAGTGCCGAAGTAGCGGCGGCTCATGCCGGGGTCGATGGTCTCCCAGGGGGACCAGGCAGTCCATTCGTGGAAGTTGTTGACGAGCGGAAAGATGTCTTCGGCGGCGGCAGGGATCACGGAACTGCGGCGGACTTCAAAAGTGGACATGGGCCAAGCATAGGGGCGGGAACCGCCGCGGTTAAGGGAGGACCACGTTCACCGGGTCCTTGCCCTCCAACAGCAGCCCGATCTGCTTCCTGAGCAACCGGACCATCCGGGGGAACATGGCCGAACTGGCGCCGCCCACGTGCGGTGTGATGAGCACGCCGGGAGTGGTCCAGAGCGGATGGTCGGCGGGCAGCGGCTCCGGATCGGTGACGTCCAGCGCGGCCCGGAGCCGTCCGCTTGCGGTCTCTGCCAGCAAGGCCCCGGTATCCGCCACCGGGCCGCGGGCCACGTTGACCAGCAGGGCCCCGTCCGGCATGGCCGCCAGGAACTTCGCATCCACCAACTGCCTGGTGTCTTCGCCCAGGGGGACGCTGACCACAACAATCTCGTGCAGCGGCAGCTGCTGGTACAGCGAATCGATCCCCAGGATGGTCCCGCGCTCATCGTCGCGGGCGCGGCTGGCCATCCGGGTGACGTCGGTTTCGAACGGCAGGAGCCGGGCCTCGATGGCCTTGCCCACTCCCCCGTAACCCACCAGCAGCACGCGCCGGTCCGCCAGGCTGGGCCGCTGGCTGTTGTCCCACGTACCGGTTTCCTGGTTCCGGACAAAGTCCGGAATGCCGCGCTGGGAAGCAACCATCATCCCCACGGCGAGCTCCGCCGTCGAGGTTTCATGGACTCCCGCCGCGTTGGCGAAGGTGACGCCGGCGGGCAGCACCGAGGCGACGCCGTCGTACCCGATGGACTGGCTCTGCACCAGGCCGACGTCCACGCCCTCCAGTGCGGCGAGCGCCGCCGGTTTGCCCATGTAGCCGGGCACCAGCAGGTCCAGCCGGCCGTCCGGCACCGGCCCGGTGAGGTCCCACAGGACAAAGTCGACGCCGTCAATCGGCGCCAGTGCGTCCAGCAGGTCCCGGGACGGCAGGCACACGCGCAGGCGGGCCGTCATGCGGCAACCATCAGCTTGACGTTGGCGGCGCGCAGGGCTGTCTCGATCTCCCGCGGCGGCGGAGCGTCCGTGACCAGGATGTCCACCGCGTCGAACGCCGCCAGCCGCGCCAGCGCGTACCGCAGCATCTTCTGGTGGGTTGCCACCACCACTACCTGTTCCGCTGAATTCATAAGGGCGATCTTAGTGGCGCGCTCCACGTCGCGCTCAATATAGAACGCCTCGTCATGGATGCCGCTGACGCCAATAAAGGCTGTCTTGGCACGGAGCCCGGAGGCGGCGCTGACGGTCATCGGTCCGTTGAACGCCTGGCTGTCCAGCAGCAGCTCCCCGCCCAGGCAGATGGTGCGCGCCGCCGTCAGCTGCAGGCAGCGCTGGATGGCGGGCGCGGAGTGCGTGATGATGGTGCCGGTGAACGACGTGGGCAGTTCCTGCGCGATCTGGTACGTCGTGGTGCCGGCATCAAGGATGATGGCATCCCGTTCGCCAATCATCGAGAGGCACACCCTGGCCACCCGAAGCTTCGCGTCCGCGTCCTCCCGGACGCGCGCGGCGAAGTTCGCGTTCTGGCCATGACCGTCCACGGCGCTGACGCCGCCGTGGACCACCCGGGCCAGTCCGCGCTTGGACAGCACCCGGGTGTCCCTCCGCACCGTCATGTCGGAGACGGCAAAGGTCTCCGCCAGATCATTTGTTGAAATGAACCCCCGGCGGCCCAGCTCATCGAGGATGGTGCGCTGGCGGGGTGTCAGCGGCGCCTCTTTATCTGCGGTGCCCATTGGCTGTTCTCCCTCCCCCGTGCGCCGGGCAGGAGCCTGGCGGGATGTTGCAATTCCAACATGTATCTTCTTATGAACGTACCCCGAGGGCGGCATTGCCAAGCTCAACGGGGCGTCCTTCCGTAATAGAGCGTTCGGCGGCCAGGCCCATGCGTACGGACTGCAGTCCGTCCGCAATGGTGACTTCCACCGGCCCCTCGCCCAGGATGGCCTTCCGGAAGCCCTGGTGCTCATAGTAGGTGGAGCCGTGGTGCGCGCCGGCCGCCAGGACAGCCTCATCCACCGGAACCTCGTGCTTTTCGGGACCCAGCGGGGACCGTGGGCTGAATTCAACCGTCGCTTCAGCGTGGTCACCGGGAATCCAGTGGTTGGCGGCCACCGGGATGAGGGTTTCAATCTTGGCAGCATCCCCAACAATGGAGATGCGTTCCTGGAACTTGGATCCCTCGGCGAACATGGACAGCTCCAGCATGGCGCGGCGGCCGCCCTTGAAATCGACGATCACATAGGCGTTGTCCAGCATGTCCGACACCCGGCCGTCGTAGACCTCATCCATGTGGTTCACGTCGTGGCCGCCGCTGGCGAAGACGCGTACGGGCTCGTCCCGCAGGATCAGGCGCATCAGGTCAAAGAAGTGGCAGCACTTTTCCACCAGCGTCCCGCCGGTCCGTTCCGCAAAGCGGTTCCACGCATCCACCTTGTGCAGGAACGGAAAGCGGTGCTCCACGATGGAGAGCATGTGGATGTTGCCCAGCTTGCCGCCATGCGCCGCCTGGATGATCTCCTGGACCGGCGGCATGTACCGGTATTCCATGGCCACCCACACCGGGGCCGGGTAGCTGCCGGCCAGCGCCTCCAGTTCGTCCGCCTGCTCCGCCGTGGTGCACACCGGCTTCTCCACGAGGACCGGAAGGTTGGTGCCGCTGGCGAAGATGTCCTTGAGGATGCCCAGGTGGGTGTCGTTGGGGCTGGCGATCACCAGCGCGTCCACCAGGCCCGAGGCCAGCAACTCCTGGTGGGAAGGGAAAGTCCGCACCTCATGGCCGATCTCCTTCACCGTCTCTTCCAGTGAAGAGGGTGTGGGATCCGAGACTGCGGTGATGCGGCTTCCCGGGATCAGGGCAAGGTTCCGGACGTGTTCGCGTGCCATATGGCCCGCTCCAATGAGGCCATACCGGATGGTCCGGACCGATTCCGCAGTAGGCAATGACATGAGCTGCTCCGTTTCTCTACGTTGAGTGGGCGGGACCGCGGCGTTGCATCCCAAACACAACTATACAGAAAGTGTTGTTTTTCCAACATGCTGTGTGTATATTTCTTCAGTATCAGCCGGAACTACAACGAGGTGGAACGTGCCCCAACCGTCAACCGGAACCCTGCTCTTCGTAGGCTGCGCCACTCTTGACGCCATCGCCCTGGTGCAGGATTACCCTGCCGCGGACAGCCGCACCGTCGCCACGGACTTTGCCACGGCGGGCGGCGGACCCGCCGCCACGGCAGCCGTAGCGGCCGCCCGCGCCGGAGCCAGGACGGCCTTTGCCGGCGTCCTGGGAACCGACGAAGAAGGGGACCGCATCGTCAGCGGCCTTCAGGCAGAAGGCGTGGACACCTCCGCCGTGATCCGCGACGCCGGCGTCAAGACCGGTGCCAGCGTGATCGTGGTCAGCAGGGCCACCGAAAGCCGGGCCATCGTCACCCGTCCGGTCCCGCCGGTCAGCTTCCCCGGGGACAGCCGCTTCTCCGAACTGCTCCAGTCAGTGGCCTGGGTCCACACGGACCACCTGGGCTGGAACGCGGTGGCTAATGCCCCCGCGCGGCCGGCCGGCCTGGCCATCAGCGTGGACGCCGGCAACCCCATCCCCGCCTTCAGCCCCCGCGGCGTGGCCCTGTACGTCCCCACCATCGAAAGGCTCCGCGCAGAATACGGCGAGGACCTCTCCCCTGAGTCGCTGCTCCGGAAGGCAATTGACGACGGCGCCTCCGCCGTCGTCGCCACCGCCGGCTCCGAAGGTGCCTGGGTTTTGGAACGCGGCGCCGAACCCGTCCACGTCCCGGCCACGCCCGCCACCATCGTGTCCACCCTCGGTGCCGGCGACGTCTACCACGGCGCCCTGCTCGCCGCCGTCGCTGCCGGGCTTCCACTGGTGGAAGCCGCCGTATTCGCCGGGCGCACCGCCTCCGCCTCCTGCGGCGGACTGGACGGCCGGTCCGCCATCCCGCACCAAACCGTCAATCTTGTCCCAGCCTCCAACTGACCACCGAAAGAAGCCACCCCATGAGCCATACCGACCTCTCCCCGCTCCAGCGCCCCTCCGGCGCCTTCGCCATGCTGGCCGTGGACCAGCGCGAAGCCATGCGGAACATGTTCGCCGAACACACCGACCAGCCCGTCACGGACCAGGTCCTGCGCGACTTCAAGCTTGAAGCAGCCCGGATCCTGACCCCGTACGCCTCCGGCATCCTGATCGACCGTCAGTTCGCCCTGGACCAGGCCATCGAGGCCGGCGTCGTGGACCCCAGCTGCGGGCTCATCGCCTCCGCCGACCACTTCGAATCCGCCCACGGCGAGCTCGTTGGCGAGGTCACCATCGACCGGCTGGTGGATCCGCAGAAGTACGCGGCCCTGGGCGTGAAGGCCCTCAAGCTGCTGGTCCTCTACCGCCCGGACGAGCCCGCCGAAGGCCGTGTGGCCATGGTCCGTGAATTCGTGGAAAGCTGCCGGTCCGCCGGACTGATCAGCATCATCGAGCCCGTCTCCCGCAAGCCCCTGGCCGGCGGCGACTTTGACTGGGATGCCGGCATCCTGGCCGCAGCCAAGGAACTCGGAAGCCTGGGCGCCGACCTCTACAAAGCGGAGGTCCCCTTCCACGGCCAAGCCCCCGAAGACCAGGTCCGCGCCGCCTGCGCCGAACTGACCAAGGCCATCGACGGCCCCTGGGTGGTCCTGTCCTCCGGCGTCCCCGAGGACGTCTTCCCGGATGCCGTTCGGTGGGCCTGCCTGGAAGGCGCCAGCGGCTTCCTCTCCGGACGCGCCGTCTGGGCATCCTGCATCGGTGCCCCCGACGTCGTCGAATCCCTCTCCACCGACGCCGTCCGCCGGCTGCAGCGCCTCTGCGCCGTCGTTGACGACGTCGTCTCCGCGCAGAGGACGCACGCGTAGCCATAGGTGGCGCGCACCAACGTCCTGACCGGGGCACACCCTTTCCGCAGTAAGCAAACTAGGCACACCAAACACTCAACGAGGAGATTATTGTGAGTCAGATTTCACGCAGGCAGGCAGTCGCCCTTCTGGGAGCCATGGGCTTCGGCGCCGCTGCGGCAGCGTGCGCCGGGCCCGGCGGTTCCACCAAACCCGGCGGTGCCACCGGACCGGCGGCACCCTCCACCGGCGCCGTGACCGGCAGGGTGTCGTTCGCCCACTGGCGCGGCGAGGACAAGGCCGTGTTCGACGAACTCATCAAGCGCTTCGCCGCCCAGCACAACGGCGTGGAGGTTGCCCAGGACATCTCCACCTCCAACGACTACAACGCCCAGGCCCTCCAGAAGCTGCGCGGCGGCTCGATCGGCGACGCTTTTGCCACCTTCCGCGGCGCCCAGTTCAAGAACTTCACCGAAGCCGGCATCTACACCGAGCTCAAGGACAGCAATGCGGTGGGCAACTACCAGAAGGGGCTGCTGTCCGCGGGCCGGAACGGCGACAGCCAACTGGGCCTGCCCTACCAGGTGGTGTTCCCCATGCCCATGGCCAACGTGGATCTCTTTGACAAGGCCGGTGCGGAGATCGCCCCCAAGAACTGGGATGCGTTCCTGGGCATGTGCGAGAAGCTGGCCTCCGCCGGTGTCATCCCCATCTCCTGGCCGGGCGGCGATGTCGGAAACGGCGGCCAGCTGTTCAACTGCATGATTGCCAACAACGCCCCCGTTGACGACATGTGCGCCCAGATCGAACAGGGCAAGCTCAAGTGCACCGACGACTGGTTCATCAAGATGCTTAACCAGTACAAGGACCTGAAGCCCTTCGTTCAGCCCAACGCCACCGGCACCGCCGTGGAACCGGCCCAGAACCTGTTCTCCCAGGGCAAGGCCGCCATGCTGGCCACCGGCTCCTACCACATCGCCGCCGTGCGGGGACTCGGCGCCAAGTTCCCCATCGACCTGGTGTTCCCCAACACCACTTCCGACGGCAACGGCAAATACGAGGGCGCCTACAACGCCACGTTCATCCTCGGCGTCAACTCGGCCAGCAAGAACCAGGCCGCCGCGGCAGCCTGGATCGATTTCCTCTCCGAGCCCGAAAACGCCGGCTACTACGCCAACCAGACCGCCCAGCACGTGTCCGTGGACAAGGTGGAGTACACCAACCCGGACCTGAAGCGGCTGAGCCCCTGGCTGCAGAAGAAGACGGCGCTCGCAGCCCGCTTCCAGTTCCAGAACCTCGACGTCCGCAATGCGGTGGAGGCCAGTGCCACGGCCGTCATCTCCGGCACCAGCCCGGAACAGGCAGCCGCCGCCGCCCAGAAGATTGTTGATGAACGGCTATGAGCATCCATCCCGGAACCGCAGCCAAGGGCAAGGCGCCGGAGAGCCAAACCTCCGCCAACGCCCCCAAGGTGCGCCGGCGCTCCCCCACCCGGGTGAATCCGGCACTGTACCTCTTCCCACTGCCCGCCGTCGCCGTCGTCGCCTTCTTCCTGGTGATGCCCACGCTGCAGGCCTTCCAGTACGCCATCACGGACTGGAACGGCTTCTCGGCGGCCTTCAACTACGTGGGCCTGGACAACTTCATCCGTGCGTTCACCAAGGACTCGCTGTTCACCAATGCCCTGACCAACAACCTGAAGTTCGTGCTGCTGGTGGTCATCGCCCAAACGGCGTTCTCGCTGGTCCTGGCACTGCTCCTCACCCGGAACTCACGCGGCAGCATCCTGCTCCGCGCCCTGTTCTTCTTCCCCACCATCCTGTCCTCGGTGTCCGTGGCCTTCATCTGGAAGTTCATCTACGACCCCAATTTCGGCCTGGCCAACTCGGTCCTCAGAACCGTGGGGGTGGACGGCGGGGCCTACCTCGGCAATGACGCCCAGGCCCTCTACTGGGTTGCTGTCACCCAGGTGTGGTTCCATTCCGGCCAGATGATGGTGGTCTATATCGCGGGGCTGCAGGCCATCCCCAGGGAACTCTACGAAGCAGCCGAAATGGACGGCGCCAACAAGTGGCAGCAGTTCAAGTCCATCACCTGGCCATTCGTGGCCCCGGCCACGTCCATTGTGGTGGCCTACACCACCGTCCAATCGTTCAAGGCATTCGACCTGATCCTCGGTATCGCGGGCAACCCGCCCAAGGCTGCCCTGGACATCCTGTCCACCCGCATTTACAGCACCTTTGCCAACTCGGAGTTCGGCTACGCCGCCGCCCAGTCGATCATCTTCATGGCGATGATCGCCCTGGTCACCTGGCTTCAGCGCCGACTGCTCCGGCTGACCCCGAAGGGGGAATAGCAGCATGCTCGCCTCACTAAGCCGCCGCGCCATCCTGGCCATCTATGCGGTCATCATCATCGTTCCACTGACCGTGGTGGCGTTCGGCAGTTTCAAGTCCACGCAGGAACTGTTCGCCGGGCCATTCAGCCTGCCGCACTCCCTCTCCGCCGACAACTTCGCGGAAGTGGTGGGCGGCCAGAACCTGGGCTCATCCTTCATGAACAGCGCGATCGTCACGGGTATCTCCGTGCCGCTCACCCTGTTCCTTGCCAGCCTGGCCGGCTACGCCGTGTCCCGGCTGAAGGGATTTATGGCCTGGGCCATCTTCGGGTTCCTGGTCCTGGGCATGGCCATCCCGGCGCAGGCCAACATGGTGCCGCTCTATGTGCTCTTCGGCCGGCTTGGCCTGCTGGACAACCTGGCCGGCCTGGTCGTGGCCAACGTGGTCTCCACGCTGCCCATCGCCGTGTTCATCCTGGGCGGGTTCATGCGGACCCTGCCCAAGGAACTCTACGAGGCCAGCTCCATCGACGGCAGCGGACCGTGGAAGACCTACTTCTCCATCGCCCTGCCGCTCTCGGCGCCCTCCATCGCCGCAGCCGCCATCTTCCTGTTCGTCATCCACTGGAACGAGTTGCTGTACCCGCTGCTGTTCATCCAGTCCCCCGGCAACCGCACCCTGCCGCTGGCTCTGCTGAGTTTCCAGGGCGAGTTCCAAACCAACTACCCGCTGCTGTTCGCCGGCGTGATCCTGGCATCCCTGCCCGTCGTCATCGCCTACGTCTTCCTGCAGCGCTACTTTGTAGCCGGCATCACCGCCGGCGCGAGCAAGGGATAAGGAACCAGGCCCGGGCCCGGCTTTGGCGGCCGCCCGGAACTGTCGAATCTTTTCCCAGCCCTACGAAAGGCACAATCCATGAACCTCAAATCCGCCCGGCACCTCATTAACGGCACCTGGCACACCTCCGGAACCGCCAAGGACGTGATTGACCCGGGCAACGGCACCACCGTGGGAGAGGTGGCCTGGGGCACGGCCGACGATGCCACCAAGGCCGCCGGCGCCGCCGCGGAGGCCTTCAATTCCTGGTCCGGCTCCACCGTCCGCCACCGGGCAGACCTGCTCCGCAACGCCGCCGACCTCCTGGCAGAACGCCGCGACGAACTGGCCCACACCCTGGCACTCGAAGCCGGCAAACGGCTTCCCGAAGCGCAGGGGGAGGTGGACTTCTCCGTGGAGTACTTCCGCTGGTTCGCGGAGGAGGCGCGCCGGGCCACCGGCACCGTCAGCCCGCCTGAACTGCGTGGCCGCCGCCATCTGAGCCTGCGCAAACCCATCGGAGTAGCGCTCAGCCTCACCCCCTGGAACTTCCCGGTCTCCATCCAGGCGCGGAAGCTCGCCGCGATGCTGGCCGCAGGCTGCACGGTGGTGGGCCGGGTGTCTGAGAAGGCGCCGCTGGCTGCCACGGGACTGTTCGAAGTCCTGCACGACGCCGGCTTCCCCGCCGGCGTGGTCAACGTGGTCCACGGCCCCTCCCGTGACATCACCGCCGCCCTGATGTCCCACCCCGCGGTCAGGGCCGTCAGTTTCACCGGATCCACCGGCGTGGGCCGGCAGATCATGGCCTCAGCCTCGGAACGCGTGGTCCGGCCACTGCTGGAGCTGGGCGGCAACGCACCCTTCATCGTGTTCGAGGACGCCGATTTGGACGCCGCCGTCGACGGTGCCGTCCTGGGCCGGCTCCGCAACACGGGCCAGTCCTGCGTTGCCGCCAACCGGTTCCTGGTCCAGGAGGGCATCGCGGAGGAGTTTGCACAGAGGCTGGGCGCCCGCTTTGATGCGATGAGCATCGGCCACGGCGTTCCCGACGGCGGCGCACCGGTTCCGGAGCTCGGTCCCGTTATCGACGCCGAAAGGGTGGCCGCGGTTCAGTCCCTGGTGGACGACGCACTCAGCCGGGGCGCCCGGCAGGTCACCCAGCGCACCGACGTCCCGGCCAAGGGGTCCTTCCTGGCACCCACCCTGCTGGCGGACGTCCCGGACGACGCACGCCTGGTGACCGAGGAAGTCTTTGGCCCGGCGGCCGGCGTCGTCACCTTCTCCTCCGAAGAGGACGCCATCAGGAAGGCGAACGCCACCGAGATGGGCCTGGCTGCCTACGTGTGGACCAGCAGCGCCAAGCGCGGCTGGGACATTCCCGAACGCCTCGAAGCCGGCATCGTGGGCGTCAACGATCCCCTGCCCTCCGTTGCTTTCGCTCCCATGGGCGGCGCCAAGCAGTCGGGCCTGGGCCGGGAAGGATCAAGCCTGGGCCTCGAAGAGTTCGAGGAGGTCCAGTACGTGGCCTGGCGGCCGTAAGTGCTGACCACCGGACTGGTGCTGGGCGCCGTCGTCATGGGCGCCGGGATGCAGCGGATCACCGGGATGGGCTTCGCCCTGGTGGCCGCGCCCTTCCTGGTCCTGCTCCTGGGCCCGGTGGAAGGAGTAGTGCTGGTGAATGTGTGCGGCGCCGTGACGGCGGGCGCCATCATCTTCCGGGTGGTGCGGGACATCGACTGGAAGCGGTACCTAATGCTCGCGGCCTCGGCGCTGCTCGGCATTGTCCCGGCCGCATTCCTGATCCGGCTGGTCCCGGCGGCGGTCCTGGAAATTTCCATCGGGGTGATCCTCGCCGCCGGACTGACCATCCTGCTGGCCCTGAAGTCCGCCACGCTGCCGGCGCGCCGGCGGTACCTGCTCACCGCCGGCAGCCTGAGCGGGTTCATGAACACAGCGGCAGGAGTGGGCGGTCCAGCCGTCAGCATGTATTCCATCGCCACCCGGTGGCAGCACAAGTCCTTCGCGGCCACGATGCAACCGTACTTCTTCACCATCGGCGTCTTCTCGCTCATCTCCAAGGCGATCACCGCGCCCCAGACGTTCCCCGTGATGCCCCTGGCGATGTGGCTCGCCGTCGCCGTCGCCTGCCTGGCTGGCCTGGTTCTTGGCGACCTCGCCGCCAAGCACGTCCCCACCCGCGCCGCGCAGATATTGCTGATCGTCCTGGCCTACCTGGGCGCGGCCGCCACCATCATCCGCGGCATATCCGATGCCGTCGCCTGATCCGACATTTTCACCTGCACCAGCACCAGAGAGAGGAATTAACATGACGTGGCTCGACAGTGCCGCCCACGCACGATGGCTTGAGGCGGAGACGGACCGGCTGGTCCGCTTTGCCGAGGCCTCCAAGGTCCCCACCGGATTCGGCTGGCTGGACAACTACGGCAAGGTGTTCGCCGACAAGCCCACCCATCTGTGGATCACCGCCCGGATGACGCACAGTTTCGCCGTCGCCGCGCTGATGGGCAGGCCGGGTGCCGCGCTCCTTGTGGACCACGGCATCGCTGCGCTCAACGGCCCCCTCCACGACGATGAGTTCGGCGGCTGGTACGCCGAGGTGGACGCGAACGGCCCCGTGAACGATACGAAGTCCGGCTACCAGCATTCCTTCGTGCTCCTCGCCGCTGCCAGTGCCGTCGCCGCAGGGCGGCCAGGGGCCCGCGAATTGCTGGACGAGGCGCTCCGGGTGGCTGACACCAAATTCTGGGACCACCAGGCCAACATGTGTTTCGACTCGTGGAACCGGGAATTCACGGAAACCGAGGCATACCGTGGCGGAAACGCGAGCATGCATTCCGTGGAGGCATACCTCATTGTGGCCGATGTGACCGGGGAGAACCGCTGGCTCGAACGGGCCCTGCACATCGCCGAAGTGCTCATCCACAACTTTGCCCGCAACAACAACTACCGGGTGTTCGAGCACTTCGACCCGGAGTGGAACCCCATGCCGGAGTACAACACCGATGACCGGGCCAGCCAGTTCCGGGCGTACGGCGGCACCCCAGGCCACTGGGTTGAGTGGGCGCGCCTGCTCCTCCACCTCCGTGCCGGGCTCGAAGCCCGCGGCCTGGACGTCCCGGCCTGGCTGCTCGACGATGCGCGCGGCCTGTTTGACGCCGCCATCCGCGACGCCTGGGAACCGGACGGCCACCCCGGCTTTGTGTACACCGTTGACTGGGAGGGCAAGCCGGTGGTCACCACCCGCATCCGCTGGGTGCCCGCCGAGGCAATCGGGGGTGCGGCAGCCCTCTATATCGCCACGGGGGACCAGAAGTACGCGGACTGGTATGAGCGGATCTGGGACCATGCCCGTGACTGGTTCATCGACTACGAGCATGGGTCCTGGAAGCAGGAACTCGACGAGAACGGCAATGTCTCCTCCACCGTATGGTCAGGCAAGGCGGACATCTACCACCTGTGGCACTGCCTGGTGGTCCCCCGCCTTCCGCTGGCCCCCGGGCTGGCACCGGCGGTCGCGGCAGGATTGCTGGACATACGCCTTAACCAAACCCTGCAGGCCAGCGAATCAGCCGGCCGCTGATTCGGCACTTCGTCCCGGGCGGCACGCCCCCGGCTTGCCCCCGGAAACAGTCCTCCTGAACAATCCCCCTAAAACGACCCCCTTCCGAAAGGACAGCGATGTCTGCCATCTCCCCCGAAGAATCACTCCTGCGCGTCGCCGCTGCGGACCATGAGCCCGTGACCCTGCACCTGGACGCCGCGCGGCCGACGGCGGTGCGCATCGAAGTGCAGGGCACCTGTACCTGCCAAGGCAGTGCGTCCGGCCGGCCGGGGTCGTACACGGACACCGATTTCGGCCGCAGGTAGGACTTCCTGACCGGAATCACGGTTCGGGGATCACGGCCGGGGACCAGGTTCGGGGAGCCTGGCAGCGGGTCCCGCACGGCAGGAGCGGGAGCACGATCCGGACAACGTGTCATGTCTGTGACAGACCCTTCGATCCGGTAAATTTAAGGGAGGAATTGTCAGGCGAGCAGCGCCGCATTCCACACCCTCCCCCTTGAATGGACGCTTCCCCCATGTCTTCCGCGATCCCTGCGCCGGAACCTGCCCGTTTTCCGTATGCCGCGATGGTGGTCCTCGCCACCATCGCTTTTACGGCCATCTCCACTGAACTCCTGCCGTCCGGCCTGCTGCCCCAGATCAGCACCGGCCTGGGAGTGTCCGAGCCGGTGGCCGGCTACCTTGCCGCCGCCTACGCCGCCGTCATTGTTGTCACGGTGGTTCCGGCCGCCCGGTTGCTGGGGAAGATTCCCCGCCACGCCCTGCTGGTTGGGCTGGTCCTGACCTTCGCGCTCAGCAACGCGATGGTGGGACTCGCACCGGATTTCACCGCCGCGATGATCGCGCGTTTGGTGGGCGGGCTGGCGCATGGGCTGCTGTGGACCACCATGGCGCCGTTCGTATCCCGCGTGGTCCCGGCGGACAAGGTGGGCAAGGCCCTGGCCATCGTGTTCAGCGGCAACAGCCTGGGCCTGGCCATCGGCGCTCCGGTGGGTACGGCTCTGGGCGTATTCCTGGGCTGGCGCGCAGCGTTCCTGGTGCTCGCCGGGTTCGGCGTGGTCCTGACCGTGCTGGCGTTCTGGCTGCTTCCCCGCGTCCGGCGCATTACCGATTCGGTCCGGCCGTCACTGCGCAAGGCCATCGGCCAGCCCGGCGTGAAGTCGGTGGCCACCGCCTGGCCGCTGCTGGTCCTGGCCCACTTCGCGCTGTTCACCTATATCGCGCCGTTCATCCGCGAGGCGGCCCTGCCGGACTACGCCATCAGCCTCTCGCTCACGGTACTGGGCGGGTCCGGACTGCTGGGTATTTGGATCGCTGGACTCACCGTGGACTCGCGTCCCCGCCGCTCGCTGCTCATCACGACGGCGGCCATCGCAGCATCGATGTTCCTCCTGCCCCTCGCCGTGGGGAACCTGCCCGCGGCCCTGGTGCTGATGACCATTTGGGGAGCCGGCCTGGGCGCGATCGGCATTTACAACCAGTCGGCGATCCTCCGGGCCGGCGGCGAATACAGTGAGGCCGCGAACGGGCTCACCGTCCTGACCATCCAGCTGGGCATCACCGTCGGGGCACTTTACGGCTCCGCGGCCCTGGTGGTTGGCGGCCCGCTGCTGGTCCCGGCGGCGGCGGCGATTCCTGTGGTTGCCGCCCTGGTGATCACCCTTGCCGGTAAGCGCTACGCCTACCCACCAGGCCCCCGTGAACGCATCTGGCTGGAGCCCCGGCCGGTGAAGGACACCGTCAAGGACCCGGCCTGACCCTGGGTCAGTCCCGGTGCTTGGCCACCGTGAACAGGAAGGTGGAGTCCTCCTCGGCGTGAAGGCTGTGCAGACCGGGCGGGACGATCAGCAGGTCGCCGGACTTGCCCTGCCAGGATTCCCCGCCAGCGCGGAGGCTGACGCAGCCCCGGATCACGAACACCGTGGCGTCGCCCGGATTCTGGTGCTCACTCAGCTGCGTTCCCGCGGTCATCGCCATGACCGTCTGCCGGAGGATCTTTTCGTGGCCCCCGTACACCGTGTCCGCAGCCCTTCCGTTCGGGGAGCCGATGGCTGCTTCGAGCTGCTGCCGGGCCAGCGCGTCAATCGATATCTTCTGCATGGGCCCAAGGCTACCCACGTGGTGGGGAGATGAACACGTGCCAAACGGCCTTCCGGTGCGAGCGCGGGCGCCAGCGTCGGCGTGGGCGTCCAAGATCCCCCAATCCGGGGATGGAGCAGCCCGCAGGCGCAGCCCTACGCTGCAAGCATGAACACCGCAGCGCAGGTCTTCGCGGTACTCGCCGCAGCCATCTACATCGTCGTGTTTCCAGTGGAGAGCTTCCTCCTCCGCCGTCACCGGTGGGCTCAGAAGTTCCTGAGTACGCCGCCGGAAAATGTGCGTGCAGTGATGATGTGGGCCATCCCCACCGGTTACAGGAACCTGGTGATTGCGCTGGGGGTGATCGCCGGAGTGGTTGCCGCCAACTCCGGGCAGCTCGTGGTGGGCTACACACTGGTGGTCTACTGCTGCGCCAACATGGTCCTCACCGCCCCCACCATGCTGCTCGCCGACATCCAGGGCCACTACCCAAGTAAATGGGAGAGTGTGCCGGGAACCCTCGCGGCCACCGTCCCGGCACTCGTTGCCTTGCTCCTGCTGCCGCTGGGGCCATAAGCGGGGCACGCCAAGGCGCCGGCGCGATTTCGGTCCTGCCGCCGAAGTTGGTAGTGGTTAACGGATGCCAGACCTACTTAACCGCGCCATGCCCTTCCTTGCCGTCGCCGTGGCGGTGGCCGCCGGACTGGTCCTGTCCTGGCTGCTCCGCAAGGTGGTCCTCCATCTGAACCGGAACCGGCCCGAGCTGCAGGCAACCTCCCGGGTGGCCCGCCAGCCCTTGCGGCTGGCACTGTGCCTGGTGGGCGTCCGTGCTGCCCTCAGGCTCACGGCCAACAACGAAAGCTGGCACGCCGGCGTCGACCATCTCCTGCTGATCGCCCTCATCGGCGCGGTCGCCTGGCTCGCCGTCGCGGTGCTGCTCATCGTGGAAGCCGTGGTGCTGAACCGGCACAGCGTGGACGTGGCGGACAACCGGCGGGCACGGCGCCTGCGCACGCAGATGATCCTGGCACGGCGCATCGCCGTGGCACTGGTGGTGGTGCTCGCCGTCGGCACCGCGATGCTGACCTTCCCCGCCATCCAGGCGCTGGGCGCGGGGCTGCTGGCGTCCGCCGGGGTGATTTCCATCGTTGCGGGCCTCGCCGCGCAGACGTCGCTGGTGAACGTCTTCGCCGGCATGCAGTTGGCGTTCACCGATGCCATCCGTGTGGACGATGTGGTGGTGGTGCAGAAGGAATGGGGCCGGATCGAGGAGATCACCCTCACCTACGTGGTGGTGCACCTCTGGGACGACCGGCGGCTCATCCTGCCGTCCACCTACTTCACCACCACGCCGTTCGAGAACTGGACCCGCCGCCAGTCCGAGGTCATGGGCACCGTGGAGTTCGACCTGGACTGGCGCGCCCCCGTGGAGGACATGCGCACCGAACTGCGCCGCGTCCTGGCGGATTCCGAGCTCTGGGACGAGCGCGTGGGCGTCCTGCAGATCACCGACGCCACCGGCGGCTTTGTCCGCGTCCGGATCCTGGTCAGCGCGGCGGACAGTGCCGCGCTCTTCGACCTGCGCTGCCTGGTCCGGGAAACCATGGTCATGTTCCTGCAGCAGAACCATCCGGAGGCCCTGCCGCACCAGCGCTGGGAGCAGGCAGCGGACGACGGCGGCACGGCCGCACGGCGCAGGGCACCACTGCGCGGGCTGGGGTCGCCCCCGGCCGCCGGTGCCCGTCCCCCGGCGGACCCGCACGAATCGCAGCTGTTCACCGGCTCCATCGAGGCAGTGGAGAGGTCGCGCGCGTTCACCGGGCCCGGTGAGGAAGTGTTCGAGGAGCGGGACCGGAACCTTGCCTCCCGCAACTGAGGCAGGCAAGACCCCTTGATAGGTGACCATTAGGTCACATATCATTGCTGTCATGGACGACGTGTTCAAGGCACTCTCCGACCCCACCCGCCGGGACCTGCTCGATGAGCTCTACCGCGAGGACGGCCAAACCCTGAGCGCCCTTGAAGCCCGGTTCAGCATGAGCCGGTTCGGGATCGCCAAGCACCTCCGCATCCTGGAGGACGCAGGCCTGGTGGTGACCCGCCGTCGGGGGCGGGAAAAGCTGCACTTCCTCAATCCTGTCCCCATCCGCCTGGTCCACGACCGCTGGGTCAGCAAATACGCAGAACCATGGGCCGCTGCCCTCAGCGACCTCAAATCCAGATTGGAAAGTCCCATGGAAAAAATCTTCGAGATCTACATCAAGACCACGCCCGAACGGCTCTGGGAAGCCATCACGGACAGCGACATCCGCAGCAAGTACCAGTTCGGCAACACCATCGATTCCGACTGGTCACCGGGCGGACGCTTCGTGATGGGCAACCCGAAGGCCGGGGAGGCCCTCGGCGAAGGCGAAAACCTGGAGGTGGACCCGCCGCGCCGCCTGGTCCAGACCATGCGCGCCCTGTGGGGCGAGGACGTCAAGGCCGAGGGCACGTCCACCATCACCTGGGAGATCGAACCGGTGGGCGATTCCTGCCACCTCACCGTCACCCACAGCGACCTGCGCGAGGGTGCCAACGAACAGCTTTACGGCGGCTGGCCGATGATCCTCTCCGGCCTGAAGACATGGCTGGAAACCGGCGAAAAACTCACTACGCCCGGCTCGCTGATGTACACCTAAGCCATTGATTTTGAGGTAACGCACGACGGCGGCGGGTGCTGCCCGCCGCCGTCGATGCACTTCCGGGACTATGCTATGCCTTGGGGACGCGGACGATGGCCGGCCCGGTTCGGTCAGGCGACAGGGTGACTTTGAGTCCATCCACGGTGGCCTCGACCGTTCCGCCGTCACCCGCCGCTGACGCTTGTGACAATGAGAACCTGCCCGCGTCCAGCTTCAAGGCGGCTTCCGTTCCCCCGCCTAGCAAGTCAACAAAGGCCACGGCTTCCGTTCCGCGGTCAACCCAGCGGATCCAGGGGTCGTCGCTGCTTGCCACGGTTCCATCCTGAAGCGGACGGGCACCCACGAGGTACTGCTTGGCGGAAGCCATCCAGTGGCCAAGATCGGTCAAGGCCTGGCGCTGGATCTCAGGAATGGTGCCGTCCGCCCGCGGTCCCACGTTCAGCAGGAAGTGGCCACCGCGGGAGACCACGTCCGTGAGCTGGCGGGCCAACTGCTGGCCGGTCAGCGACTGCTCCGGTCCTTCCACCTGGTTGTAGCCGAAGGAGAATCCGATGCCCCTGCAGTTCTCCCACTCGGATTCGGACTCGTTCTCCCTGGCCGCTTCGTACTCGCTGGTGGCATAGTCCTTGTGGGTGGCGCCCCACCGGTCGTTCACCACGCCTTGCGGACTGATCGAGTAGAAGTGCTCGAACAGCCGGCCGAGCCCGTACTCGCCAAAGTGCTTGCCGGCGTCGGGCCATTCGATGTCGTTCCACAGGACGTCTGGACGATACTTGTCCACCAGGTCCACCACGTGGTTGTAGGCGTATTCGGCGTAGCCGGCGTCCTTGGGGCGGGAAGTGTCGTGGACGCTTTCGCTGGTGACGTGCGGCGGGAAGGGGCGTACATGCCAATCCAGTCCGCCGGAATAGTACAGGCCCAGCTTCAGGCCCTTGTCACCCACGGCCCGGGCGATTTCGCCGATCAGGTCCCTGCGCGGTCCGCGGTGGACCGTGTTCCGTTCGCCTGTTCCCGGAGCGTCCCAGAGCGCGATGCCGTCATGGTGCTTCGTGGTGGGCACCACGTAATCGGCACCGGCGAATTTGAACAGCTCCACCCAGTCCCCCGGATCGAACTGTTCTGCTTTCCACTGGTCCAGGAAGGCGTCGTAGTCCTCGCCTCCGAACACGTCCCGGTGGTGCTGTTGGGCAGGACTGCCGTCAATGCGGATGGTGTTGTAGTACCACTCCGCATAAGGGTTGTGGGTAAACCACTCGCGGTCCTCGATGGTGCCCAGGGCGCCGATGGGTTCGGCCCAGGCGGGAACGGAGTAGGCGCCCCAGTGGATGAAGATGCCGAACGGCGCGTTCTGGAACCACTCCGGCACGGGCCTGGCCAATTTGTTCCAGTCTTCAGGCATAGCTGTGCTGTCAGTCATAATGCACTCCAATTTCCAGATGGTTGATTTTGGGAATTCCAGGGGTCAGGGCGGTGCTCAGCGGCCGCCGAAGCCGCCCATGCTGACGCCTTTCACGAGCTGGCGCTGCAGGAGGATGACGACGAGCAGGCTGGGAATCACCGCCAAAGTAGCGGCCGCCATGAGCGGTCCCCAGTCCGTTCCGCGTTCACCGGAGAACATGGAGAGCCCCAGTGGAATGGTTGCCTGCGAGACGTCGTTGATGACGATCAGCGGCCACAGGAAACTGCTCCAGTAATCGATGAAACTGAAGACAGCCACCACGGCCAGCGGCGCACGGACAAGCGGAAGGATCACGCTCCACAGGATCCTGATCGAACCTGCTCCGTCGATACGGGCTGCCTCTTCAAACTCAACGGGCAGGGACAGCAGGAACTGTCGGATCAGGAAGGCACCGAAGGCACCGAAAGCAAAAGGGACGATGAGCGCCGGCAGGGAGTTAATCATGTCCAGCTTTGCCATCATGATGTAGAGCGGAATTACCAGGACTTCCTGGGGCAGCACCAGCGTGCCAAGGAAAACGAGGAACAACTTCTCCCGGTGCCTGAACTGCAGCCGGGCAAAAGCGTAGGCGGACAGCAATGACACGACCGTTGTCAGCACCGCTCCGGAGACGGCCACCAAGAAGCTGTTGATGATGACCCGTCCGAAGGGAATAGCGGTCCACACTGTTTGGTAGTTCGACCACTCCACGCGGGAGGCAAGGAAGCTGGCACCGGTGGAGAATATTTCGGAGGTGGGCTTCAGCGATGTGGCGAACATCCAGAGGAACGGGAAGAAGAACGCAGCGCCGACCAGGACAACGCCGATGCGGCTGACGAGGCGGCCGGCCCGCCTCTTCTTCCGCGACGCTGTTGCGTGCCGACGGTGCGCGAGGCCCTTGTCGATTTCCGGTTGGGCGAGAGTTTCAGTTGTCATAGTTGACCAGCCTCTTTTGCTGCGAGAACTGCAGTGCGGTGATGAGCATGACGATGACGAACAACGCCCAAGCGAGTGCCGACGCGTAGCCGAGCTTGTCAAAGGAGAAACCGTTGCGGTAGAGGTACAGAACGATCGTGTTGGTGGAATCGCCCGGCCCGCCGAGTGTCAGCAGGTAAGGCTGGGTAAATACCTTGAAAGAGCCGATGATGGTCATGACCGTGCAGAAGAAGAGCGACGGCGACAGCATCGGCAGCACCACCCGGAAGAACCGCTGCCAGGCTCCTGCCCCATCGATGCGGGCGGCCTCAAGCAAATTCGGCGAGATGCCGCTGAGCCCTGCGCCGAGAACGATGATGTTGTAGCCGATCCCCTGCCAGACAGACATTGCGATCAACGACCCCATGGCGAGCTGGCTGTCACTGAGCCAGGAAGGCCCGTGTATGCCAAAGTTGGCCAGAAAGCTGTTGATGACGCCGTCATCGGTCAGCATCAGGCGCCAAACCAACGCGTTGGCGACCATGGGGGTCACCACCGGAATGAAGAACAGCACCCGGAAGAACGGGCCCCAACTGCCCAGGTTGTGAAGCCAGATGGCAACAGCCAGGGCAGCGATCAGGTTGACCACGGTGTAGGAGACGGCAAAAAAGAGGGTGTTGCCCAGAACCGTCCAGAACACCGGGTCACCAGTGAGCAGCCGAACGTAGTTGTCCAGCCCCACGAATTTTGGTGCCCCGAACAAGGGCCAGTCGAACAGGCTGATGACCAGCGAAGCCACCAGCGGAAGCACGATAAAAACCAGGAACCCGAGCATCCCGGGAGCGAGGTAAGCCGCTGCGAGCCGGCCCTGCCCGCCCCTGGCGGGGGTCCTTTTCACGTCTTTGACAGCAAGTGTGGGTAAAGCAGTCATCGTTGACCTGTTCCATGAAGGGGACAGGCTCCAGTGCGGGAGCCTGCCCCCGGGGAGTTTACTTGGCTGAATTCATGATGGTGGAGAGGAGTTCCTGCGCGGTCTTGCTGCCGCGGAAGCCTTCTCCGGAGTACTGCGTGAAGTTGGTCTCCACCTGGTTCCAGCTAGGGGTGGTAACCAGCGGACGCCCGCTCTTCAGAAGGGCCTGGACAACTGCCACGTCAGCCGCCGGCTTGGTCCCGGCCCAGTCCTTCACCGCGGACTCAACAGATGGAACGGTTCCACGGGCGGCCCCAACAGCGCCGATGACCTCAGGGGTGGTGATCTTCATGATGTTCTTGAAGGCAGCTTCTTTGTCCTTACAGGACGCTGCGATGGCAAACGCGGACCCCTGGATCATGCCGATGCTCTCTCCCGAGGTGGAAGGGACGACGGCGATGCCCACCTTGCCCTGCGTTTTGGTGGTCAGGGTGTCGTACATCCAGGGACCGTCGATGATCATCGCCGCCTTGCCGCTCATGAACTGCTGCTCCGGCACATCGGTCCCGTCCGACGCCTGCGGCGGGTTCGCTACTTGCGCCTTTGCCACAAGGTCGAAGGCAAACTGCTGGTCGTTGACGAGGCCCTGGTTGGTGAGGTCAAGCTTTCCATCCTTGACCGGTTCATTGCCGTTGGCGAATGCCATGGGAAGCCCCGGGCCCGAGCCGAATCCCGGCGGCACTGCGAGGCCCATCACGCCGCCTTTTGTCAGCGCCTTAAGGTCGGCCGCGAACTGGCTGGTGGTGTATTTGGTGGTAGGCGGCGCCACGCCGGCCGCGGCCAGGAGATCCTTGTTGTAGTAAAGAACCACCGGTTCGGCGTCATAAGGTATCCCCCGCAGCGAGCCATCAACGGTCAGGCCGTCGATCATTGCCTTGTTGTACATGGACACGTCAATGTTGTTGCTCTTAACCATGTCGTCCAGCGGCACCGTAAGGTCCTTAAGCTCCTGGGCACGAGCCGCCTGCGTTGTGATGATGCACGGCGCTCCGGAACTGGAGAGGCGGGTCTTGACCTTGGTCCAGTAATCGTTGAAGCTCGGACCCTCCAAAGTGAGGTTGAATGCAGGGTCCTTTTTCTTGGCTGCGTCCACAAAGGCCTGCCACTGGGCCCTGTCGTTTTCATTGGTGATCCAGGTGTACATGGCGGAGGCTTCCTTGCTCTCCCCCGATGATGAACTCCCGCTTGAGGAACCACATGCGGTAAGGCTTCCGACGGCAAGGGCTGCAACCGCTGCAGCTGTCAGCAGCTTGCCGGTAACACGGTTAGTCGACACAACGAACGTCCTTTCAATAGCTGGGGACAAAGGCTGCCCGGCGACGTCCTCGTGGCCTGCCCGCTGTAATTCCCGCAACCCTTGTCCCCAACAGCATGACCCGCCCCAGTTTGGAAAGTCAAGGAATCATCTGATCTTTTTGACTCCAAAATTCCTGGATCGACCCTAAACCGGCTATTTGTCGGAAATAGTCAATACAAGGTCTGACGAATCCTACGTCTGTTCCTCAAGCTCGGGAGCGGGAATGGTTGTCACGTAGTCCTCCACCGCGTACAGGTGGTTCGCCATGCGGGTTCTGGCCCTGTCCACGTCATTCCGCCTGAGCGCCTCCAGGATTCCCAAGTGCTCCCGATGCGTGGCCAGCAGGCCTTCATTGTCATGAATGGACCGCCACATCCGGCCGCGGATGGTGTTGGTGGAGACGGTTTCGATCAGCGCTGACAGCACGTGATTCCTTGAGGCATGGGCGATGAGCCGATGGAATTCGATGTCACACTGCATGGCGCCGGCATGGTCTATGGGCGATGCTTGAATGGCCGCGTTCGCCCGCTCCAATATGCTTTCGGCCTCGTCGAGTTGCGAGCTTTCGATACAAACCGCCGCCGCGGCAGCAGCCTCTGTCTCAAGGGCCCGCCGCACAGTGTGCACCTGGTTTGCCCGCTCTCCATCCTGCAGGCCCACCCAGAATTCCATCGCGGAGAGCAAAGCCGACGGCTCCAGCCTGGTCACGAAGGTGCCGGCGCCCTGCCTCGTCTCCAGAATGCCCATAGTGGACAATGCCCGCACGCCCTCCCGAAGCGAACCCCGGGAAACCTGCAGCTCTGCTGCCAGGTCCTTCTCAATGGGCAGCCGGTCGCCGGGCCGAAGCCTGCGGGACGACAGCATCTGCTTCACGCCCGAAATAACGACGTCGGTTTGGGACATCGACCCAGTGGAGTTGCTGTTGGTCATCGCAGCCGCCTTTCCCAGTGCATCGTCTAGTGACGCTGAACGCACAATTCACTTTCATCAGATGTATCCCTTGGAAAGGGATGCTTCTTCCGATATTCTCATCAAATACTTCCACATACATCAGATGACGCTCGCGATGTTGCTGGAGCGCCGTCTTCACGGCCTGAACCTGGAGGGCTCACCTTGCCACAAATCACCGGTTTCGATATTTTCGACGTGCGGTTTCCCACGTCGCTTTCCGCAGACGGTTCAGATGCCATGAATCATGACGCAGACTACTCCGCTGCGTACATCGTGCTGAAAACGGACGACCCAGACCTTTATGGCTGCGGCTTCACCTTTACCATCGGCAGGGGCAATGAGGTGTGCTCCGCCGCGATGGAACTGCGCGCCAGGCCCCTCATAGGCCAAGACTTGGATGTCCTTTGCGGCAACCTTGGCGAGGCGTACCGAAGCTTGAAACGTGATTCCCAGCTTCGCTGGCTGGGGCCCGATAAAGGCGTGGAGCACCTTGCCCTCGGAGCCGTGATGAACGCCGTCTGGGATCTTGCCGCCCGCCGCTCGGGAAAGCCCCTGTGGCGTTACCTGGTGGACATGACCGCCGAACAGATCGTGGACGCGGCCGACCTCAGCTACCTTTCAGACGCCCTCACCCGGGAGGAAGCCCTGGCGCTTCTGGAACGACTCGACCCCACCCGGGATCAGCGCATCCACCAGCTGGCCCGGGACGGCTACCCGTGCTACACCACCTCGGCCGGTTGGCTGGGCTACTCGGACGAGAAGCTACGGCGGCTCTGCCAGGAGGCCGTGGACCAGGGCTACCGCCACATCAAACTCAAGGTTGGCGCATCCCTCGAGGACGACATTCGCCGCCTCAGGATCGCCCGCGAAGTCATCGGGCCAGAGGGCAACCTCATGATCGACGCAAACCAGGTATGGGATGTTCCGCAGGCCATCGACTGGATCAAGCAGCTGGCTGAATTCAATCCGCTGTGGATCGAGGAACCCACCAGCCCGGATGACGTCCTGGGCCACGCCGAGATCCGAAGGGCCGTCCAACCGATCGGGGTGGCCACCGGCGAGCACGGCATGAACCGCGTCCTTTTCAAACAGCTCTTCCAGGCCGGGGCGATCGACTATTGCCAGTTGGATGCCTGCCGGCTCGCCAGCGTCAACGAAGTGCTGGCCGTCCAGTTGATGGCCGCCAAGTTCGGTGTCCCGGTGTGCCCACATGCCGGCGGGGTAGGTCTGTGCGAACTCGTCCAGCACCTGTCCATCTTCGACTTCATTGCCGTCTCCGGAGACCTGGCCGGCAGGGTCACCGAATTCGTGGATCACTTGCACGAACACTTTGTGGATCCGTGCATCATCCGGGACGGCGCCTACATCATGCCGGCGAACCCTGGGTACTCGTCGGAACTGAAGGAGCAGACGTTGCAGGCGTATTCCTTTCCCCGGGGCAGTTATTGGGCCGGCACCGACGCCGGCCAAGCCGAACAGGCATGGGAATCGGCCCGCGCTGAGCGCGGTGTCGCCTTCGCTCGGGCAGGGACCGGGGAAAGGGTAGGGGAACAGGCATGATCAACTACACACTTACCCACCCGGGCCTGCTCGCAGCCCTCGCTGAATCCGGCCACGGCTCGCAGATCCTCCTGGCGGACGCAAACTACCCGCACAACACCGGCGCCCCTGCAGCCGCGAGGCGGATAGCCCTGAATCTGCGGCCCGGCCTGCTGACCATTGACCAGGTACTGGAGGTGCTGATCGACGCCGTTCCGCTCGAAGCCGCCGCGGTAATGACGCCTCCGGACGGAAACTGGACGGAGGCAGTCAAAGGCTACGAACAAGCGCTGGGCACCGCAATTCCCATCACTTCGCACCAGCGCTTCGACTTCTACGATGCCGCGCGGTCGCCGAACGTCGCCGTCGTCATCGCCAGTGGGGACACCCGGCACTACGCGAACCTGCTCCTGACCATCGGCGTTCGGCCCGACGGACAGGCATGAGGGCTGACAGTTGCTTCAGGTAATAGACTCACACGTCCACGTCTGGGACCCTTCCGTGCTCAGTTATGACTGGTTGAACCGTGCCCCTTCCCTGAACCGGCCCTTCCTTCCACGGGAACTTCCACACGCGCCCGGGACGCAGGCTGTCTTTGTGCAGGCCGATTGCCGTGATGACCAGGCGCTGAAGGAAGTTGACTGGGTGGCGAGCCTCCGGGCCACCTGGCCGGAGCTGGCGGCAATTGTGGCATATGCCCCCATCAACCGCGGGGACGGCGTGTCCGAAGACCTTGCGGAGCTGTGTCAGCGGCCCCTGGTCCGCGGGGTGCGCCAGCTGTTCCAGGACAGGGAGGCCGGTTTCATGCTGACGGCGGAAACACTGGCCGGAGGCCGCCATGTAGGGAGGGCCGGGTTTGCCTTCGACGCCTGCGTCCGCTCGTGGCAGCTTTCGGAACTTGCAGCTTTTGCTGCCCGGATACCGGAACTGCGCATAGTGCTGGACCACATGGGCAAACCACCCATTGCAGCCGGCAGCCTCAGCGAATGGAGCACAGCGATGCGTCGATTGGCCAGGCTGCCCAACGTCGTCGTGAAGATTTCAGGGGCGGGCGCGGAAGCTGACCCCACGCGTCCACTTGGGCCGCAGGCGCTGCCCTTCATCCTGGAAGCCCTAAACGTTTTTGGGGCCGATCGGTGCATGATCGGCAGTGACTGGCCGGTCTCTCTGACGGAGCCGGCCGCGTACCAGGACTGGATTCTCACTGTGGAGCAGGCGATGTCCGACGCCTCCTCTTACGAACGCGAAAACGTCGCCCGTGGAACCGCAGTTCGCGCTTACGGACTCAAGGCAGTCCGGGGTCCGGCACACCCGGAAGAGGAGAAAGACTAACCATGCAAACAGAAACCCGCACTATCCCCGGCACCGCAATCCAACTGCCCGTCCTCGGGTTCGGGGGCGCCCCCATCGGCAACCTGTACCGGCAGGTGCAGGAGCAGGAGGCGATCGACGCCGTTGAAGCAGCCTGGGAGGGTGGCGTCCGGTACTTCGACACAGCCCCACACTACGGGCTGGGACTTTCGGAGCGCCGCCTTGGAAAAGCACTCGCCGGCCAGGACCGCAACAGCTACGTGCTCAGCACCAAAGTGGGGCGCCTACTGCGACCCAACCCATCCCCGAACGGTAAGGACACCGAGGGGTTCGACGTGCCCGATGATCTGGTCCGGGTCCGCGACTACTCACGCGAGGGGGTGTTGCGCTCCATCGAGGAAAGCCTCCAGCGGCTCGGGACTGACCGGATCGACATCGTCTTCATCCACGACCCGGACGACTACTGGAGCGAGGCTGTCGACGGTGCCGCACCCACCCTGTCCGCCTTGAGGGATGAGGGCGTCATCGGTGCCTGGGGCGCAGGCATGAACCAGTCCGAAATGCTCGCCCGCTTCGTCACCGAAACGGACATCGATGTGATCATGCTGGCGGGCCGGTACACGCTGCTGGAGCAGGGAGCAGCAGCGGATCTGCTGCCGGCGTGCCTTGAGCGGAAAGTGGGAGTAGTGAACGTCGGAGTCTTCAACTCCGGCCTGCTCTCCAAAGACCGTCCGGCGCGCGACGCCACCTACAACTACCAACCCGCGCCCCCGCAGCTTTTAGACCGGGCAAACCTGCTGGCCGACATCTGCGAGTCGCATGGAACCACCCTCCCTGCCGCCGCCTTGAGGTACCCGTACCAGCACCCCGCCGTGACAAGCGTGGTCCTGGGCATGCGGACGCCCGAACAGGTGAAGCAGAACCTCGATCTGGCATCGCAGGCAGTCCCGGACCAGCTATGGGCCGAGCTGCGCAACCGCGGCCTCATCACGTAGCTCCCCCAACCCAACAGCATCAATTAGCGAAAGAAGGACCATGCAATTCGCACGAATTGGCGAGCCAGGCAAGGAAGTACCAGCCGTCCTGCACCACCAGAAGTACTACTCCCTCGAACAGGTTGCGGCGGACATCGATGCCGGCTTCTGGGAATCCGACGGACCGGTACGCACAGCGGCAGCCCTAGCCGCCGGGGAACTGGCAGAGATCGCAGTTGATGGTGCCCGGATCGGCGCCCCGATCGCCCGGCCGTCATCGGTCATATGCGTGGGCATGAACTATGCGGCCCATGCGGCCGAGTCAGGGGCCGCTCCTCCGTCGGTGCCCATCATTTTCCATAAGGCCCCAAACACGGTGGCAGGCCCGTTCGATGCTGTGGCGATTCCCCGCGGGTCCACCAAGACCGACTGGGAGGTCGAGCTGGGAGTGGTCATCGGGCGGCAGGCTTCCTATCTGCAGTCCCCCGAACAGGCTCGCGACCACATCGCCGGCTACGTCACCGTCAATGACCTGTCCGAGCGCACATTCCAACTGGAGGTGTCCGGCGGCCAGTGGTCCAAGGGAAAGAGCTGCGCCGGATTCTGCCCCACCGGCCCGTACCTGGTTACCCCGGATGAAGTGGATGCCAGCGACCTGCAGTTACGGAGCTGGGTCAACGGTGAAATCCGCCAGGACTCCTCCACCCGTGACCTGATCTTTGGGGTGGAGCAGGTGATCTACGATCTCAGCCAGTTCCTGGTCCTTGAGCCAGGGGACCTGATCTGCACCGGCACTCCGGAGGGGGTCGCCCTGTCCGGGCGCTTTCCTTACCTGAAGGCCGGGGACGTCGTCGAAATTGAAGTAGCGGGACTCGGCCGCCAGCGCCAGGAATTCTTCCAGGGCTAGGTAGCCCGACCACGAAAGGACCAGACAATGGAGTTTGCGGGACTTAAGGCAATCGTCACCGGCGGAGCCTCCGGAATAGGGGCCGCAACGGCCCAATTGCTGCAGGAGCGCGGCGCAGCAGTGGCGGTTTTGGACCTCCGCCCCGAGCAGGCGCCGAAAGGGGTCACAGCAATTCAGTGCGACGTCTCGGATGACAGCTCTGTCCGGCGGGCCGTACGGCAGGCAGCAGAGCAACTGGGCGGGATCGACATCCTCGCCAACAACGCCGGAGTGGGCGCACAGGGCACCATTGAATCCAACGACGACGACGAGTGGCACCGTGTGTTTGATATCAATGTGATGGGTATAGTCCGCGTTTCAAGGGCCGCCCTTCCGTACTTGCGCCGGTCCTCCCACGCGGCGATCGTCAATACTTGCTCCGTCGCGGCTACCGCAGGCCTGCCCCAACGCGCCCTCTACAGCGCAACGAAGGGTGCTGTGCTGTCACTCACCCTGGCCATGGCTGCCGACCACCTTCAGGAAGGGATCAGGGTCAACTGCGTAAACCCGGGTACCGCTGACACTCCGTGGATCGCTCGCCTGCTGTCCACAGCGGCAGACCCCGAGGCCGAGCGGGCCGCCCTTGAGGCCCGTCAGCCGCACGGCCGGCTCGTCTGCCCGGAAGAGGTCGCTGCAGCCGTCACATACCTGGCCAGCCCCCTCGCCGGGTCCACCACGGGAGTGGACCTGGCTGTTGACGGCGGCATGCAGGCACTCCGGCTCCGGCCCCGCCCCGCGGCTTCCTGACTTCTACACGAAGGCAGGCGCCGGCGGTCCGCGGCTGGGTAAGGTCGTGTAATGGACAGCGGCACCCTGGTTAATATCGCTTTGGTTCTCGGTTTCGTGCTGCTGGGCGGGGTGTTCGCGGCGGCGGAAATCGCACTGGTCTCCCTGCGCGAAAGCCAGGTGCGCCGCATCGAGAAATCCGGTGACACCGGGGCCCGGACTGCCGCCCTTGCCCGCAACCCCAACCGTTTCCTCTCCACGGTCCAGATCGGCGTGACCCTGTCCGGATTCTTCTCGGCGGCGTATGGGGCCTCGGCGATCGCTCCCGCCGTCGTACCCGTCCTTGAAGCCCTCGGACTTGGTGCGGCTGCCGGGCCCGTGTCCTTCATCGGCATGACCCTGCTGGTGGCTTTTCTTTCCCTGGTCCTGGGCGAACTCGCCCCCAAGAGGCTGGCGCTGCAAAGCCCTGTTGCCTTCACCCGCATCCTGGCCCCGCCGCTGATTGCCCTGTCGCATGCCATGCGGCCGGTCATCTGGCTCTTGTCGGTCTCGACGGACGCCGTGGTCAGGCTCTTTGGCGGTGACCCGCGCGTCAAGCGGGAAAGCATCAGTTCCGAAGAGCTCTGGGACATGGTGGCCGAGAACGAACTCCTCGAAGAGAGCAGCCGCCACATCCTGGCCGACGTGTTCGGCGCCGGGGACCGGACGCTGCAGGAGGTGATGCGCCCGCGCACGGAGGTGACCTTCATCGACGGTGCCATGACGGTGGCGGACGCCCGCCGGATGGTCAGGGACGGCCCGTACTCACGGTTTCCGGTGATCGGGCGCAGCCCGGATGACGTCCTGGGCTTCGTCCACATCCGCGACCTGATGCCCCGCGACGAGGTGCAGGACCATTCGCCCGTGCGGGACATCGCCCGGGAGATCCTGCCCCTGCCCGGCACCAACCGCGTGCTCCCCTCCCTCTCACGGATGCGAAAGACCAACCAGCACATCGCTTTGGTGGTGGATGAGTACGGGGGCACCGACGGCGTGGTCACGCTCGAAGACCTGGTGGAGGAACTGGTGGGCGAGATCTACGACGAATACGACACCGGCGCCGAGCACGAGGACCGGGTCAACGTGGCCAACGGAACCATCGACGTGGACGGCGGCCTGATCCTGCAGGAGTTCAAGGCCGCCGCCGGAATCGAACTCCCGGAGGGGCACTACGAAACGGTGGCCGGGTTCGTGATGGACCGCCTGGGCCGCCTCCCAAAGGCAGGCGACCGGGTGCAGATACCGGGGTACGTGTTGACGGTCCTCAGCATGGACCGGTTACGGATTGCCCGGATCCGGGTCACGCCGGTGGCACCCACTTAGCCCCTGGCTGCTCACCCCAGCCTGATCCTGCGCCAAGGGCCGGCATCGGGGACCAATGGCCCTAGGGGGCGGATGGGGCGGCGGCCAGAATTGGAGCTCTCCATACCCCCGGCAGGCAGGACGAATAAGGATGTTCACGAAACGCACCGCCCTTATTGGCACCGCAGTGGCGCTGGCGGCTGCGGCTTTTGCGGGACCGGCACAGGCAGCAAGCAGCGATGGCGCGCAAGTCAGCAAGCCCGGCGAATGCGGCACCTACAGCGATCCCCGGTTCTGCCATTCAGGTGTCACAGTCAGCACTGACGTCTCCACACCCAGCGGCCTGGAATCGTCGTCGTACAACTCCTCCAGCACCTATCCGGACGATCAGTCAGCCGGTTCCACCGTCCGGACCCGGATCAATACCCATAGCCTCGATCGGAATGGGGAGTCCATCGAAGTGGGCCAGCACTATGCGCAGACCACCGGGCGGTGCACCGACCGGGAAGACAGCCAACAGGTCAGGGACCGGCTCCTGTACAACCGCGAGGTGTACTACTGCAGGTGAGCGCAGGCTGGACACACCTTTCCGGGGGCACCCGCGCAACGCACCTAGGCCTTCTGCTGCCGCCAGAACACGGAGATCCCGAACGTCACGGCACAGAGCACCAGCATGGCCAGCACCATCCGCATCCAGCTGTCCTGGTGCACCCCGCCTGATGCGAACACGCCGATCATCACGGTGGCGGTGATCGCGCCCACGTAGCGGCAGGTCTGGTAGATCCCGGCCGCCACCCCGCGGTCCTGCGGCCGGGTGGACACGAACATGCCCTGGTTGGAGGCGATGCTGACCGTGCCGTACGGGATGCCCATCAACGCGGTCAGTACCACCACAACGGGGATGGCCAGCGTGCCGGTCAGCAGCCACATGAGCGCCGCCACCACGGTCAAAAGGACGACGCCGGCAAGCAGCACCCGCCGGACACCGAACCTTCCCATGGCGGAGACTGCCCACGGGGTGGCTACCACGGACATGCCGGCCAGGGGCAGCATCAGCAGCCCCACCACGCCGGGGTCGTAACCGCCGGCTTCCTGCAGCAGCTGCGGGAGGCCGAAAAAGACGAAGTAGTACACGCTGCTGAACACGGCGAACGCCAGGTACACGAGCATCAGCGGCCGGTTCCGGCCCAGCAGCCGCAGGTTCAGGAAGGGTTTGGCGAAGCGTAGCTCCCGCCAGGCAAACAGCCCCGCGACCACGGTTCCGGCGGCCAGCATCCACCACCGGTAGTCCGGCGCGACGTTCAGCGCAGCCATCATGACCAGGAGAAGGGCGGCGATGAACCCGGCAATCCCCGGGACGTCGGAGTCCCGCACCAGTTCCGCCACGCTGCCGCGCTCCCGGACCTGGTCCGGCGGTGCGGCCTTCCGCACGGTCAGCAACGCCGCGAGTGCCAGCGGGACGTTGACCAGGAACAGCGACTCCCAGCCCACGAAGCCCACCAGCAGGCCGCCGACCACCGGGCCCACCGCGGCTGCGGACGTGTTGGCCATCTGCAACCGGCCCAGCGGGCGGGCCGAGTCCACCTTGGCCCGGTGCGCCAGAGCCCCCACCATCACCACGGCACTGGGATATGCAGTGGCAGTTCCCAGAGCCATGACCGCCCGTGCCACGCACAGCAGCGCGAAGTTCGGGGCCAGCGGGGCCAGCGCGCAGGTGACGGCTACCAGCCCCATGCCCAGCATGAACATCCGCCGCGGGCCGAACCGGTCGGCGAGCCGGCCCATCACCGGCTGCCCGGCTGCGGAGGCCAGGTAGAACGAGGTGACCACCCAGGTGACGGCAGCAACGTCGAGCCCGAAGTCGGCGCGCAGCACCACCAGGGCCACGGCGATCATGGAGGAGTTCAGTGGGTTCAGTGCCGTGCCCAGGCTGAGTCCGGCGACGGCCAGGGCAGTCCGGGGGTTGTTGCTCACGGTAACAGTCTGGCCTAAAGCTTCCACCGCAGGCGACTCGGCGGGCTCCCGGGCGGTGTGGCGTGCGCTATTTTCCTGCCACTCCCACCGGGAAGAGTGCGTCCTCCACCGCCCTGGTCAGGTCCCGGATCACCTCGGCCTGGCCCTCATCCGCCCCGCCGGCGGGGTTCTCCGTATAGATGACCAGGGCGAAGGTCGAACCGCGGTAGCTCAGGAGCGCGGCGTCGTGCAGTTCCCCGGACACTTCCCCGTACTTGTGGTACACGTCCACTCCGGACCGTGATCCCGCCGGGATGAGGTCCTCGTTGTTGGTGTCCTGCATGTAGCTGAGCAGCTGCGCCGTGTTGTCCTTATCCAGGAGTTCGCCTGCATAGAGCTTCTTCAGGATCAGGGCCATGTCCGCCGCGGTCAGGAGGTTTTCTTCGGGGTCGTAGGTGACGCCGATGGAGCCCGCGTAGGCGATCAACTGCGGGTACCCCACGGCATCCATCAGCAACAGCCAGGAGTCGTTGTTGCTGTCGTTGACCATGGCTTTGAGTTGGAACGCGGCGTCGTAGTCGCCCATGGGATCCTCCAGGCCCGCCTGCCCGTTTTCCACCAGGTGATAGTAGGCGGCGGCAGTGAGGATCTTGGCCGTGCTGGCCGCGGTGAACGTGTCCTGGTCGCCGAACGTCCGTTCCGCACCTCCGGACACATCGGCGAGCGCCAGCCCAATCCGGTATTCGGCCGCGTCACTGAGGATGTCGTCCACGCTGTCCTGCAACGACGGCGGAGCTGCCGCCACCGGCGCTGCGGGTACGGCCGGCTGGGTGGGGACCACGGCACCGGTGAGTGGCTCGGACCGGACCACGGCCAGGGTGATGGTCCCGACGATGACCAGTACTACCGCAAGGGCCAGCCACAGCAGCCTTCTGTGGCCCCGGTTCCTGCCCGGAGCTGGCTTGCCGTTTGATGGCCTGCCCGGCGGTTGCAGCGGAGCACCGCGGCCTGGTGTGGGCACCATGGGGTGCACGGACATACAAGGGCTCCTGTCCCGCCTCGGCAATCAAAAACAACACCAGCGCGGCGGTGAGCCGCGCTGACAGATGCTGATTAAATCACCGGCGGTTGGGAGCTTCCTGAAGGCTTGCGGGGTGTTCCGCCGGCTGTAATAGGGATGCGCTAGCCGCGGGCGCGGGCGGACAGCGCGCTGTCCAGGAATTCCAGGTGCGCCGGCGCCACAGGCACCACGTTGGCCGAGTATTCCGGGTGCTTTGCAAGGAACTTCTTGATGAACGGGCATACCGGGATGATGCTGCTCCCGGCCTGGACCGTGCTGTCCAGGGCAGCCGTGGCCAGCCGCCCGGCAAGGCCCTGCCCGCCGTATTCCTCGTTGATCACCGTGTGGTAGAAAATCCGCTGCGGCGACTCCCCGCCGTCGTACTCCTTGTACACCGCCTTGCCGATCACGTTGCCGGCGTCGAGGATCTCGAAGCGTTCGCGCCCGGGATTGTGGCGGACGGTGATGTCACTCAAGGGAAACTCCTTCGTTTGCGGTTTGTGTTGCCCGTGCAAAGCCTAACCCGGCCCGGGCAACAGTTATTTCCGCAAGCAAGGGGTCCTTGGTGGCATCCCCGCCCGCCGCCGCGTCAGCTTAAGTAGCCGTTGGGATTGAGGACGTACTTGGTGGCTGCGCCGGCGTCGAACTCCGCGTAGCCCTTCGGTGCCTCCTCCAGCGGGATGGCCTTGGCGTTGACGTTCTTGGCGATGTTGACCCTGTCATTCAGGATGGCCATCATCAGCTGCCGGTTGTACTTCATCACCGGGCACTGGCCAGTGGTGAAGCTCAGCGATTTTGCCCAGCCGGTGCCGAGGCTCAGTGACAGTGCGCCCTTCTTGGCGGCCTCGTCGATGCCGCCCGGATCGCCCGTGACGTACAGGCCGGGGATACCAAGGGCTCCACCAGCGGCCGTGAGCTCCATCAGGGAGTTCAGGACCGTTGCCGGCGCCTCCTTGGCATCGTGGCCGTGGCCCTTCGCTTCAAATCCCACGGCGTCGACGCCGCAGTCCACCTCCGGGACGCCCAGGATCTGCTCGATCTGGTCCTTCGGATCGCCTTTGGTCAGATCCACGGTTTCGCAGCCGAAGCTGCGCGCCCGTGCCAGCCGGTCTTCGTTCATGTCGCCCACGATGACGACGGCGGCCCCCAGCAGGTGCGCGCTGGTGGCTGCCGCAAGACCCACGGGACCGGCCCCGGCAATGTACACGGTGGAACCGACGCCCACCCCTGCCGTGACTGCGCCATGGAACCCTGTGGGGAAGATGTCCGAAAGCATGGCCAGGTCCATGATCTTCTCCATGGCCCGGTCCTTGTCCGGGAACTTCAGCAGGTTCCAGTCTGCGTACGGCACCAGAACGTAGTTGGCCTGGCCGCCGACCCACCCGCCCATGTCCACGTAGCCGTACGCGGCGCCGGGGCGCGCGGGATTCACGTTCAAACAGATGCCGGTCTTGCGCTCCTTGCAGTTCCGGCAGCGGCCGCAGGCGATGTTGAACGGCACCGAGCAGAGGTCGCCCACCTTGATGAACTCGACATCGCGGCCCACCTCCACCACTTCGCCGGTGATCTCGTGGCCCAGCACCAGGTTGGGCGGAGCCGTGGTACGGCCGCGCACCATGTGCTGGTCCGATCCGCAGATGTTGGTGGCCACCGTTTTGAGGATCACTCCGTGGTTGACCGGGCGTCCCACGTTCGCGGGGTTGACACCTGGCCCGTCCTTGAGCTCAAACGTCGGATAGTCAATGTCGATTACTTCCACCTTGCCGGCTTCTTTGTAGGCAACGGCTTTGTTCCCTGTCATCTATCGCTCCTGTAGTCAGGCGTCCGGTGGGACGGCCGTGATCTGGTTGGGTGGCACATCCCGCGAGGGGAACAGCCCTGGCCGATTGGTGCGTCCTGATATGTGAAGTGGTCAGGCAACGGTTCCGGGTGGGGATTCGCCCAGTCTAGGCACGGCCCACCAAGGGGTCTAGGGGTATGAAGCCCCTTGTTTAGGGGAGCAATCCATGAGGGAAACCCCTATAGTGGCGTACGCTGCACCAACCGGTTCCGCTGCCCTGGAAACGGCGCAGGCCAGCTGGTTTTCCGAACACGTTCTACCGTTGAGGAGCACCCATGAAAACGCGCACCATTGGACAACTCACAGTGTCCGCCCTGGGCCTTGGCTGCATGGGCATGAGCGAGTTTTACGGCGACGGCGATGAGCAGGAGTCGATCGCCACCATCCACGAGTTCCTGGATGCCGGCGGCTCCCTGCTGGACACAGCGGACATGTACGGCCCCTTCACCAACGAAAAACTGGTGGGCCGCGCCATCGCCGGCCGCCGCGAAGAAGCGGTCCTGGCCACCAAGTTCGGAAACGAGCGCCGCGAAGACGGTTCCTGGGTGGGCATCAACGGCCGCCCCGAATACGTCAGGTCCGCCTGCGACGCCAGCCTCCAGCGCCTGGGCGTGGACCACATCGACCTGTACTACCAGCACCGGGTGGACAAGACCGTTCCCATCGAGGACACGGTTGGCGCCATGGCGGAACTGGTCCAGGCCGGAAAAGTCCGGCACCTTGGCTTGTCCGAAGCATCCGCCGCGACCATCCGGCGGGCCCACGCCGTGCACCCCATCACCGCCCTGCAAACCGAGTATTCGCTGTGGGAGCGGGAGCCTGAAACCAAGGTGTTTCCCGTGCTCGCGGAACTGGGCATCGGTTTTGTGCCCTACAGCCCGCTGGGCCGTGGGTTCCTCACCGGGCAGATCCGCAGCGTGGACGATTTCGCCGAGGACGACTTCCGCCGCCACTCCCCGCGTTTCCAGGGCGACAACTTCACCCGCAACCTGGAACTCGTGGATCGGGTCAGGGAGCTGGCCGACAGGAAACAGTGCACTCCCGGCCAGCTGGCCCTCGCCTGGCTGCTGGCGCAGGGGGAACATATCGTCCCCATCCCGGGCACCAAGAAACGTGAACGGCTGCGCGAGAACCTGGGCGCCGTGGACATCGAGCTCAGCCAGGACGAGCTTGAGCTGCTGGACCAGCTGGCACCGGCCGGGGCAACTGCCGGCGCCCGCTACCCCAACATGTCCACCATCGACACGTAAACGCACCAACGGCGCTAAGGAGAACCATGGCAATGAACGACGACGAAGCACGGGTGCTGGACCAGTGGAGCCACCGGCTGGCCCAGGCACTGCAGATCCTTGACCTCAACATGGACCAGGAGCTGCTCCTTGACCTGGCCCGCAAATCCTCAGAGAACGTCATCCATGCCGCCGCCCCCGTCACCACGTTCCTGGTGGGCTACGCGGCAGCGCTGGAGGCAGGCACGGGCAGCGCCGGGAACAGGGAAGCCGCTGGTGCAGCCATCGAGAAGGCTGCCAAGGTGGCGTTCCAGCTGATCGACGACGGCGCCCGCGGCGGGCCGGCGGGCAGCGGGTGGGCGGACACCGGTCAATAGCCGGCGAGGACAGTCAGCCCGCGGCGGTGGGCTCGTCCTCCAGTACCTTCACCGGCTCCAGTCGGACGATGACCGCCTTGGACACGGGTGTCTGGCTGCCCTCGGCCACGCTGTCCAGCGGAACCAGGACATTGGCCTCGGGGTAGTACGCCGCGGCACAGCCCTTCGCGGACGGATAGGACACCACGCGGTAGTTCCAGAGGACCCGTTCCACGTTGTCCCTGTATACGCCGCGGATGTCGACGCGCTGCCCGTCGGCCAGCCCCAGTTCGGCAAGGTCTGCCGGGTTGACGAAAACCACTTCGCGGCCCTTCCTGATGCCACGGTAACGGTCGTTGTTGCCGTAGATGGTGGTGTTGAACTGGTCATGCGAGCGCATGCTCTGCAGGATCAGGGTGCCGGCGGGGCGTTCCACGTGCTCAAGTTCGTTGACCGTCAGGATGGCCTTGCCGGTGGGAGTGTGGAAAGTCCGTGAATCCCGCGGGCCGTTGGGCAGCACGAAGCCGCCGTCCTGCCGGATCTTGCGGTTGTAGTCCCCGCACCCGTTGACAACGCGGGAGATGTGGTCCCGGATGAGGTCGTAGTTCTTCTCGAAGCCGGCCCAGTCGGCGTTGATGGTGTCTCCCAGCGTCGCCTGGGCCAGCCGGCAGATGATCGCCACCTCGGACAGCAGGTTGGGTCCCACCGGTTCCACCGTGCCGTGGGAAGAGTGCACCGCGCAGACGGTGTCCTCCACTGAAACAAACTGCGGCCCGGTTTCCTGGCGGTCGATCTCCGTCCGGCCCAAGGTTGGCAGGATGAGCGCTTCAGCCCCGGTGACTCCATGCGAGTGATTGAGCTTGGTGGAGATCTGCACGGAAAGTTCGGTGTTCTCCATGGCGTTCTCGGCCGTTGAGGTGTCCGACATGGCGCCCACGAAGTTGCCGCCAAGCCCCACAAAGACCTTGATGCCACCGTCGCGCATCTGCCGGACGGTTTCCACGGCATCCGCGCCGTGTTCCCGGGGCGGTTCGAAGCTGAACTCCTTGCCCAGGGCGTCCAGGAAGGCAGGCGGCATCTGTTCCCAGATGCCCATGGTGCGGTCACCCTGGACGTTGCTGTGGCCGCGGATTGGGGAAGCCCCGGCGCCGGGTTTTCCGATGTTGCCGCGCAGCAGCAGGAGGTTGATGATCTCCTTGATGGTGGCGACGCCCTTTTTCTGCTGGGTTATGCCCATGGCCCAGGTGATGATGACCTTGTCCGCAGCCAGATAGCGGGCCGCCAGTTCATCGATTTCCCCGCTGCGCAGACCCGTGGCTTCGAGGACCGCGGCTTCGTCGAGGTTGGCCAGGTGCGCCCGGAGTTCAGCCAGCCCCTCGCAGTGTTCCTGGAGGAAGGCGTGATCCAGGACGTTGCCCGGATTGGCATCCTCGGCATCCAGCACCCGTTTCGAAACGGCCTGCAACAGGGCCATGTCCCCGCCGATCCGCACCTGCAGGAACTGGTCGGCAATCTGGGTGCCGTGGCCGATGACGCCCTTGACCTTTTGCGGGTTCTTGTACCGCATCAGTCCGGCCTCGGGCAGCGGGTTGATGGCGACGATGTGGCCGCCGGCCTCCTTGGCTTCTTCCAGTGCCGTCAGCATGCGCGGGTGGTTGGTGCCCGGGTTCTGGCCCATGACGATGATCAGGTCGGCCTTGCCGAAGTCGTCGTAGGAGACGGTCGCTTTGCCCACGCCGATGGTCTGGCCCATGCCCCAGCCCGAGGACTCGTGGCACATGTTGGAACAGTCGGGCAGGTTGTTGGTGCCGTAGGCCCGGATGAACAACTGGTACAGGAAGGCGGCCTCGTTGGAGGTGCGGCCGCTGGTGTAGAACGTTGCCTGGTTGGGGTTGGGCAAGGACTTCAGCTTGTCCGCGATGATCGTGAAGGCATCCTCCCAACTGACCGGACGGTAGTGGTCCTCCCCCGCGGGCTTGTACACCGGTTCGGTGAGCCGGCCCTGCATCCCCAGCCAGTACTCGGTGCGCCGGCGCAGTTCGCTGACGGGATGCCCGGCCCAGAATTCGCTTCCGACCACCACAGGGGTGGCTTCCCAGGTGACCGCCTTGGCCCCGTTCTCACAGAATTCGAAGGTCTTGCGGTGGCCCGGGTCCGGCCACGCGCAGCTCATGCAGTCAAAGCCGTCCTTCTGGTTCAGCGCCAGCAGGGTCTTGCGCGAGCGCTCCACGCCCATGTGCTTGAGGGCAGGCTGCATCGAGTGGTAGACGCCGGGCACGCCGGCAGCCCAGGTCTTGGGATGGCCGCTCACCTCAAGTTCGGATTCGTCGGGTTCTTCGACCTTCGGGTTTTCGCGCGCCACGTTGGGTTCTCCTTGCTTGCCGGTCCCAGATGCGCCTGCTGCCCAGCCGTTTCGGTAATTTCCACAGTTGTTGAGGCTGCCCCTGAAGTCAAGGACGGCCGCCGGCCGGCAGGCCCGTGGGCTGACACCCTGTCCGGCCTGCTTTTCCACATACGCCCGAAGGTTTACGACGGCGGCGCGGGGCTGGCGTAGGGTGGTTCCTACGGCTGAAGCAAGCGGCCGCAGTTTTCTTCTGTGCGGAGCCGCTTTCCATGGCCGACGAACCAGCCCTCCGGGCCCTTGCTGAATCACCCTTCTCGCTGCCCCACCTGCGGGACGGCCAATTGGCTGGCATGGCAGCCCTTGCGGACGGCCGCGACGTCCTGGCCGTGATGCCCACCGGATATGGCAAATCCGCCATCTACCAGGTCGCCGCCCTGCACCTGCACAGGACCACCGGACGTCCCGCCGTCGTGGTTTCACCGCTCATTGCCCTGCAGGAGGACCAGTTGGACGGCCTGGCCCAGGCGCTCGGGCCGGATGCCGCTGTGGCCATCAACTCCTCGCACAGAGACGCCGAAGTCGAGGCTTCATGGCAGGCCGCCGAGGATGGCCAGGCCGTGTTCCTGTTCCTCGCCCCCGAACAGCTGGCCAAGCAGTCAACCGTGGACCGGATCAAAGCCCTAAACATCTCCCTCTTCGTGGTGGACGAGGCCCACTGCGTTTCCTCCTGGGGCCACGATTTCCGACCTGACTACCTCGCCCTCGGCAATGTCCGGGAACAGCTGGGCAATCCGCCCGTGGCTGCCTTGACCGCTACGGCCTCCCCGCCGGTCAGGGACGAGATCGTGGAGCGGCTGGGCATGAACCAGCCACTGGTCCTGGTCCATGGCTTCGACCGGCCCAACATCAGCCTCGATGTGGTCCGCCACCATGAGGACAAGGGCAAGCGCAAGGCCGTCCTTGAGCAGGTGGCGGAGCTGGCCGGGAAGGGTCGAGGCCTGCTGTATGCGGCCACCCGGAAGGACACGGAGAAATACGCGGCCAAGCTTGTCAAGGAGGGGCTGCGCGCGGAGGCTTACCATGCCGGCCGTTCCGCGAGGGACCGGGAACACATCCATGAGCTGTTCCTGGCTGACCAGCTGGACGTCGTGGTTGCCACCACGGCGTTCGGCATGGGCATCGACAAGCCGAACGTCCGGTTCGTGGTGCATGCCGACATTCCGGAGTCGCTGGACTCCTACTACCAGGAGATCGGACGGGCAGGCAGGGATGGCGAACCCGCATCCGCCGTGCTGCATTACCGCTCCGAGGACCTCGGCCTGCGGAAGTTCTTCGGCACCCACTCCCCCGACACCGGTTCCCTCCTGGCCGTGCTGAAGATTCTCAAGGCCGCCAAGGCTCCCGCGCCGAAGGCGTCCCTGGCCGAGCTCACCGGGTTACCCGCCCGCCGCATCACGGGACTCATCAACCAGCTGGAAGAGGTTGGCGCCGTCAGCACAGGCAAGCGGGGCATCCGGCTGACCTCCAAAGCCAAGCTGCCCGCCCTGGTGGACGACGCCGTCGAACTCGCCGAAGCCCGGCAGCGCGTGGACCAGTCCCGGCTGACCATGATGCGTGCGTACGCGGAGACGGACGGCTGCCGGCGGCAGTTCCTGCTGGGCTACTTCGGCGAGGACCTGCCGGAGCCGTGCGGAAACTGCGACGGGTGCGCTGCTGCCGCTTCGGGGGACGCGGGGCAGCCGGACAAGGGGAAGGCGGGAAAGAAGTCCCACGCCAAGCAAAAGCAGGGGAAGAAACAGCCGGGCAAGGCGTCCGACGGCGGCGGGCCGGCTTCCGCCGCCGCCGAGCCTTTCCCGCTGCAGTCCGCGGTGGTGCACAAGGAGTGGGGGCCCGGCCTGGTGATGCGGCACGAGGACGACGTCATCACGGTGCTCTTTGAACAGGAGGGGTACAAGACGCTGTCCCGGACCGCCGTCATGGAGCACGAACTCCTGAAGCCCGCTTAGGTAGGCTGGAGGGACCCTCCGACGAAAGGCCCGCCGCGTGGAAGTATCTGCTTATATCTGGACCCTGACCATTGCGGGAATCGTGGGGCTGCTGGCCTTCGACTTCTTCTTCCACGTCCGTAAGGCCCACACGCCCTCCCTCAAGGAATCCGCCACCTGGTCCGCGATCTACGTGGGAATTGCCGTGCTGTTCGGGCTGGCCGTACTGGTGTTCGGCGGACCCGACATGGGGACGGAATATTTTGCCGGCTACGTGACGGAGAAGGCGTTGTCAGTGGACAACCTCTTCGTCTTCCTCATCATCATGGCCAGTTTCAAGGTGCCCCGCGCGGACCAGCAAAAGGTGCTGCTGTTCGGCATCGTGTTCTCCCTGATCGCCCGCACGGCGTTCATCTTCCTGGGCGCGGCACTGATCAACAGTTTTGCCTGGGTGTTCTACATCTTCGGGCTCATCCTGCTGCTCACCGCCGGCAACCTGCTCAAACCCGACAGCCACGACGACGACTCCGAAGGCCTGGTGGTCCGGCTTGCCAGGAAGCTCCTGCCGGCGTCGCAACACTACGACGGCGACAAACTCTTCACAGTGGAGAACGGCAAGCGGGTCCTGACGCCGATGCTGCTGGTGATGGTGGCCATCGGCGGCACGGACATCCTGTTCGCCCTGGATTCAATTCCGGCCATCTTCGGCCTCACCCAGAACGTGTTCATCGTGTTCACCGCCACCGCGTTCTCGCTGATGGGCCTGCGCCAGCTGTTCTTCCTGATTGACGGCCTGCTGGACCGGCTGATCTTCCTTTCGTACGGCCTGGCGGTCATCCTGGGTTTCATCGGCGTGAAGCTCATCCTGCACGCCCTGCACGAGAACACCCTTCCCTTCATCAACGACGGCAAGCACGTCAACGTGGTGGAGGTCAGCACCGTTGTCTCGCTGGGCGTCATCCTGGGTGTCCTGGTGGTGACCATCCTGGCGTCCATCTTCAGCCCCAAGGGCAAGGCCAAGAACGCGGTGTCCGGGGCGCGGCGCCACGCCACGGAATACATGGACCTCAACTACGAGACGGACATGGCCGAACGCGACAAGATCTTCGCCAAGATGTGCCGCGAAGAAAACCAGATCCGCAAGCTTCCCGAGAAGTACAAGCGGCTGGTCCGCAACGAAACCGAGTTCATGGAGCTGCTGCGCAACGCCCACGCGGAGCACGACAAGGCCCAGGTCCGGGCTGCCGCAGCCGAGAGCTGACGCCCGGCCGGCTTGCGGGGATGGGTTACCGGCCCAGCGCGGCCGCCCCGCTGGCCAGGCTGGTGATCCGCGCCCAGTCCTTGGCCGCGACGGCGTCCGCCGGAGTGAGCCAGCTGCCGCCCACGCAGGCCACATTCGGCAGCCGAAGGTAATCCGGGGCGGTGGCCAGGCTGATGCCGCCGGTGGGGCAGAACTGCACGTGTGGGAGGGGCGCCCCGATGGCCGCCAGATAGGACGGACCGCCTGCAGGCCCGGCGGGGAAGAACTTCATCGCATCCAATCCGGCTTCCAGGACGGCCATTACCTCGCCCACGGTGGCGACGCCGGGCAGCACCGGGACGTCCAGGGACAGCATGTGCTTGAGCAGGGCCGGGGTGACACCGGGGCTGACCAGGAATGTGGCACCCGCTTGGACGGCGGCGTCGGCCTGGCCCGGCGTGAGGATGGTGCCGGCGCCCACCAGGATGTCCGGCACCTCCTCGGCGATCAGCTTCAGCGAGGTCAGCGCGGAGTCGGTGCGCAGCGTCAGCTCGATGGTCTTCACGCCGCCGTCCACCAGGGCACGGGCCAGGGGCACCGCATCCTGGGCGTCGTCGATGGTGACCACCGGGATGACAGGTGAAACGCCAAGGACGCCTGATGCGTCAGCCATGGTTGATCTCATTTCCCAGGCCGTCCGGCCCGTTGGTTTCGATGATGCGGTACCAGTGCAGGAGCAGGTTGCGGAAGCCGCCATGTTCCGCCAGGTCCTGGTCAAAAACGGGCCGGAAGCCCAGCAGTGCAGGCACCACGCTGTCGGCGTCCCTGGCGGCCGGCAGTGTTGCGTTCAGCTCCGCGGCCAGCGGATCGTTGAGGTCGGTTTCCAGGGTGGCGGCCATATGGTGCATCCACGCGGCAATGGCGAGCGCAGCCCAGCGGGGTTCGCGACCGGCGTCGAGCGTTCCCCTGATGGTGGGCAGCAGGCGCAGCCCTATCTTCTGGGAACCGTCGCTGCCCACTTTCGCGGTGGTGTGGCCCAGGGCGGGGTTGGCGAAGCGGCGGAGCACCTCGTCGCAGTACTGCTCCCCGCCCAGCCCGGCCGGGAGGGTGATGGTGGGCAGCGCTTCCTGGAGCATCATGCGCCGGCAGGCGGTGTGGAACGCGTCCACGGCCACGGCGTCGCTGATGGTTTCCTTGCCCGCGGCGAGCCCCAGATAGGCCAGCATCGAATGGCTGGCGTTCAGCAGCCTCAGCTTTGCTGCCTCCCACGCGGCGACGTCGGTGCTGAACACCGCCCCGGCATCCTCCCAGCGCGGCCTGCCGGCGGCGAAATTGTCCTCAATCACCCATTGCTTGAAGGGTTCGGCCACCACGGCGGCTTCGTCCCGAAGGCCAAGTTCACGTTCGACGCCGGCCAGGTCGCCTGGCATGCTGGCCGGCACCATCCGGTCGACCATGGTGCTGGGGAAGGTTGCGTTTCCTGCCAACCAGGCCAGCAGGGGTTCGCTTTCAGGTGCGGGCAGGGCGGCCGCGAAATTCCGGACCAGGGTTCCGGTCAGTTCGCCGTTGCCGGGCAGGTTGTCGCAGGACACCACGGTGATGGCTCCGGCACCCGTGAGTGGCCGTTGCTGCAGGCCACGGACAATTTGCCCGATGGCGGTACGCGGCGGGCGTCCCGAGAGGTCCGCCTGGACATCCGGGTCCTGCAGGTCAAGGGTGCGGGTTTTCGGATCGAACCGGTATCCCTTTTCCGTGATGGTGAGGGTGACGATCTTTGTGGCCGGTGCGGCGATCCGCTCGACCACCAGTTCCGGGTTGTCACGCCCGGATATGGCGTCGACGATGCTGGAGACCACACGCAGCGGGGCGGCGTTGCCTCCCCGTTCTGCCACGGTGAACAAGCCATCCTGGGGCGCCAGTTGCCGGGCCACGGTGCTGGAACGCTGGGTGACCCCGATGATCCCCCACTCGAAGTCGCCGGCGGCAAGCATTGCGTCTTCCGTGAAGACCGCGGTGTGGGCGCGGGCGAAGGCTCCCAGGCCCAGGTGGACGATGCCGGGCTGCAGTTTGTCCCGCTTGATGCCGGCGTGGTGTCCGCTGGTTGCCAGGGAAGATGTAGTCAGGCGTTCGATGGCTGCGCTCCTTCGGAGAAGTTCCCGGAGGCGTGCGCCCTGGTCTGTTCGAATGTGGGGATGCAACCGGTACCGCCCTTACCGCCCACCACCAGCGACGATGCGGCAGCCCCGAAACGTGCCGCCGTCGGGAAGTCGTCGCCCAGCACCAGACGCGCGGTGAGCGTCCCAACGAACGCGTCCCCGGCACCGGTCTGGTCCACCACGGCGGGGGCGGGAACCGCCGGCACCCACGCAGAGCCGGCACCTTGGGCGGCGTCGCCGCTCCATTCGAGCTGGACCCCTTCCGCCCCACAGGTGACGGCAACGTTGGCGGTACCCAGCGAGCGCAGCTTGGCCGCGGCCTCCTGCGGAGAGGCAACGCCCAGCAGCGCATCCGTCTCGCCGGGGAATGACGGCGTGACCAGGAAGGCCTGCGGCGCCAGGGCGGTGAGTGCCGCCGTCGCCTCTTCCACGGTGGTGAGGCGGGGGCGGTAATTGGGATCGTAGACAAAGCGTGTGGCCAGGCCGGCAGCTTTGACGACGGCGGCGCGCGACGTTGGTGAAATGGCGCAGGCGATGCCGCCCGCCACCAGGGCCCCGGCTGCCGCGACAACTTCGGGATCGACGTCCTCCGGGCCCAAGGTGGAACCCACGCTGCCGCTGCGGGCGTAGGAGAACTCGCGTTCGCCGGCGGGATCGCTGTGGACCAGGTAAACGCCCTGCTGGCCGCGCCGGAACTTTAGAAGGTCGGTCGAAACGCCCAGTTCGGCGATACGGGCGGCAATGGCGTGGCCCAATTCGTCATCGGTCAGCACGGACAACAGGCCTACCGTGGCGCCTGCGGCGGCTGCGGAGGCTGCGACGTTGAGGGCGTCGCCGGAGATGCCAAGCTGCGCGGGAACGCCGTGGGCAAAGGGAAGGTCGGTGGCGACTTCGACGAGGATCTCCCCCATCACCACCACGTCAAAGGGTTGGTGGGCTGCAGTGTTCACCAGTCGTGCACCGATCCGTCCAGGCGCCGGTTCACCGGCAGGTACTTGGGGTCGAAGGGGAAGCGTGCGGCGGCTTCCTCATTGAACTCTACGCCGATGCCGGGAGCGTCCCCGGGGTGCATGTAGCCGTCGCTGAAGGTGTAGGAGGTGGTGAAGACTTCCCCGGCGGGGTCGCGGTGGCCCATGTATTCCTGGATGCCGAAGTTGGGGATGCTCATGTCAACGTGCAGTGCGGCTGCGAACGAGGCCGGCGACAGATCACCCGCGCCGTGCGAGCCGGAGCGGACGCCGTAGAGGTCCGCGAGCGAGAAAATGCGGCGCAGGTGCGTGATGCCGCCGGCGTGCGAGACGGAGGTGCGGATGTAGTCGATCAGGCGTTCGGTGATGAGCTGCTGGCAGTCCCAGATGGAGTTGAACACCTCGCCCACAGCCACGGGCGTGGTGGTGTGCTGGCGGATCAGGCGGAATGCCGACTGGTCTTCGGCCGGCGTCGGGTCCTCAATCCAAAACGGCCGGTACTGCTCAAGGGAGGCGCCAAGCCGGCCTGCTTCGATGGGCGTGAGCCGGTGATGGACATCGTGCAGGACGTGGACGCCGTAGCCGAACTCCCCTCGGACGTGGGCCATCATTTTCGGTGCGAAGTCCAGGTAGGCGGTGGTCTCCCAGGTGTCTTCCTGGGGCACGTTGCCGCTGGCCGGCTCGTAGAGTCTGCCGTCCACGGGGGCGATCCCGTAGGTCTTGTCCAGGCCGGGCACGGCTGCCTGGGCGCGGATGGCCTTGTAGCCAAGGTCCAGGTGATGCTGGAAGTCTGCGCTGAGGTCCTCAAGGGTAGTGCCGCTGGCGTGTCCGTAGACCATCACGCCCTCGCGGGCCGCGCCGCCCAGGAGTTCATAGACCGGCATGCCGGCCGCCTTGCCCTTGATGTCCCAGAGTGCGACGTCGATGGCTGCGATGGCCGTCATGGTCACCGGGCCGCGGCGCCAGTAGGCGCCCTTGTAGAAGTACTGCCAGGCATCCTCGATGCGGCGGGCATCGCGGCCGATGAGCAACGGGCAGAGGTGCTCGGAGAGATAGGAGGCTACAGCCAGCTCGCGACCGTTCAAAGTGGCGTCGCCGATGCCGGTGATGCCGTCCTCGGTTTCAATTACGAGCGTGACGTAGTTCCGTCCGGGCGACGAAACCACAACCCGTGCGTCGGTGATCTTCACTGGGAGTCCTTCTCATGGTGGTATGCAATGTTCGGTGGCGGTAAGTGCCCGCTGTGAGGGTTCAGAACGGGCACTTACCGCTGTTTTGGTGGGGGTGGGTGTCAGTCCGAGCTGAGGCGGAGCATGACCTTGCTGCTGCCGGCCGCGGGGTCCGCGGCCGTTTGCATGGCTTGCGCCGCGTCCTCGATGGCGAACTTGTGGGTGATGATGGGCGAGACGTCCAGGCCGTCCTTCATGGCCTGCAAGGCATCGGTGATTTCATCCACGAACCTGTAGGACCCGATCCAGGTGATTTCCCGGGTGACCAGGTCCCCCAGCGCGGAGGCCGCAGGGGTGCCGGGCAGGTTGCCCACCTGGACGACGGTGCCGCCGCGGGCCGTGGCGCGCAGGACTCCGCCCAGGACTGCGGGGATGCCGGTGGCCTCGAAGACGAGCTCCATGTCCGTGGGAAGTGCCCCGTGCGAGACGTTCAGTACCTCGTCGGCGCCCATGGCCTTGGCAATCCGCAGAGACGCGTCGCTGATGTCGGTGGCAATCACGGTCCGGGCTCCGGCGTACTTGGCGGCCGCCGTGACCAGCGACCCGATGGGCCCGGCACCGTTGACCAGCACGTCCCGGCCTTGCAGGCTGCCGGCGCGGCTGACGGCATGCATGGCGACGGCGAGCGGCTCCGCCAGTGCCCCACGGAGGGTGTCCACCCCGTCCGGAAGCGGCCGGACCTGGAATGCCTTGGCGAGTTTCCGTTCGCTGAACCCACCGTCGGTGTGGGGGTCGAACGCCGCCGAGCCGAAGTAGCGGATCTGCGGGTAGAGGTTGGTCCGGCCCCGGAGCCGCTCCGGCAGCGCGCCGTCCCCCACCAGTTCGGCGGGATGCACCGTGACGGGCTGGCCCACTTCGAGATGTTCGACGCCGGCGCCCAGCTTGGCGATCCGGCCCGCCACCTCGTGCCCCAGGACGAGCGGTGACTTCAGCGCCGCGGTACCCGACGCTCCGTGGCGCCAGTACGAAAGGTCGCTGCCGCAAATGCCGCCCCATTCGACGTCGAGCACTACCTCTCCGGGCCCGGCGACGGGCTCGGGCCGGTCATCGATGCGGAGGTCGTTGGCACCGTGGACGACGACTGCCTTCATACTGCGTCCTCCAGGCGGACCATGTCGCGGCCGCGGACCTCGGGGCCAACAGCTGCGGAGACCAGGGTGATCAGCGAGTAGCCGATGACCATGGCGGCGAGCGGCCACCAGTGTCCGGTGACTGCGGTAAGCGTTGCCGCCAGCAGCGGGCCGATGGCTGTGGCCAGGATGCCGCCGATCTCCTTGGCGAGCGCCAGTTGCGTGAAGCGGGTGCGGGCACCGAAGAACTCGGCCATGGTGACGCTTTCCATGGCGAAGAGGCTCAGCACGCCCAGGTTCAGGCCGATGACCATGGCGATGGTGATAAGCGCCGAATTGCCGCTGGTGATCATGAGCATCATCGGGATGGCGTAGAGGGCAGTGAGGGCGCTGAGCACCAGGTACAGGGGGCGGCGGCCGAAGCGGTCACCAAGGAGGCCAATCAAGGGGATGGTGACGAAGCCGAGGATCGAGCCGTACATGATCGCGTTGGTGCCCACGCTCTTGTCCGTCATCAGGACGGTGGCCAGGTAGCCCACCAGGAAGGTCTGCACCAGTCCGGAGTTGCCGGCCTGGCCAAAGCGCAGGCCCAGTGCGATCAGGAACGCCTTGCCCTTCTTCTGGTGCAGGGCAGCTTCGATGGTGCTGGTTCCCGCGAGTTCGGGGGCCTTTGCGGCTGCGCTCTTGATCTTGTCCTTGGTGAGTGCCACGCCGTCAACCACGTCGGCACGCTGTTCGAAGACCGGGCTTTCCTTGATGGAGCGGCGGATCCAGACGGCGAACAGCATGATCACGAAGCTGGCAAGGAACGGGACGCGCCAGCCCCAGCTCAGCAGGTCCTCCTGCGAAAGGGAACTGACCAGGATGGCCCACAATGCCGAGGCGCCCAGGGTTCCGGAGTTGGTGCCCAGGCAGACCAGGGAAGAGATGATGCCGCGTCGGCGAGCCGAAGCGAACTCCGCCAGCATCACCGTGGCACCCGCGATTTCCGCGCCGGCCCCGAAACCCTGGATGAGGCGCAGGGCCACCAGGAGGATGGGTGCCCAGATGCCCACCATGGCGTAGGTGGGAAGTACGCCGATCAGGGTGGTGGAGGCACCCATCAGGGCGATGGTGATGTACAGGACCTTCTTGCGGCCGATGCGGTCGCCCATGCGGCCGAAGTAGACAGCACCGAAGAGGCGGGCAACGTACCCCACGCCGTAGGTGGCCATCGCGGCGATCAGGCCGATGACGGGGCTGACGTCCGGGAAGAAGATCTTGTTGAAGACGATGGCGGCTGCCAGGGAGTACAGCTGGAAGTCCATGAATTCCATGGCCGTGCCAAGCCAGCCGGAGACGGCCACCTTTGCGAGGTCGCGGGTGTTCCGGGCTTCAACCTTGCTGCTGGTAGGCGGTGCAATGCTTTCGGTCATCAGTTGCTCCTTTGCAGGTGATGCTGTCTAGGGGGAGGAAAAACGTTGAAGGGGATTGAACAGCGGAAAGCTGTGGACTGCCCGGCCGGGCCCCTCGGATGGGCATCAGTGAACCGGCAGCACTTCGATTTCTACTACCATACAAGCACTACCATTCTAGTGTGTCAACGGGCTAGACTAATGGCATGGCAACGGACAAAAGAGGTGCTTCCCCCCGGCTTTCGGTGCGCGACCAAACCCTCGAGACGCTCCGCAGCAGGATCATCTCGCTGCAACTCCCGCCGGGCGAGCCCCTATCCGAGAACGAGCTGGCGCAGGAGCTGGGCGTCAGCCGCACGCCGGTACGCGAGAGCCTCATCCTGCTCCGCGAGGAAGGACTGGTGCAGGTCTTTCCCCAGATCGGCTCGTTCGTCTCGCTGGTGGACCTGGCGCGGGTCTCCGAAGCGCAGTTCATCCGCGAAGCCATCGAGTGCGCGTCGCTCCGGGATCTCGCCGTGGACGCGGAAGGCATCGGCGTCCTGCGGGGTATTCTCAAGGCGCAGTCGGATGCTGACGCCAGCGGCGACGTGGAGGAATTCTTCCGGCTGGACGAGGATTTCCACCGGGAACTCCTGCGCCTGGCCGGACACGAATCCGCCTGGAGTGCGGTCAACTCCGCCAAGGCACACCTGGACCGGGCGCGCCGGATGAGCCTGCTGGACACCCGGCCCGTTTCCACCTTGATCGAGCAGCACACGGCCGTGGTGGACGCACTGGAAGCCAACGACCTTTCCGATGCGGACAGCCGCCTGCGCCTTCACCTTCGCGCCGTCTTCGAGGACGTCCAGCGCATCCAGGAATCCACCCCGGAGCTGTTCTCCGACGCGGCTGCCCGGCGTCCTTCACGGCGGAGCGTTGCCCGCCTGACTTAACGGGCGTCCCACGCCGTTTCCTCCCGGATCAAGAAACCCATTCCACTGACCCGGCATCTGTTTGTCAGTCCCTCTTGCTAGGTTTGATTCCAGGCCAGGGAAACCGTCTCCGGGCCCGCAAACAGTTGGGGAGGCCCCGTGTTTCTGCTGGACGCTGCCGGTCATCATGCCGGATCCGCTGCGCCGCCGGACCTGGTCTTCTCCGCCAGCGACCTTGTGGCAGCTTCCGAGTGTGAGTACCGCACGCTGCGAATCCTGGACGAAAAGCTGGGGCGTACTCCCAAGGCAGAGTTCCCGGTCGATGAGATGCAGAAGCGCGCCGGCGAACTGGGCGACCGGCATGAACAGACCGTGCTGGCCAGCCTGGTGGCCAAGTACGGCCAATGGGACGCGGGCCGCGGGTCCGGCGTCTACTCACTGGACCGCGGCCAAAACCTCCGGGGCGAGCTTCAGGCGAAACACGCAGAGACCGAACTTGCCCTGCGGTCCGGGGCGGACGTCGTGTTCCAGGCCACCTTCTTCGACGGCGAGTTCCTTGGTTACGCGGATTTCCTGGTCAATGAGGCGGCAGGCACCGGGAACCCCGGCCGGTACGAGGTCTGGGACACCAAACTTGCCCGGCACGCCAAGGTGGGGGCCCTGCTGCAGCTGGCTGCCTACGGCGACCAGCTCCTCGGGATGGGGCTGGATCCCTCCCCCGCCGTCACGCTGGTCCTCGGCACCCGCGTCGGCGACGATTGGCTGCGGAGCAGCCATTCCCTGCCGGACCTGCTGCCCGTTTTCCGTGAACGACGGCGGCGCTTCCGCCAACTCACAGCCACCCACCGGGCGGCCGATGGTCCCGTCCAGTGGCAGCAGCCCGGCGTCGTGCATTGCGGGCGCTGCGACTACTGCGCCGAGCAGGTGAAGTTGCACAGGGATCTGCTGATGGTGGCGGGCATGTCCGTGGTCCAGCGACGGAAACTTCATGCTGCGAAGATCACCAGCATCGATGAACTGGCAGCCATGCCGGCCGGCGAAGCCAGGAACTCCGTGGCCCGGCTCCGCGCCCAGGCGAGGATGCAGCTGGGCCTGGACCAGCCCGCAGGCTCGAGGACATTTACCAAGGATGGCCAGCCGCACACGGTCTCCTACACGGTCCTTCCGGACAACACCATCGGATCGCTGCCCGCCCCCAGTGCCGGGGACATCTTCTTCGACTTCGAGGGCGATCCGCTGTGGCAGGACCCGGCCACCGGCGCGTGGGGCATTGAATACCTCTTTGGCGTCATCGAGGCCCCGGTGCCTGGTGCGGAAGGCGATCCCGTCTTCCGCCCGTTCTGGGCGCACTCCCGTTCCGGGGAGCGCCGCGCCTTCCTGGACTTCCTGGACTACGTGGAGAAGCGGCGCGCCCGGTACCCGGACATGCACGTTTACCACTACGCCCCGTACGAAAAGACCGCGCTGCGGAACCTTTCGCTTGCGCACCAGGCGGGCGAGGACACGGTGGATGACTGGCTCCGGCAGGGGCTGCTGGTGGACCTGTACGCCACGGTGCGGCATTCCCTTCGGATCTCGGAGGCGTCGTACTCCATCAAGAAGCTTGAACCGCTGTACATGGGAGACAACCTCCGGTCCGGGGACGTCAAGGACGCCGGCGCTTCGGTGGTTGCCTACGCCGCCTATTGTGCCGCCCGCGATGAAGGGCGGCAGGACGAGGCCGACACCATCCTGGCGTCGATTTCCGACTACAACCGGTACGACTGCCTCTCCACCCTTCGGCTGCGTGACTGGTTGCTTCGAATCGCTTCCGTGGCCCCTGCGGACGCCCAAGCGTCAGGGGACGCCCCTGCGGTGGCTGCTTTGACCGTTGCTCCCCCGACAGATCCCGCAGTCGACGGACGCCAGGATGCGCAGGACGAAACCGCCGAAGAACGTCGGCTCCGCGAGTATCTTGCCGGCCTGCCGGACAACCGCCCGTGGACTGACGACGAGCGTGCCATCGCCATGGTTGCGGCAGCCACCGGATATCACCGGCGTGAGCGCAAGCAGTTCTGGTGGCAACACTTCGACCGGGTCGAGGCGCCGCTGGAAAACTGGTCCGACCAACGGAACGTGTTCGTTGTATCGTCAGCGGAAGTCGTCTCGGACTGGGCGTTGGCCAAGCCCCGGGAACGGATGCAAACCCGCGTCCTGAAGCTCCGAGGCACCATGACGGAGGGCTCCGATTTCCGCGCCGACTCCAACTGGTGCCGGCTGTACGACGCCCCGGGACCTGATGGCATGACCGCCCCGGACGCTGCCCCGGGGACCAGGGCCTACTCCTTCGGGACCAGGATCAGCGAACTGGAGCCGGCACCGGACAGCCCGGAACACTTCGTGACCATTGCCGAGCGGGAGACCGGCAAAGTTCGCGCCTATCCGCACCTTCCGGTGGCACTCACGGAGGACCAGCCCCTGGCCACCGCCAGCATTGAAGCAGCCATCGCGGACATCGCCAGCGCTGTCGGGGCTTCGGTGCCGTCCCTCCCCGCGCAACCGGGCCTGGACATCCTGCGCAAGTTGCCGCCGCGGTTCCACTCGCTGCCAGGGCCGGCGGACGTCCGGCATGGCGACGATGGTTCAGCCGATTACGCGGGGGCCATCACCGAATCTTTGCGGGACCTGGACCACTCCTATCTGGCCGTCCAGGGTCCGCCAGGGACAGGCAAGACCTACGTTGGTGCCCACGTCATCGGCAGGCTGGTGGCCGAGGGCTGGAAGGTCGGGGTGGTTGCCCAGTCCCACAACGTGGTGGAAAACCTGCTCTGCCGGGCAATCGAAACCGGCGGAGTGGACCCCCAGGTGGTGGGCAAGAAACTGGCCGCACCCCATCCTGTCCCCTGGAACCTCACCTCAGAAGGCGACGTGTCCCGCCTGCTGGCATCCCCGGGCGGATGCCTGGTGGGCGGCACCGCGTGGACCATGACCGGCAAGGAAGTCCCCGCCGGGTCCCTCGATCTCCTGGTCATTGACGAGGCCGGGCAGTTCTCGCTGGCCAACACCCTGGCGGTCAGCGTCGCGGGTACGCGGCTGCTCCTGCTGGGCGACCCCCAGCAGCTCCCGCAAGTCACCCAGGGCGCGCACCCGGAACCAGTGGACCAGTCCGCGCTTGGCTGGCTCGCGGCCGGCCACGCCACCCTTCCCGTAAGCCTGGGCTACTTCCTCGCCGATACCTGGCGGATGCATCCGGACCTGTGCCGGGCAGTGTCGAACCTCGGCTACGAGGGAAGGCTGGCATCGGCTCCGGCCGCGTCCCTTCGCGAACTGGAGGTCCTGGCGCCCGGGGTGGAGACGGTGTTCGTCAACCACACCGGCAACGCCACCGCGTCAAAAGAAGAAGCTACAGAAGTGGTAAGCCAGGCCCGCCGGCACCTGGGCCTGAAATGGACCTGCGGCCCGGACACCGAATCCCGCCCCCTCGGGCAGCAGGACCTGCTGGTGGTGGCCGCCTACAACGCCCAGGTCCACCTGATCCGCAGGCACCTGGCGGAGGCCGGACTGCCCGATGTCCGGGTGGGCACCGTGGACAAGTTCCAGGGCCAGGAAGCTCCCGTAGTGCTGGTCTCCATGGCATGCTCGGCCGTCTCAGAGGCTCCGCGGGGAGCGGAGTTCCTGCTCAACCGGAACCGCATCAACGTGGCGGTGTCCCGCGGCCAGTGGCGCGCGGTCATCATCCGTTCCCCCGACCTCACCAGCTACATGCCGCACAAGCCCGCGGGGCTGGAGGAACTCGGGGCCTTCATCGGGCTTAGTCCGCGGGATTAGTGCGGGACAGGCCCCCTGACGGCGCCGCGGGAACGTCGCTGCCGCGGGAGCGACTCAGTGCGCCCGGAAGCCGCGGAATTGACCGGAGGCTTCGGATATCGATGCCTCCACGTTGTCCACCCGGCCCGGCGTGCGGCCGGATTTGAGCCACTCCAGGAGCTGGCGCACCTTCGGCTCGGGCCCCTCGGCCACCACGGAAACCGAACCGTCGTCGAGGTTCTTCACTTCGCCGGAAAGTCCAAGGTCCTCAGCCTGGCCCATGGTCCGGAAGCGGAAGCCCACAGCCTGCACCATGCCGGACACGCGCGCGTCCAGCCGGATATTGGCCTGCGCCGGGTTTTCCTGCGCGGGCCCTGCGTGCCTACCCATGGTGGACCTCCTCGTCCGCAGCTTGCCGTCCCGGCCGGGCCGCGCTACCTGTCACCGTTGTTTGGAAACGACAGTCAGCGCGGCCCGGCCGGGCGGATGCATCCCTTAGTTGATGGTGATGTCGCGGGTGGCGTGGTTGTAGCGGATGGTCACCTTGCCGCCGGCGTGGTGCAACTCGTGGTTGGGACCGTCGAACGTGCCGAAGGCACCGTAGTTCTCAGTCCAGGATCGGTTGAGGGCGATCTTGAAGGTGTAGAACCCGGCGGGAAGCTCGGCGCTCTTCTTCCACAGCTGGTCCAGGAAATCGAATTCCATCTGCGCTTCGTCGTACTGCGGTGCCCAGTTCTCCGGGGCACCCAGGATGGTGTTGAAGTCACCAGCCAAGGCCACAGCTTCGGGCTGCGGAAGGGTTTCAACGTCCGGGCCCTCGAACGGCTCGGTGGCGGCGGAGGTCTCGGCAGCGGGGGCTGCTGCTGCCTTGTCCTTGGCCGAAGCCTTGCCCTTGCGTACTGCCTTCACTACGGGTTCGACGGCGTCTTCGATCGCCTTGGCTGCCTTGCCCACCGCCGAGGCGGCCTTCTTCGCGGGAGCCTTCCTGGCGGTCTTCTTCGGAGCCTCCTCCTTGGCCGGAACCTCCAGCGTCGCCGCGGCGGCGGAGACCGGGCGGACAAAGCCTTCGGGAGCCGTGGGAACGGGAGTATCGGCAGGGACGGGAGTGCCGGCGTCGAGCGCTGCGGCGAAGGAATCAGCGTCGGGGAAGGCGACGGTAGCGCGCATGCCGTCCTCGGTGATGGTCCAGCCCGAGCGGCCCTTGATCAGCCAGCCGGCCTTGACCAGCTTGGCGGTGGCGGAGGTGAGGGTCTTGTGGCCGCGCGGGATTCCGCCGCTGAGAAGTTCTGCCTCATGCTCGTTGAACGGCACGCGGGCAGTTGCTTCCGCCAGGACCTGGCCTGCATTCAGTGCATCGCCGGACCACACGCCTTCGGTCAGGACATCGAGCACGGTCTTGAGTCGAAGGTAGGTGTTTTCTGCGGTGGACTTGGCCATGATTCCCCTTATATAAAAGCGATCGGTCTTAGGCATCTTGCCAACAGCCCATTAAATCGCGCGACTTTAATTGGTAAATTCTGCGTGTCGTGACCGACTATGAAGCGGATTGTGCCGCAAGTGAGGCGGAGGTCTCGGGTAAGGGCTGTCTGCATAACCCTCAAGTGCTGGCATGGATGCTGCCCTGCACTCCCCAGACACGCCTGCGGCACTTAGTTTACCGGGCAGAAAGACCGGCTGTTGCCCCCGACACAGCAGCGGTCAGTCGGACACTTCCCTGCCGTTCAATTCCGCCAGCAGCTCCGCTTTCCGCTCCTCTGACGCGAACGAGGAATGGATGGAGTTCGCTGCGAGGCGTGCCCTGTCGAAATCAGAGAGTTCAAACACCGAAGTCAGCTGCGCAAAGTTGTCATCCACGTAGCCGCCGAAGTAGGCGGGATCGTCTGAGTTGACCGAGACGTTGAGTCCGGCGGCCAGCATCGCGGGCAACGGATGGTCGGCCAGGGTGTCTACGGCACGGAGCCGGACGTTGGACAGGGGACAGACCGTCAGGGGAATGCGTTCGTCCACCAGGCGCTCCACCAGGTCGGGGTCATCCATGCAGCGGATCCCGTGGTCGATCCGCTCCACGCCCAGGAGGTCCAGGGCTTCGATGATGTACGACGCCGGGCCCTCCTCCCCCGCGTGCGCCGTCAACCGCAGGCCTGCTTCACGCGCCTTCGCGTACAGCCGCTCAAACTTGGACGGCGGGTTTCCCACTTCGGCCGAATCCAGGCCGATGGCACCGATGGGCGCATTCATGGCCAGCAGCCGGCCGAGGACTTCCAGCGCGGAGTCCTCCGGCAGGTCCCGGAGGAATGCCGCGATCAGGATGGTGGAGATACCGTAGTCCTCCTCCGAGGTCTCCAGCACCGATGCCACACCCCTGACGCACGCCTCAAGGGGAATGCCGCGGGAGAGGTGCGCCTGCGGGTCCATCATGATTTCCGCGTGCCGGACCCCGGCGGCAGCAGCCCGCTCCAGGTAGGCCCGGGTCATGTCCGCAAAGTCCTGCTCGGTTCGCAGCACCGCCATGTTGGCGTAGTAGAGGTCAAGGAAGGACTGCAGATCCGTGAACTCATACTTCTCGCGGAGTTCGTCCAGACCGGAATACGGCAGCGCAATACCGTTGCGCTCGGCCAAGGCAAAGATGAGCTCGGGCTGCAGCGTGCCCTCGATGTGCAGGTGCAGTTCTGCCACCGGGAGGGGCTTGGCAGGGGCTGCGGGTTCCGCAGGGTCCGTTTCGGCTTCGGGCATGGTGCTGCCGCCGGCAAAGTTGTCCATCCGGTCAGGATAGTGCCCCTCCCGGTTTTGCGCCTGCCCGGGACTTCGACGCCTTAAAGACCGCCGGCTCCCCGCAGATGCACTGCACCTACCCGACACCCCTGCTGGAATCTCGATTTGATAACGCCAAAGCGATGTCCTAGCGTGAAATGCATGCCCGCCCGGCGGGCTCTTTGATTGCCCGGTGCTGCCTCCACCAGAACTGCCCAGCGGCAGCCACCGACAGTGACCTCTATTTGTCAGGGGCGGGCAGTGGCGCGACGATCTCCGGGGACGGAACCAGCGCTGGTGGCCTTCAGGAGCATCACCATCATGAAAAACACCAAATTCCGTACTGCCGCACGCCGTGGAGTCACCCTGGCCGCCGTCTCCGCGGCAGGTTTGGCCCTCTCAGCCACGGCGGCCAACGCAGCCACCCCGACCTCCACCTGGGATGCACTCGCCCAGTGCGAGAGCGGCGGCAATTGGTCCATCAACACCGGTAACGGCTTCTCCGGCGGCCTGCAGTTTACCTCCAGCACCTGGGCCGCTTACGGCGGAACCGGCTCCCCCGCGGATGCCAGCCGTGAACAGCAGATCGCGGTAGCGGAGCGGGTCCAGGCCTCCCAGGGTTGGGGTGCCTGGCCCTCCTGCGCGTCCCAGCTCGGCCTGAGCGGTGGCGGCGGAGCCCCGGTCCAGAGCGCGCCCGTCCAGGCTGCTCCCACGCAGAGCGTCCAAGTTCAAAGTGCCCCGGCTCAAAGTGCTCCGGTTAAGCAGGCACCGGCGCCGCGGCATGCTACGTCGGTTGCCCTTAGCGGCGAGACCTACACGCTGCAGGCCGGGGATACCCTGAGCATTGTTGCCGACAAGCTGGGCATCCAGGGCGGCTGGCAGCATCTTGCCGACGCCAACCTGGACACTATTTCGGATCCGAACCTCGTGTTCGAGGGACAGGTTATCCAGCTTCCCGCGTAACGCCTGAGGCGGCATCACCAGCGGCCCCCTGGCCGCCCGCCTTTTGGAAGGCGACACAGACAGGTCGGCGATAGACAAATTCCGTTGACCAAAAGACGACGCCGGCACACCCCCACAAGGGATGTGCCGGCGTCGTTCTTTTAATTCCCGGGCCGCTGCCGGAGTCGGCAGGGAACCGCCGGTCAGCTGGCCGGCAGTTCGCGGACGATCCGCACCTTCCAGGCGGAGTCGTCGCTGGTGTCCAGCAGGGCAACCGTGCCGTGCGCAAGGTTCAGGGCGACACGCTTGACGGCCAGCAACTCCAGGTAGAGGTGCTCGTTCATGCGGCTGGGGGTGTCGATCATGTATTTCACGGCGTCGCGCACCTTGCGGTAGTTGGCGCTGCGTTCGCGGTGCATGTGCAGTTCCAGGGCGGAGCGCTGCTTGAGCCGCGGTTCGTGCCGGTTGAGCAGCGTCACTGCTGCGTGGACCGCAACGACCAGGGCGAGTGAGACTCCGTAGATCCACACGCCGCTGGACAGCAGGAACAGGGGCAGGTTGCCAATGGCCACAAGCGCGATGACCACGCGAAGGGCGGCGATCCGCCGGACCGTCCTGGCCACGGTGGCCATGCCGTCGCGGAACCGGTGCTGGTCCTTGCGCGCGGCGGCGGGATCGATGGTGAACTCGTCGAGGACCAGGATTCCCTGGGCTTCCGGGGCCAGCATCTGCCCGAAACGGGGCAGGGCGGTGCGGGCGTGGGCGACTGCTTTGTCAGGTGTAGATGTCATGAGAGAGCTTCCGAAACGCGGTTGGGGTTGCGGTGATCTTAGTGGTTTAACCTGAACGTCGTATGCATGCGTCCACTATTTGGACATTAACCTCTCCGCGATGTGGCCGTTGGCACAGCAATTGGCACTTCCGCCGGGGACCGTCAGACTGAATAGATGCAAACCTTCCTCCCGTACCCTGACTTCCGCCAAAGCGCCAAAGCCCTGGACACTGCACGGCTGGGCAAGCAGCGGGTTGAAGCGCTGCAGACCCTCCGCGCCCTGGTGATTCCCGGGTACGGTTGGCAGACCCACCCCGCGATCCGCATGTGGATGGGCCACGTGCCGGCCCTCACCATGTATGGGCTGGCGATGGTGGACGAATGGATCGAACGTGGCCACCCGGACAACACCCGGGCGAACATCGCCGAGTTTGCGCCGCAGGCTGCCCATCCTGACTACGCCGCCAAGATCATCCTGCCGCCCTGGCTCGGGGACCCCGACTTCCACCTGAGCCACCGTTCCAAGCTGGTGCACAAGGAACCGAAGTTCTACACGTCCGTTTTCCCGGACGCCATTCCGGACATGGACTACGTCTGGCCCGAACCCCGGCACGAATTCCTGCCGCAGGAACCGGAGGGGGACATTCTCTGGATCCTGCGGGAGCCGCATGACGACGTCGACCCCCAGTCGCTCGGGACCGTTGCGCTTCCGCCGGTGAACCGGAGCGCTGCTGCCGCGGCCGCGATGTCGGCCGGAGATGACGGTTACTCCCCTGTCTACGTGGACGACGGGTCCCGCCGGCCGTCACGGGCGCCCAAGAAGGCGCCCCCGAAGCCTCAGGAGAAGAAGCCCACCCGCAAGCGCGCGGCGCAGGAGGAGGCGTTCCGGACCCTCCCGGGGAAGACGCCGGTTGCGGTTCCGTTCGAGAACGGAGCCAGGTTCGCCGTGGGACAGGTCGTGGGGCGCCCCATCACCCTCGATGACGGCCGCTTTGGCAGGAATTTCGAGGTCATGGAGATCATTGACCGCTCCGCGTTCGCGTACCCGGCGCTGTTGCAGGATCCGCGCGTGTTCTTCCCGGTTGAGGCGCCGTAGGCCGTGACGATTCTTTTGGCAGGGTGCGGCGACCTGGGTACCGAAGCGGGGCTCAGGTTCGCTGCGTCGGGGCACAGGGTTGTGGGCTGGCGCCGGTCCCCTGCGAAGCTTCCGGCAGCCATTGAAGGTGCTGCGGCGGACCTGGGCTCGCCCGAACTGCCGCCAGTCCCTGCGGACACCACCGCCGTCGTCATTGCCGTCGCTGCCGATTCCCCCTCGGAAGAGGCATACCGGACGGCGTATGTACGTGGTGTGGCACATGTCCTGGATGCGCTCGAGCGTGACGGCGTGCACCCGGACCGGGTGTTATTTGTTTCCTCCACGGCCGTCTACGGCGATGCGGGTGGCGGCTGGGTGGACGAATCCACGGCGCCGGATCCGGGCGGCTTCTCCGGACGGGTGCTGGTGGAAGCCGAGGATCTCCTGCACAACAGGCTTGCGGGAACCGGGACCACCGGTATTGCGCTCAGGTTGGGAGGCATCTACGGGCCGGACCGGACGCGCCTGATTGACCAGGTGAAGACAGGCTCGGCCGTGGTTCCCGAGGACGTGCGCTACACCAACCGGATCCACCGTGACGATGCAGCGGCCGCCATTGTGCACCTTGCCACCATGGAGGCTGCGCCCGCGCCGGCATATATCGGCGTGGATGATGAGCCGGCCGAGCTGGGTTCCGTGTTGCGGTTCCTTGCAGCCGAACTTGGGCTTCCAAAACCCCGGGTGGGTGACGCCGGTCCCGCTCGTGGAGGCAACAAGCGTTGCCGTAACCACCTGCTCCGAAGCACCGGGTTCACCTTCACGTTTCCCACGTTCCGGGAAGGGTACAGGGACGTCATAGCAGGGAACGGCATCCGCCATCCGTGACGAAGGCCGCCGTCCAATGGGTTACAGCCAGGTTGGCCGCGGGATGCCTGGCCCGAGCTAAGGCGGGGCATGGAATTTCGGCAGGTCATTGAGGCAGTTGGGCAGCTTGTCGACTTTGCGGGAGTCGCGGTGATGGTGATCGGGGCCGTGGTGTCCCTCCCGCTGGCGATCCGTGGCCATCAGCCGCACCAGCTTCCACCGGGGGCCGGGAAGCTGGGTTTCTACCGGTCCTACCGCCAGTTGCTGGGCCGGTCCATCCTGCTGGGCCTTGAACTGCTCGTCGCCGCCGACATCATCCGCACCGTTGCCGTCACACCCACGTTCGCCAGCGTTGGGGTGCTGGCCATCATCGTGCTGATCAGGACGTTCCTCAGCTTCTCCCTGGAATTGGAAATCACGGGGCGCTGGCCCTGGCAAAAGGAGCCGGCAGCGGCCCGTACCGGCTCCGCCGCCGCCCCACGCTGAGCACCCGGGGTTGGGTTTTCCACATAGGGGTTTTGGGGGCTCTTGATTGTCGGTGGTGGCTGGCAGAGTTGGGTTATGGAGGCCATTGGGGAGCAGCTGGACGGGCCGTTC
>NZ_LMSF01000006.1:0-89540 GCF_001428325.1 Arthrobacter sp. Soil761 | reverse complement strand
CACCGGAATCAGCAACCTGGGACAGCCCTGCCCGAAGCACCACCGGCTCCGGCACACCACCGCCTGGAAACCCACCCCGGCCAGCACGAACGAACCACCCGGCTGGACCTCACCCACCGGCCGCCACTACACAAGCGAACACCAGGACTGGGAACCACCAACGTGGCCACCCGGGTTCCTGCCCGGCGAACGAAGCCTCCTCGAAGAGGCACTGCTTAAACACCTCGGCGTCTAAGCCGAAGCTGCTGCACTGCCGCGTCTTCAGTCCGGTCCGCCCGCACAAGTTGCGGCAGGTCCACGTCCCGGCGCCACCCTCCGCACCCGCCCCGCCTTGATGCTGGCACGGACGCCGCCGCGCGGCACCAAACCCCGCCATCCGCCGTCGGACTTTCCCCGCCACCGCGCATCCGGTTAGATTCATCAGCAAGATGACAAATTCACAGACTCCGATCCACGCAACCGCTTACTGGACCACCGCCAAGGAACACGGCGAGCTCAGGGCCGAAGAAGTGCCCGCGCCGGGGCCGGGCGAAGCTTTGGTGCGTGCCCTGTACTCCGGCATCAGCAAGGGCACCGAAATGGTGGTCCACGCCGGAGCCGTGCCGCCACGTGTCGCGGAAGAGATGCGTGCCCCACGCCAGGAGGGAACGTTCCCAGGGCCGGTGAAATTCGGCTACCTCTCGGTGGGAGTCGTGGAGGAAGGTCCTGAGGAGTGGAAGGGCCGGCGCGTCTTTTGCCTGAATCCGCATCAGGACCTCTATGTGGTGCCGGTGACCTCTCTAACCAGGGTTCCCGACAGCGTTCCATCCCGGCGGGCGGTCCTCACCGGCACGGTGGAAACCGCAGTCAACGCCCTGTGGGAAGCCGGGCCTCGGCTGGGCGACCGGATTGCCGTTGTCGGAGCCGGCCTGGTGGGCGGCATGGTGGCTACGCTGCTGCGCACCTTCCCGTTGCAGCGCCTGCAGTTGGTGGACCTCGATCCGGGCAGGAAAAAGCTCGCGGACACCCTGGGCGTGGACTTCGCCCACCCCGATGACGCCCTGGCGGACTGCGACATCGTGTTCCACTGCTCGGCCTCGCAGGAAGGCCTGGAGCGCAGCCTGCAGCTCGCCGGCGATGAAGGCGAAATCATCGAAATGTCCTGGTATGCCAACCGTGAGGTCACTGTGCCGCTGGGGGAGGACTTCCACGCCCGGCGGCTGTCCATCAGGGCGAGCCAGGTGGGCATGGTGGCGCGTTCCCGGCGCCACAGGCGCACCAATGCGGACCGCCTGGACCTGGCCGTATCGCTGCTAAAGGACCCCGTCTTCGACGCGTTCCTGACGGGATCGTCCCGGTTCGAGGACCTGCCTGGCGTGGTCCAGAGCCTGGCGGACGGCAGCCTGGAAGCCCTGTGCCACGTCGTCGAATACCCTGCCGGCAGTCCCGCGCCCAGCCCAGCCACCCACACCCCCAAAGACTTGAGGTAACAATGTTCAGCCTGACCATCCGCCGCCACTTCATGATTGCCCACAGCCTTCCCCGTGAGGCTTTCGGCCCCGCCCAGGGCCTGCACGGTGCAACCTTCGTCGCCGAGGTGGCCTTCCGCCGTCGCGCCCTGAATGCCGACGCGATCGTCCTGGACATCGGCGCCGCCGGGACCATCATCGAGGAGGTGCTCGCCGGCCTGAACTACCGCAACCTGGACGAGCACCCGGACTTCGAGGGCAAGCTCAGCACTACGGAAGCCCTCGCCGAGTACATCGCCCGGAAGGTGGCCGCAGAGATCAAGGACAACGACGACGGCCGTGAGCTCGCAGGACTGGAGGTCACCCTGCGCGAGAATCCTGACGCCTGGGCCACCTTTTCCCTGGACCTCACCGCGTAGCCATGCGTCCCATCCGGCTGCTGGTTCCCGGCAATATCCGCCACAGCTCAGGCGGCAACGTCTACAACGCGCGCCTGGTTGCGGGCCTGCAGGTACGGGGCGCGGAGGTGGAGGTGGTTGCCGTGGAGGGCAACTGGCCGGACGCCGGCGCCAAGGAACGACGCCGGCTGGGCACCCTCCTCGGAGCATGGGAACCTGAGGCACACCACGGGGACGCGGTGGCCATCGTGGACGGCCTGGTGGCGGTAGGTGCCCCGGATGAACTCGAATACGCCGCGAAGGCGGGCGGGGAAACGTGGGTCCTGGTGCATATGCCCGTTGAGGAAAGCTCCGGGGCTGCGGCCCTGGAACGCGAAGCGAGAGCCCTCCGTGCGGCAACCGGCGTGATCTGCACCAGCACGTCGTCTGCATCCCTCCTCCTGGAAAGGGGGCTTTCCCGGGTCACCGTTGTCCTTCCCGGCGTCAACCCCGCACCCCTGGCCCAGGGATCCAGGCCGCCGCACGTGGCGGTTATCGCCGCGCTGCTGCCCAACAAGGACCAGCTGCTGTCCGTGCATGCCCTGGCCCGGATCCAGGACCTTGAGTGGACTGCGTCGTTCGTGGGCTCCGAGCAGGCGGACCCGGACTACGCACGGGAGGTCCGGGCTGCCATTACTGCCCACGGGCTCCAGCGGCGGGTGCAGCTCACCGGCGAGCTCATTGGCGAAGCCCTGGAGGCCGAATGGGCGCGGACGGACCTGACCCTGCTGGTGTCGCGGCTGGAGGCTTTCGGTATGGCCGTCACCGAATCCCTGGCCCACGGCATTCCTGTTCTGGTCCGTGCCGGGACCGGGGCGGTGGAGGCGCTTGGCATGGGCGGGCTGGGAACGGCCGACGGCGAACCCCGCCTTCCGGGGGCAGTGCTTACCCTTCCAGACGGCGGACAGGAGAGTCCCGGCCGCCTGGCCAATGCACTGCGGGGTTGGCTGGTGGATGGAAAGACCCGGGAAAAATGGCGTTCAGCTGCGCTCGATGCGCGGACCAGGCTGCCGGGATGGAGCGAACCAGCGCAGGACGTGCTGGCCCTCCTGGAGGGACCCGGCGGACACGGGGAGCGGCAGGGCTAGAGGCTGCTCCGGTGGGCGGCGAAAAATTCGCGCAGCAGTAAAGCGCACTCTTCCCCGCGGACCCCGGGATACACCTCAACCCAGTGGTTCAGCCGGCGCTCGCGGAGGATATCGAATACCGATCCCGCAGCGCCGGCCTTCTCATCCCAGGCCCCGAACACAACCCGGGGAATCCTCGCCAGGACGATTGCGCCCGCACACATGGCGCAGGGTTCCAGGGTGACCACCAGCGTGCAGTCGGACAAGCGCCACCCGTCGCCCTGGCCGCCGCCGACCCGTGCCCGTTCCTGCAGCCGTCCGGCCGCCTCCCTGATGGCCACCACCTCGGCGTGGGCTGTGGGGTCGCCCAGCTCCTCCCGCTGGTTGCGTCCCGAACCCAGAACGTCGCCGTCGGGCCCTATCACTACGGCGCCGATGGGCACGTCCTCCGTGTCGAGCGCACGGCGGGCCTCCGCCAGGGCAAGGCCCATCCAGGCCTCGTGTTTCTTTTCGGGCAAGGGCATGGCTCAATGATAGTTTCGGGGTTAGTCAGGTTACTTGCCGATGCCGGGAGGCACCATGGACACTCTTCGGGACCGATTGGGTATTTGGTTCAAACCCTATGCGGCGTTGATCCTCACCATCCTTGTGGGCGGTGTGGTCATCGTGTCCCTGGCGCTGCTTGGGGCAGAGGTCTACGACGATGTGGTGGACTCCGCTGGCCTGGCCAACCTGGACAAGCCTGCCCTTGCCTTTGCCGAAGGCCTCCGCAGCCCCGGCCTTGACTCCTTTGTCACCGGTTTCACCAACATCGGCGGCGGCATCGGGATGCCCATCCTGGCCAGCATCCTCACCGCGTGGTTGACCTTCCTGAGCCGGAACTGGCGTCCGCTGGTCCTGATCGGCGGTGCAGCGGCAGCGTCCGTCACCGCCACCACGTTCGGCAAGAAGCTGGTGGGCCGTACCCGGCCCGACCATGCGGACGCCGTCCCCCCTTACGAGGATTCGCCATCCTTCCCCAGCGGGCACACCCTGAACACCACCGTGGTGATCAGTCTGGTGATCTACCTCATCTGCCTTCAGTTCCACACCATGCGGGTCCGGGTTACCGCCATCACCGCCGGCTCGATCTTCATCATCGCCATGGGCCTGAGCCGGGTCTTCCTGGGCCACCACTGGCTCACGGACGTTATGGCCGGCTGGATCCTGGGCCTGGCCTGGGTGGCAATCGTTATCCTGGCCCACCGGCTGTTCCACCTGGTCCGAAGGCGCGAGCACGCAGGGGCAGCGCCGTCGTTCGACCGTCCCATCGTCCGGGACGTGGTGGCCGAGGAACTGCACGACGGCGAACACTCCGGACGCGGGAAGGGCAGCGCCGAGTGATAGTTTTGGGGGATGCGCACTCTCGTTGTTGACCACCCCCTGGTCGCCCACAAGCTCACTGTCCTGAGGGACAAGAACACGCCGTCGCCGGTCTTCCGCCAGCTGACGGAAGAGCTGGTGACCCTGCTGGCCTACGAAGCCACTCGGGAGGTCCGCACCGAGCCCGTCACCATCGAGACGCCCGTCAGCACCACCGTCGGCACCGCCTTCACCAAGCCCACCCCGCTGGTGGTTCCCATCCTGCGCGCCGGCCTGGGAATGCTGGAAGGCATGACCAAGCTGGTTCCCACCGCTGAAGTGGGTTTCCTGGGCATGGCCCGGGACGAGGAGACACTGGACATCATCACCTACGCGGAGCGCCTGCCGGAGGACCTCACCGGCCGCCAGGTTTTCGTCCTGGACCCCATGCTGGCCACGGGCGGAACCCTGCGCGAAGCCATCAAGTTCCTGTTCAAGCGCGGCGCTTCCGACGTCACCTGCATCTGCCTGCTGGCCGCCCCCGAGGGCCTGGCGCGGCTGGAGGAGGAACTGTCAGGGGCCAACGTGCACATCGTCCTGGCCTCCATCGACGAGAAGCTCAACGAGAAGTCCTACATTGTCCCCGGGCTGGGCGACGCCGGCGACCGCCTCTACGGCATCGCCGGGTAGCACTTCGGCCCTGTTTGAACGGGCTCTTTCCCAACGGGTGTCCCGCCGCTAGCCTGTGCAGATGGACTGGAAACTCGAGCTTGTCTTTGTCCCCGTATCCGACGTTGACCGTGCCAAGGACTTCTACGTCAACAAAGTGGGCTTTAACGCCGACTACGACGAGCGGCCGTCGGACTCCATCCGCTTTGTGCAGTTGACGCCGCCGGGCTCGGCCTGCTCCATCTGCATCGGCGAAGGACTCGTCGACGCCCCGCCCGGCACGGGCTCCAACCTGCAGATGGTGGTCGACGACATCAATGCGGCGCATGACCAGCTCAAGAGCAACGGCGTGGATGTCAGCGATGTGGACGTCCAGGACTGGGGCCACTTCGTGTACTTCGCCGATCCGGACGGAAACAAGTGGGCTGTCCAGTACATCCCGTGGCGGAACGCCGGGCAGGGCGCTGGCGGGAACACCGGACAGGACGCCGGACCGGGCGCTGGTTAACCAAAGCGGCGGGCCGCATCATGATGATGCGGCCCGCCGCTTTGGTGCAGTTCCCCCGGCATCGCTGCCGCCGGGGGGAGGAGTGCCTAGTACCAGTTGTGGGCCAGGTGGAAGTTCAGGGCACCACAGGGCGACTGGTAGCTCTTCTTGATGTAGTCCAGGCCCCAATTGATCTGCGTGCGGTAGTTGGTGAGGTAGTCCGCGCCGGCGCTTGCCATCTTCTCAGCGGGCAGGGACTGGACGATGCCGTATGCCCCGCTGCTGGAATTGGTGGCCGTGGTGGTCCAGTCGGACTCCTTGGTCCACAGCGTCTGCAGGCACTGCATCTGGTCCGGTCCCCAGCCAAACGCCCCCAGCTGGCTGGCGGCGTACGCTTGGGCGCCTGCAGGATCGTTAACCGCGACGGCGCGAGCCGGCTCAGGTGCGGGGGCGGGCTCAGGCGCCGGGGCCGGGGCAGGCGCTGCGGGTGCTGCCGGTGCCGCTGCGGGGGCCGGTTCCGCTGCCTGCGGTGCCACGCTGATGGCAGCGGGCGCGGGGCTTGCTGCCGGGTTGGAGCGGATCTCGCTCTTCTCGATGCTCATTTGAGCGTCGGACGCTGACGTGGAAGGGTTGGACGCGGTGGATGACACCGGAGTCATGCTGCTGGTGGCCTGTCCTGCCGCGCCTACCCCCACCAGCACCGCGCACGATGCTGCAAGGACGGCGGCGCGCTGGCCCAGGGTGGTCTTCTTGGCCTGCTGCGCGGCCCTGTGTTTAGCCTTGGCCTGCAGCAGGCGTGCTTCTGCCGTGTTTTTGGACATGATTGATCGCCTCTCACACCTGCGGAGTTAGCTGTCGGGTTCGGATGAGGGCATCCGGCCGTACGGAAAGATCACGTACTGGCTTAACCCCAAGGGCATTCAATGCCCGGGACGGTGGGTCCCCCGCCTCTGCCGTAGCTCAATCGGAATCCGGGGAAGCGGCAGAGCTTGGCGTCGACCCGGGATATGCGGCCCGAACGGGGGCCGCACCCAATCGACGCTACAGGAAGTGCACGCGAAAGTCACATTTAGGTAACGGAAGTCACGATCCTCAGCGCGTTGATTTGCCGGATTCCCCGTTCGTAACCTCGGTCCCATTGGGGTATGGCCGCCCCATTTCATGAGCGCAGCGCGCCGACCGTTACAGTTCCCGTTACCCAGCCAACAGGTAGACGGTGGTGCCGCCAATGCTCTGCGCCGTGAAGTTGTTCGCCACCCACTGGGCGATCTGGGCGGCAGCGTCCGAACCGGTACTGGCCCGGATGGTTCCGCCTGTGATGAAGTAGTGGATCTTTCCCTGGGACACCAGATCCTGGAACTCCGCCAAGGTAGGGGCGGGATCTGTGCCGTTGAACCCACCCACCGCCATGACCGGCAGTTCCGTTGCCAACTGGTAACCGGCAGCGTTGTTCGAACCCACCACTGCCGCTGCCCAGGTGTAGCCTGAGGCGCCATTCCTGAGTGCTGCCACGAGTTCCGCGGACGGCGTTGGGGCGCCCAAGAGGCCTCCCAAGGCTCCGCCTCCGCGACCACTTGCAGCAGCGGTTCCGCCGGGAAGTGTTCCTCCGGGCGCGCCCTGCTGGCGGGCCGTGTTTCCCTGGGTTGCTGGCTGCCTGGTGCTGCCTGTCCCGGTCCCGCCAAGGCCGGTCCGGCCAGGGCCCGTCCCGCCAGGGCCGAAGCCCGACGACGGCCCGGCACTGACTATCGCCCCGCTGTGCGTTGTCGACGCCGTGGAAAGGGAGTACGCCAGCGGCCCGGTGAGCGACGCCGCAATGGCGAGCGCCGCCGTCGTCCGCTGCACGGCACGCCAGCGCAGGAACCTGCCGAACGCCACGCCCGCTGCGGCCGCCAGGCCTCCGGAAAGGACCAGCCAACGCAGCCCCGCGCCGTAGGCGGACGTGGTGCCAAGCAGCTGGAAGGCCATCAGGGCGGCCGCGGCCACCGCTGCGGCCAGCAGGAGTGCGGCGGGTGGCTGCTGCCGGTGCTGCCACAGGAGGACCGTGCCCAGCCCCGCAAGCCCGGCGATCCCCGGCGCCAGCGCCACGGCGTAGTAAGGGTGGATGATGCCCGCCATGAAGCTGAAGACCAGGCCCGTCACCAGCACCCACAAGCCCCAGATGATGACGGCGGTGCGGACCGCATCCGTCCGCGGTGCCCGCCGGCCCAACCACAGCAGGCCCGCCGCAAGGATCAGGGCGGACGGCAGCAGCCACGCGATCTGGCCGCCGAACTCGCTGTTGAACATCCGGAGCAGCCCGGGATCTCCCCAGCCGTTGCCGCCGCCCACACTGCCGGTCTCGTCGCCCGTCAGCCGGCCCAGCCCGTTGTAACCCAGCGTGAGCTCCAGGATGGAGTTGTTTTGCGATCCGCCGATGTAGGGACGCAGGCCGGCCGGCGTCAGCTCCACCGCCAGGAGCCACCACCCGGCGGAGGCCACCATGGCCGCTCCCGCCGCGGCCAGCCGGAGCAGGCGCCGCGGGAGCCTGTGCGGGCCTGCCAGCGCGTAGGCGATGGCGAATCCCGGAACCACCAGCAGGACCTGCAGCTGCTTGGCCAGGAAGCCGAAGCCCAGGAACACTCCGGCCAGCAGGAGCCAGCGCAACCGGTCCTCCTGGACTGCACGGAGGACCGCGTAGGCGGCTGCCGTCATGAGCAGCACCAGCAGGGCGTCCGGGTTGTTGAAGCGGAACATCAGCGTGGCAACGGGGGTGAGGGCCAGGACGGCTGCGGCGATCAGTCCTGCGCGGTGCGCCAGCCGTGGATCGGCCGTGGCAGGCGCCGCGGCCCGCCGTACGGCCAGGTAGAGCAGCCAGGCGGTGCCGACGCCCATCAGCGCCTGGGGGACCAGGATGCTCCAGGAACTGAGGCCGAAGATCCGGACGGACAACCCCATGACCCACAACGACGCCGGCGGCTTGTCCACCGTGATGGCGTTGGCGGCGTCGGAGGAGCCGAAAAACCAGGCCGCCCAGTCCTGCGATCCGGCCTGGGCCGCGGCGGAATAGAACGCGTTGGCCCAGCCGGATGCTCCAAGGTTCCACAAGTACAGCACGGCGGTCCCGGCCAGCACCGCTGCCAGTCCCAGCCGCCGCCGGAGCGCCCGCGGGTCCGGCCGGAAGCGGGCCGGGACAGGATGATGCGCGGCGGCAGGAGCACCGGCAGGGTGTCCGGTGTGGACCGACGCAGTGTGGACGGACACTGGGTAGTGGCTGGCCATTGAGTCCTACTTGGTGAGTTGGTACACGGTGGAGTTGCCTACGGTCTGGGCCTGGAAGTTGGCCTGGACCCAGGCGGCCACCTCTGAATTGCCGCGGCCACCCATGCCGCCGCCTCCCATGCCACCGCCTTGGATGAAGTAGCCGATCTCGCCCTTGGCCACCATGTCCTGGAACTGGGCGAGCGTGGGGTAGGGGTCCCCGCCGTTCCAACCGCCCAGGGCAATGACGTTGGTGTTCGTGGCGAGTTCCAGGCTGGCTGCCTGGCTGGCGCCGGAGACGATCGCGGACCACTTCGTGGTGGTGGCCTTCAGGAGTGCCGCCACCGCCGCATCTGCGGATCCTTCGCCCGGGCCCCCGGCGCCGCCGGCGCCCCCGGTACCGCCGGGGCCGGCTGCGCCGTCGATGCCGCCGAAGGGATCGAGTCCACCCGCGCCGTTGGCAGCGTCAGTGGCGGCCTCCCTGCCGTCAGCCCGTGCGCCGCCGAATCCAGCGGCACGGTTGCCGAAGCCACCCGCGGACGAACCCGCCGGGCCCGACGTCGGAATGGAACCGGAGTGGGCGGAAGCAGCGGTGGCGAGGGTCCACCCCGCTGTCCCAAGACCGCCGGCCAGGAGGGATACGACGACGACGGCGGCCGCACCGGCCCGGCGGAACCGTCCGGAGGCGCCCAGTTTCGAGGTGCCCGGTTTTGAGGTGCCCAGTGCATCGAGGCGGAGGAGGATTGCGGCGGCGGCGAGGACGCCGAGCACGATGATGGCGACCCGCAGCCAGGGGAGCCACGACGTGTCGCGGCCCAGCAGGACTGCCGACCACACAGAGGTGCCGAGGACGGTCACGGCGAGGACGATCCGGGCCGGCCAGTAGCTGCGGCCACGCCAGAGCTCCACTGCGCCTATGCCCACCAGCGCTGCGATCGCCGGCGCCAGTGCCACTGAGTAGTAGGGATGGACAATGCCGCTCATGAAGCTGAAGACACCTCCGGTGACCACGAGCCAGCCGCCCCACAGGATCAGGGCCGCGCGGCCCGGGGAGGTGCGTACTTCCCGGCGCGTGAACCAGAGGCCTGCCACCAGCAGGACCAGGGCGGCGGGCAGAAGCCACGAGACCTCACCGCCAAAGCTGGTGCCGAACATCCGCAGCAGCCCGGCCGCCCCGCCGAATCCGGCGTTGCCGCCGCCGAAGCCGCCTCCGGGACCGCCGGCAGCAGCACCCCCGGCCCCGCCGGGCATGCCCTCGCCGGAACCGGTGAGACGGGCCAGTCCGTTGTAGCCGAACGTCAGTTCAAGGAAGCTGTTGGTGCTGGACCCTGCCATGTACGGCCGCTCGGAGGCCGGTGTCAGCTGGAACAGGGCGATGTAGCTGCCGGCAACCACGACGATTCCGCCCAGCGCGCCAAGCAGGTGCACCAGCCGGCGCCCCACCGGCGTGGGTGCGGCCCACAGATAGGCCAGTCCCAGCGCGGGAACAATCAGGAAGCCCTGCAGCATCTTGGTCAGGAATGCCAGGCCAACCACGGCGCCGGCGGCCACCAGCCACTTCCAACCCGCCCTCTCAATGGCGCGGGTGGTGAAGTAGGCAGCAAGCACCAGGCACAGGGTGAGCATGGCGTCCGGGTTGTTGAACTTGAACATGAGCGCAGCCACCGGCGTCAGCGCCAGGGCAGCGCCGGCCAGCAGGCCTGCGGCAGGTCCCGAGACGCGTTTGACGGCCAAGTAGAGGAACCCGACGGCGGCCACCCCCATGAGTGCTTCCGGCACCAGCATGCTCAGTGGTGAAAAACCGAAGATGCGCCCTGCGAGGGCGGGGATCCAGAGTGCTGCCGGCGGCTTGTCCACCGTGATGGCGTTCCCTGCGTCCAGCGAGCCGAAAAGGAACGCCGTCCAGTCCTTGGTGCCGGCCTGGATGGCGGCTGCATAGAAGGAGTTTCCGTAGCCGGTTGCTGCCAGGTTCCACAGATACAGGACCGCCGTGGCTGCCAGGAGCCCCACGGCGGAAGGCCTCACCCAGCGGGGCTGCGCACCGAAGGCGTAGCGGGTCCAGCGGGGTGCGGTATCGGCCGCCCCGGGGGAGGAGGCAGCGTGGCCGGATGGCGACGGCTGCCGGCCGGCGGGTGAGCCGGCGTCCGCCGGCGAAATGGTGGAGGTCATGATGCTGCCGTTTCTGTCGAAGTGGGGGCGTCTTTGGTGGTCCGGTTGCCGTGGTTGCCGCGGAACACCCAGAGCCGGAACAGCAGGAACCGGACCGCCGTGGCTGCCAGGTTCGCCGCCACAACGGTGAGGACTTCCACCCACCGGTCAGGCGTCGTCGTCCGGTGTACAAAGGCGAGTGCTCCGGAGGTGAGCAGCAGGCCGATGCCGAACACGATCAGCCCTTCGAAGTGGTGCCGGACCGGGTTGCCGCCCTGGATGCCGAACGTGAAGCGCCTGTTGGCGCCAGTGTTGGCCACGGCGGTGATCAGCAGTGCAAGGAAGTTGGCCAACTGCGGGTCCATGAATCCCCGGCAGAACACGAAGATCAGGAGGTACGCCAGGGTTGAGGCGGCGCCAATCGCGGCGAACCGGACCAGCTGGCCGAAAAGGCTGCTGCCGCGTGTCTGCTCACCGGACCGCGAGGACGCCGGGATCGGACCCCGTGCCAGGGCTGCGCGCAGTTCCGGGACCGGGATGCGACCGTAGACCAAGTCGCGGGTGAGCCGGGCCATTCCCCTCACGTCGGCCAGTGCTGTGCGTACCACGTCCACGCTGGAATCGGGATCGTCGATCCAGTCAACGGGGACCTCATGGACACGCAGGCCGCAGCGTTCGGCGAGGACCAAAAGCTCGGTGTCGAAGAACCAGGAGTTGTCCACGGTGTAGGGCAGGATCTGCTGGGCGACGTCGGCGCGGATGGCTTTGAACCCGCACTGCGCGTCGCTGAACCGCGCGCCCATGAACGAGTGCAGCATCATGTTGTAGCTGCGTGAGATGAACTCCCGCTTGGGCCCGCGGACGACGCGGGAGTTGCGGGTCAGCCGGGTGCCGATGGCGAGGTCCGAATGCCCGGAAATCAGGGGCGCCAGCAGCGGCGGCAGGGCGGCGAGGTCGGTGGAAAGGTCCACGTCCATGTAGGCCAGCACCGGTGACGGGGAGGCCAGCCACACTTTGCGCAGGGCGTTGCCGCGGCCCTTCTCATCCAGGTGGACCGCCACGAGCTCAGGGAACTCCCGGGCCAGCCGCTCGGCGATCTTCAGGGTTCCATCCGTGCTGGCGTTGTCCGCCACGGTGATCCGGAAGCTGTGTGGAAAGGTATCCAGCAGGTGCCCGTGGAGCCGGCGAAGGCATTCCTCAAGGTCACGTTCCTCGTTGAAAACGGGAATGGTCACGTCAAGGACGGGGACGGTGGTACGGGTGTCCACGGGTGCGCGCCGCGCGGCATGTCCGCGGGAAGGAAGGCCCGCCGGGGCCACCGCGGCGTCCGGCAGGGTTCCTGAAGTGGAGTCGGTGAGCGTCATGGATCAACAGTGGCGCCGCCGGATTTGAGGGCTTTAGGCGCAACCTGTGATGTGCCTGTGTAACTGGCGCTGTGCAACCGGCGCTGTGCAATTGGCGCGGGCTTGGCCTTCAGTGGCCACCGCCCTCTGCGTGTGTGGCGGTCAGGCGGCGGCGGGTCCGGGCACGGGAAGGCGGACCGCAAACTCGGTCCTGCCTGGCCGGGACACCAGTTCCACCGTGCCTCCGTGGGCCATGACGATGGATTCGACGATGGACAGGCCCAGGCCCGACGAGCCTTCTGAGCCTGAGCGGGCGGCGTCGGCCCGGGTGAAGCGCGAAAAGATGTTGCCCTGGAATTCGGCGGGGATGCCGGGCCCGTCGTCGGTAACCGTCACCACCACGCTCCCATCGGCCGAGCGCATCAACCCGGTGGTTACGGTGGTGCCGGCCGGTGTGTGCTTCCGGGCGTTGGACAGCAGGTTGGCCAGAACCTGGTGCAGCTGGGTGGCATCCCCGCGGACCGTGACGGGCTCGTCGGGCAGCGTCAGCTGCCACGTGTGGTCCGGGGCCATGACCTTTTCATCGCTGACGGTTTCCACCACCAGCTGGGTAAGGTCCACATCGGTGGTTTCGGTTGCCTTGCCCTCATCAAGCCTGGCCAGCAGGAGCAGGTCCTCCACCAGCGCGGTCATGCGCTCGGACTGGCTTTGGACGCGGCCCAGTGACTTCCGGCCGTCCTCGGTAAAGGTCTCGGTCATGCGCATCAGCTCGGTGTACCCGCGGATGGCGGTCAGGGGCGTCCTGAGCTCATGGGAAGCGTCCGCAACGAACTGGCGCACCTTCATCTCGCTGCGCTGCCGGGCTTCCAGGGCGCTGGAGACGTTGTCCAGCATCAGGTTCAGGGCATGGCCCACGCTGCCCACCTCGGTGGTGGGATGCGCTGCGGACGGCGGTACGCGCACGGCAAGCGCCACCTCGCCGGCGTCGAGGGGCAGTTTGGAGACCTTGGTGGCGACGTCGGACAGCTGTTCCAGCGGACGCATGGTCCGGCGGATCAAGGCAGTGCCCGCAAGCCCGATCACGACCAGGCCGCCCAGTGACACCAGCACCATCGTGAGCACCAGCGAGGCCTCGGTGCTTTGTTTCGTTGCCAGCGGCAGGCCGGTGATCACCACGTCGCCGTAAGGGGTGGCCGTGGCCATCAGCCGGTAATCGCCGTTGGACAGCTTGCGGTCCACGGGAAGGCCATTGCGGGGCAACGCCTGCAGGGTGGCCACATCGGCGGAAGTCAGCGCCGTGCGGGTGGCATCGGAAGACAGGAAGCCCGCCTCCCGGCTGACCTGGCCGCCCACCACCCGTGCGTTGAGCGTCCCCACACTCTGGCCCCGGGCATCGAGGGGGTCCGGTCGGCCGGACGGGTTGCCCTCCGGCGGCCGTCCGCGGGAGGCCAGCATCAGCTGCGAGTCCAGCTGGTTGGTCAGGACCACATCCATGGAGGCGTAGCTGACCACGCCGATGGCGCTGGAGATGGCCACCAGGAGCGCCATGGAGAGCAGGATAAGGCGGGTGCGGAGGTGCCAGGTGGACGGGTTGAACCAGGACCGGCCGGTGGGCCGGGGGACACCGGAAAGAGACACGCGTTTCCTTTGGCTAGTCTGCGGGCTTGATGACGTAGCCTGCTCCGCGCACGGTGTGGATCATCGGCGGATGGTTGGCTTCGATCTTCTTGCGCAGGTAGGAAATGTACAGTTCCACGATGTTCGCCTGGCCGCCGAAGTCGTAATCCCAGACATGGTCCAGGATCTGGGCCTTGCTGACCACGCGCTTGGGGTTTTCCATCAGGTACCGGAGGAGCTCGAACTGTGTTGCCGTCAGCTGGATCCCTTCCCCGGCACGGGTGACTTCACGGGTGTCCACATTGAGCACCAGGTCGCCGACCACCAGTTCGGCAGTGTCCATGGCGGCCACGCCGGAACGCTGCACCAGCCGGTGCAGGCGCAGCAGGACTTCCTCCATGCTGAAGGGCTTGGTGACGTAGTCGTCCCCGCCGGCGGCCAGTCCCACAATGCGGTCCTGGACGTCGTCTTTGGCCGTCAGGAAGAGCGCAGGCACCTCCGGCGCAAAGGCGCGGATCCTGCCCAGCAGCTCCACGCCGTCGAACCCCGGCAGCATGACGTCCAGCACCAGGACATCCGGGTGGAAGTCCTTGGCGAGCTTGACGGCAGTGGGACCGTCCGCTGCCACGGCCACAGACCAGCCCGCCATGCGCAGGCCCATGCTCATGAGCTCGGACAGGCTCGGCTCGTCATCCACCACCAGGGCACGGATCGGCGACCCATCCGGGTGGGTGAGCTGGGGAAGGTTGTTGGTCATGGAGTGCGGGGATGCCATGGGACAACTCTCCGATCTGTCGGTTTGCCGACGCTTTGCCGTTGCTGTGCTCCAGCTGTGAGGTCCAGCCTAGCCACCTGAACCCAACGCAAGCTCTGCCTTGGGGATGCGGCCCCGAAGGTCACAGGCAGGCTTGGCCTGCCGCACAGCCGCCGCACAGCATGGCGGCAGACCCTGTTGGAACAACAGCATCACCACCATCAGTTTCAACTTCTTGGAGAAAGCCATGGATCAGCAAGACGACCGCGCCGTCCCCGGGGCATCGGGGCAACCCGGCGCCTCAGGACACACGCCCCAGCCGGCTCCAATCTGGGGCGGGGCAGCCGACGGCACCGACCGGGACGGGGCAGCCACAGGATGGGGTGTCCCCGCAGGCAGTACCAGCGGCCGCGGGGAGCCGGCCCGGTCACCCCAGGGGCAGCCTGTGCAGGGTTGGGGTTCATCCGCTTCCGCTGCGCCTTCCGCAGGCTGGGGAACGACGGCGGCACCTGGCCAGGCGCCAAACGCCGGCGGTGGGTGGGGCGTGCCGCAGCCGTACGCCTCCGGCACGTCTTCCCGTTCCGGGAAAGGAAACTGGACCGCGAAGAAGGGCCTGTTGGTAGGCGGCGTGGCGGTGGTTGTGGGCGCCGCGGCCGGTGCCGGCGCCTACGCTGCCGGAAACGGTGCCACTGCGGCGTCCGCGAACAACGGCCAGGGCACAGGTGCCGCGGGCCAGTTGGGCCCGGGAGGACAAAGCGGCATGACCGGACAGGGCGGCATGATGGGCCCCGGCGGCATGGGCATGGACGGCGGCCCCGGTGGCCTGGGGATGGGAGCGGCCGGCCTGAACGCTGCCGTCCACTCCGAATACGTGGTCCTCCAGGATTCGACCTACGTGACCATGGCGGGCCAGACAGGCACGGTCACGGAGGTTTCCGCGACCTCCCTGACCGTCAAGAGCGGGGACGGCTTCTCCCGTACCTATGCGGTCGGTTCCGGCGTGCAGGTCACGCAGGGAATGCGGCAGCGGGGCAGTGCATCCACCAGCAGCTCGCTCAGCATGTCCAACGTGACCACAGGAGCGGGCGTCCGGGTGACGGCCGTGAAGGATTCGGACACCTACACCGCCCAGACCATCCAGCTGGCAACATCCGGCACGGCAACCACTCCGGGCTCCGGAGCAAGCAGTAACTGACACGCAAAGACGAACGGGGCGAACCATATGGGGCCGGGCACTCGACGGTCCCGCGGCAAAAAAATTCTGGAGGAGAGGCAATGTCGGCTGGACAGGAGAGGGGCCTGTCCAGCCGATTCTATGTCAAACGGTTGAATTTCAGAGAGATTCGGTCAAATCTGATTCGAGCGAATAATGTTCTGCAAACGGGTAGATAGAAGGCCGTTCACCGGATAAGCATCAAAAATAAATCCCTCTTCCGAAATAGTGATCTACCGCACAATTCTGCGTTTCGTCTCACAATGCGGACGATTTGGTCCATTGTTACTTGCAAGTTGGCATTGTTACGCTGCACACTTCCAATGTGAACAAGAACTCAACAGCACCTGCAGCCGCAGAATATTGGCCCAGCACATCCGCTGCTGCCGACATGCGCTGTTGTCGAATGCACGCCTGACCTTCCCACCCAACGAAGTTCTTAGGCATTCGCCCCCAAGCCCAGCGTCGGGCGCCCATCCCCGGTTCCTGTGACGGGGAAGCCAGCATTCGAGCCGCGAAAACGGCCATTTCACATTGAGGTAAGCATTTCATGTCAGTTGCATCCGGATACGTCCACATCTCAGTCCGTAACGCCGCCAAGGCAGGCCAGCCCTCCGGCCTTCGTCCCGGTTTCGGCCCGCGCCCGGCACTCGCTCCCTCCACTCCCGGAAGCAGCTTCCCCGGCCAGGGTTTCGCCCCGCAGGGATACAACCCCAACTCATACGGGCAGCTCCGCGCCGTACATCCCGCAGACTCCGCGCCGGTGACCGCTCCCACCCCCGTCGTTCCCGGCGCCAACCAGGTCCGCCCTGTCGCCAACGAGAACGTCGCCCGCGGTTTCGTCCTCTACATGGGCATCGACGAGGAGACCGCGGCAGCAGCCGGAACCTCCATCGCCAAGCTCGCACAGGAAATCCGCGCATACGCCCAGTCGCTGGTCTCCGGCGCCGAAAGCTACGCCGCCGTCGCAGTAGCCCCGGCCGGCACCCCCGGTTCCGCTCTCGACGTCGTCCGTTCCACCTTCGGCGACCCCACCGTGAACTCCCGCCAGCGCTCGGAAACCCCGCGCCCTGCCCAGCCGCAGGAACCCCGCCCCTCCGGCGTGCTCATCGACCTCGCCCGCCGCGAAGTCCACCTCGACGGCGAATCCCTGAACCTGACGTTCAAGGAGTTCGAACTCCTCAACTACCTCGTCGAAAACGGAACCCGCACCGTGGGCCGTGACGAACTGCTCGAAGGTCTCTGGCGCAACGCCGAAGAGGTTCCCAACGAGCGCACCATCGACGTCCACATCCGCCGCCTCCGCTCCAAACTGGGCCGCCTCGCCAACACCGTCCGCACCGTCCGCGGCCAGGGCTACCGGTTCTACGAGCACCCGGAAGTTGTTGTCTGGGCCGCTCCGGAGTACTCGATCTAGTTCCTCTGTACGGGAGGCGCCCGCCCTCTGGGGATCCTCGTGTCACTGTGGGCATGCTTTTGCTGGGGCTAGGCTTGGGCCATGAGTTCGCACCATGTCCGACGCCTTGTGATCATGCGCCACGCCAAGGCCGACTGGCCCGGCGGGGTGGCCGACCATGAGCGGCCGCTCGAGGAGCGCGGGCACCGGGAGGCGCCGCTGGCCGGCCGCTGGCTGCTCAAGCACAACATCGTCCCGGACTTCATCCTGTGCTCCAGCGCGCTGCGCACGCGGCAGACCTGCACCTGGGTCTGCTCCGAACTCGGCGACAAAGCGCCGACGCCCAAGCTGGAAGACGGCCTGTATGCGGCCTCGGCCCTCCGGATGCTCACCGTGGTCAACCACGTGCCGGACACCGTGACCACCCTGATGGTGATCGCGCACCTGCCCGGCGTGCAGGACCTGGCCATGCACCTCGCCTCACGCGACTCCGACCACGACGCCTACATGGACGCCGCCACCCGCTTTCCCACCAATGCGCTTACGGTCCTGGAGACGGAGAAAACGTGGGCGGAACTCGATGGGCAGGATGCCCGGATCACCCGCTTCAAGGTGCCCCGGGCCCACTAGTCCCAGCCTCACCAGCTACCGGGCCCACTGGCTCCCAGCCTCACCGGCTCCTGGCCCATCCGCCGCGATGCCGCGCAGCAGCGCCGCGACGTGCCTGATGCCCGGACTGGCCGTCATGGTCCTGCGATGGACCAGCCCCACCTGCCGCGCCTGGACCGGATTGACCACTGGAATTGCGACGACGTCCGGAGGCAGCGCCGGGCGTCCCAGCCGGGGCACCAGGGCAACCGCCACGCCCTGCTCCACGAAAGCGATGTGCGTGGCAAAATCCGGATCGTAAACCCTGATGTCCGGAACCCGGCCCAGGTCGGCGAAGATCCGCAGGAGCGCTTCATTGCAGATCGCGCCGGCCGGCGTACTGATCCAGCGCTCGTCGACAAGCTGGGCAGGGTCAACTTCCGCCCTAAGCGCGAGTGGATGCCCGCGGTGGACCAGGACATCGGCCACGTCCTCGCACAGCCACTCCAGCGCCAGGTGCTCAGGGATCACCAGCGGCACGGAGTTCCAGTTGTGCACCAGGCCCAGGTCGGCTTCGCCGTTGGCTACCCTGGCCACGGCCTCGCGCGGGTCCTCCGCCAGGACGGAAATGTCGAGCGCCGCCCCCGACTGCCCAACCTGGGCCAGCAGAGGCCCCACCAGTCCGCGGCAGGCAGTGGAAAAGGAAACGATGCGGAGGCTGCCGCTGGGCTTCGCCGGGTCTGCCAGCAGCGTGGACTCCAACTCCTCCAGCTCTGCCAGGATGCGCCGCCCATATGCTGCCAGGGCCAGCCCCCGCTCGGTGAGCAGAACCCCGCGGCCGCGGCGTTCCAGGACGGCGAAGCCGCCCTCTTTCTCCAACTTCTTCACCTGCTGGGACACGGCGGACGGGCTGAATCCCGTGGCTTCCGCCGCCGCAATAACCGTCCCATGCTGCTCGATTGCCGCAAGGGCGCGCAGCGACCCGATGTCGATCATGAAGAAAACGTACACGATCCAGTGCTGAATTACGCGCTGGTGCTTCATTGATACCTCTGCCAGAGTGGGAGCGTGAGCCTGCGCGAATCCCTCCTTGCCGTCCTTGTAGCCCTGCTGTGGGGCCTGAATTTCGTGGCCATCGACATCGGGCTCCACGCCGGCGGCCGGAATTTTCCCCCGCTGCTGTTCGTCGCGCTGCGCTTCGTCCTGGTGGTTGTCCCCTGGATCTTCTTCATCAGGAGGCCGGACGTGGGCTGGAAGGCCATTATCGGCGTCGGACTTTTCATGAGCGCCGGCCAGTTCGGCCTTCTGTACCTTGCCATGGCGCTTGGCATGCCGGCCGGTCTTGCCTCGCTGGTGCTTCAGGCACAGGTGCTCCTGACCGTCCTGCTCGCCGCCGGGTTCCTGCATGAGCGGCCCAGCGCACGCCAGCTGGCGGGTGTCGGGCTGGGGGTAGCAGGACTCGCCCTGGTGGCCGTGGGACGAAGCGCCGTGGCACCGCTCCTGCCGCTGGTCATCGTCCTGGCGGCGGCACTGTCCTGGGCAGCCGGAAACGTCATTGCCCGGAAGGCCAGGGCTGCCTCCGGCCTGGGGCTGGTGGTCTGGTCTGGAGCTGTGGTGCCACTGCCGCTGGGGGCGTTGTCGCTGGTGGTTGACGGGCCGGGCGCCGTGTGGGACTCGCTGTCCAATCTCCAGGGGCCAACCATGCTCAGCGCCCTCTACACCGCTGTTTTCGCCTCACTGGTGGGCTACGGAATCTGGAACCGGCTCCTGGCCAGCCACCCGTCGTCGGCTGTTGTTCCGTTCACCTTGCTGGTCCCCGTGGTGGGCATGAGTGCTGCATGGCTGGTGCTCGGGGAGGTGCCGTCGCCAACGGAGCTGGCGGGCGGGCTGCTCCTCCTGGGCGGGGTGGCGACGGCGGTGCTCACCGGTGCAGGCAGGCGGCGTCAGCGTCGGGAAGCGGAGCCGCTCCCGGACCTGGGTGCCGGCCTGGCTGAGGGGGAGGCGGACGACGACGGGCGCCTGGCTGCCGTCGAAGAGCCGCCGGACGGTCTACGGGTGACGGAGGCCCGCTGAGGGGCGGAGGCCTGGTTGCCTGAGCGCGCGGAGGGACGCGTTGCCTGCGGACTTCCGCGCCTGGCGGAGGAAGGCCTGCGGGCCGGCATTGTCTGGCCCTTTCCCGGCCATAATGCACCCAGGAAGAGGATCCCGAACGTTCCGGCAAGGGCGCAGGCGGCACCCAGGAAGTAGTTGTCGGGGTCGTCCGTGGGGAGTGGGGTGCCCAGGAATGAGGACTGGCCGCTGAACGCCAGCTCCCACGTGCTGACGAACGCCAGGGAGAAGCCGAGTGCCAGGGCGGTCCCGGCGCCCGCGGACAGCAGGGCAAACCGCCGCCGCCTGACCAGGATCTCGGCAAGCGCGCCGAGGTAGGCCAGCCCCAGGACGCCCAGGAAAGCCAGGAAGACCGGTTCGGCCAGTGTCATCGCCGTGAGTACCAGCAGCCCCGCAGCGACGACGCCGCAGATGACCGCGAACTTTCCGCTCTTCCCCGTATGGCGCATGTGCTCCATCATCCCCGAGGAGCCGGCTCCTTGAGGACGTAGCCGCGCATGATGGCCATGATTGCTGCAACACTTTGGTCACGGGTGCGCTCGGGGTTGTAGGTCTGCCGGTCCAGGCCCACCACGAAGCAGGCCCCAAAGATGGCCGTCTCCAGGCTGCCCCGGGACACCGATTCGTCCACGGGATAGGCCCTGGCCACCCTTTCCACGGCCTGGCCAATGACCTCCAGGAGCTCGCGGCGCAGGACCGAAAAGGTGCCCTGCCATTCGCTGGGGATCCGCCAGTTCTCGCTGACCCACAGGCGGGCGAAGGAAGGGTACTCGGCCATGAAATCCATGGCCTGGCCGATCATCGCTTCCATGGCCAGCAAGGGGTCCCGGCCGGTGCCTTCGCTGTCCGCGGCCTCGAGCAGCTGCGCCTTGAGGATGTCCACACCGTGCCGCAGAAGCTGCGCGATCAGCTCCGATTTGCTGCCGAAGTTGTAGTAGACGGTGCCCTTGGAGACCCCGGCCGCCGCTGCGATCTCATCCACCGTGACACTGGCCGCGCCGCGCTCGCCGATCAGCTCCATGGAGGCATCGAACAGTTTCTGGCGGGTGGCGTTGGTGCGGGCGGGCCGGAGCCCTTTGCCCGCGGCCGTGGGTTCGGTGCTCATACCGCGATCTCCGGTTTCAGTGTCTTGAGCGTCCAGTATTTGTTCTTGCGTACTGCGAAGGTGGACATGGCCGCCCCCAGCAGGGTGTAGCCCAGCAGGCCCGCCAGCGTGGGGGCAATCATGGACAGGTCACCGCCGTAAATCAGGTGCCGCATCCCGGTCACCACGTAACCCATGGGCAGGACCTGATGCACCACGTGCAGCGGCTGCGGGGTGGTCTGCCACGGGAACGTGCCGCCGGATGACACCAGCTGCAGGACCAGCAGGATGAGCACCACCAGCTTGCCCGGCGAACCCAGCAGCGCCACCACACCCTGGATGAGCGCGCTGAACGCCATGGCAGCGGCGAGCATGAACAGCCACATCAGGACCGGGTGCGCCGGGTCCAGGCCCAGGGCCACGTCCACCACCAGGGTCAGCAGCGACGCCTGCACCACCGAGACCAGCAGGAAGGGAAGCCAGCCGCCCAACGCGATCTTCCACGACGGCGCGTTGGAGGCCAGTGCCCGCTGGGTGATGGGGCGCATGGCCTGGACCAGCATGAAGATCCCGATCCACAGGGCGAGCGTGAGGAAGAACGGCGCCAGCCCCGCACCGTACGATCCGGCCTTGGCCTGCGAGACGTTGCTGACCGCCACAGGATCGGCCATGACCTGGGACAGGTTGCTCTTCTGGGCATCGTCCGGGTTGGGGACCTGGCCGGCGCCCTTCCCGATCTCGTCGGCGAGAGTACCGGACCCCGTCGCGGCCTGGGCCGCTCCGTCGGACACCTGCGCTGCCCCCGCATCCACCTTCCGTGCTCCGTCCGCAAGGCCGGCGGCACCGTCGACGGCGGACTGCTCACCGGCTGCCAGCGCGGCAGCGCCCGTGTGCAGCTGGTCAGCCCCTGCCGAGGCCTGCGCGATCGCGTCCCTGAGGGCCGGCATCCCGGCCGCCAGCTGGGCTGCGCCGACACTGACCGCCTCGGAACCGCTGGCCAGCTGCTGGACCTGGGCCGCATCCGTCTGGATCCTGCTTTTGGCCGCTGCCACGGGGCTGGATGCCGCGGCGGCGTCGAAATCCGCCAGCACCTTGTCCGCCTGCTCCTGCGTCAGGACGCCCGAGGCGACGAGCCTGCTGTTGGACTCCACCACCCGGGAGCGCAGTCCCTGGTCCGCTGCCTCCAGCTGCGCCGCCACATCCTGGACCTTGGCGTTCAACTGGGCGTTCCCGGCAGCCACCTGGGCGGCGCCGGACGCGAGGGTCTGGGTATCGGTTGGCAGGGTGGCCGTCTTGTCCTTCAGGACTGACAGTCCGCTGCTGAGCTGCCCCGCGCCGTCGGTCAGCTGGTTGGCGCCGTCCCGCAGCTTCAGCTGGCCGGCGTACAACTGGTCCGCCCCGCTGCTCAGGGCCGAGGTCCCCTCGTGGAGGGTGACCGTTCCGTCCCTGAGCGTGGCCACGCCGTCTGCCAGCCGGGTGGCACCGTCCGCGGCCTGGACCATCTTGGAGTGGATGGTGCCGAACCCGGTGAGCAGCTGGTTGGCGGTCTCCTCACCCACCTCCTTGGCGACACTGGAGTGCACGGCAGTGGTCAGCTTGTCCACGATCGTGCTCAGGAGGTAGTTGTTGGCGTCGTTCGTGGTCACGTTCAACATGGCCTGGCTGGCCGAGTCGAAGCTGCCGGGCGATACCAGGTTGGCCGAAAAGTCCTTGGGGATCTTCAGTGCGAAGGCGTACTGCCCACTGCTCACGCCCGCGTCGGCCTCCGTGGAGCTGGCCACCGGCACCCAGTGGAAGACATTGCCTTCCACCAGGCTGTCCGCCACTTTTGTTCCGGCCTCAAGCCGGCTGCCGTCCGCCGTGGTTGCGCCCGCATCCTCCACCACCAGGGCTGCGTCCAGGTTGTTGAGGTGGCCGTACGGATCCCAGTTCGCGTAGAGGTACACCGCGCCGTAGAGGAGGGGGACCATGGTCAGCGCCAGAATGGTCAGCTTGGGGAGCAGGCCGCCGGTCATGCGCTTGAGTTCGGAGCGGGCCAGCCGCAGGACAGTCACTTGGCAACCTCTGTTTCGAGTGGGGTTTCCTGGTTTTCCGGGTCCGGCCCGGCTTCCGCGGCAGGGGCCGGCTCCGGGGCGGCGTTGCCGATGGCGGCGACGGGCCCGTCCCATGAGCCGGGGACGGCGCTGACGGCCGCAACCACGGCAAGCGGCCGCCCGCCGTCGTACGCCAGCTGCTGCAGGCGCGGCAGCCAGGTGTGCTCATCTGCACTGTGGCGGTCCGGGGAATCCACCACCAGCAGGTCCGTGCGGGGGTTGGCCAGGGCCAGCGCCGTGAGGAGTTCGAGCCGCCGGCGGGGTTCAAGCTGTTCCGTCCAGAGGCCCGCGATGTCCTCGAACCGGTTGACCTTGAGCCACGGGCCGCTGAGCAATGCCCCGCGGTAGCGCCGGGGTATCAGGGCCAGGTCCTCGGTCACCAGGTCGCGGACGCTGAGGTGTTCTTCAGGTTCATTGACGCCGGGGGAGTCCACCAGGGCCGCTGCCAGGCGGAGCTGTTTGGCCCGGGGACTGTTGTCCCAGCCGACCTGGCCGCCCGAAGCCTTCATCCTCCCGCTGAGCAGGAGGGACAAAGCGGTGCGCTGGTCCTGGCGGTCACCGGTAACGAGCAGCAGTTCGCCGCGGCCCAAGGCCAGCGAGGTTGGCGGAAGCAGCGGGTCCCGGCGTCCTTTGGCATGGAGCTGGAGTGCTGAGAGCAAGGCTTGCCTTTCGCAGGAATGGTCTGCATCAAGGCTAACCGAACTGACTGGTCAGTTCAAATAAGTGTCACAGGCCGTACTTCTCCAGCAGCCGGAGCCACACCTCACTGATGGTGGGGTAGGAGGGGACGGCATGCCACAGGCGGTCCAGCGGCACCTCGCCCACCACGGCGATCGTGGCCGCGTGCAGCAGTTCCGCCACGTCCGGGCCGGCGAACGTTGCGCCAAGGAGGACCCGTCGGTCTTCATCAACCACCAGTTGGGCCCAGCCTTCGTAGTTCTCCGAATGGAGCGACGATCCGGCCACCTGGATGGGCAGCTCCACCGAGGATGCGTTGTACCCGTCCTTCCTGGCCGCCTGCAGGGTGCGTCCCACGCTGGCCAGCTCGGGGTCCGTGAAGACGACGCTGGGCACGGCGTGCTGGTTGGCCGTCTGGGCGAAGCGGGTCCACTCGCCGGGCGTGCCCTTGAGCTCGCCCCTGGCCCGTGCGGCAATGGCGTCAGCGGTGGCCCGCGCCTCGTACTTGCCCTGGTGGGTGAAAAGGTTATGGCCGGCGGCGTCTCCCACCGCGTACAGCCAGGGTTCGTCACCGGGGGTTCCCTGGACCAGGCCGGAGGTGTCCGTGGTGAGCGAAAGGTGCCCGGAGCCGTCCGGCTCGAACCCGACGCTCTCCAGGCCCAGGCCTTCGAGGGCCGGATGCCGGCCCGTTGAGACCAGGACCTTCTCGGCCGTGACGTCGGTTCCGTCGCCCAGGCTGACGGTGAGGGTGCCGTCGCCGTTCTCGCTGATGCGCTTGGTGGCGGTGTTCAAGCGGAGTTCGACGCCGTCCGCGCGCAGTCCTGCCGCAACCAGTGCCGCGGCCTCCTCCGGAAAGTTGCCCAGCAGCCCGCTGCGCGCCACCAGGGTCACGCTGGAGCCCAGGCGGGCGAAGGCCTGGGCCAGTTCGGCGCCGGCCACGCCGCCGCCCAATACTGCCAGGCGCTCCGGAACCTCGGCCGCCGATGTGGCTTCACGGGTTCCCCAGACCTGTACATCCTGCAGGCCGTCGATGGGCGGGGTGTTGGGGGTGGAGCCGGTGGCGAGTACTACGGCATGCCGCGCCCGCAGCAGGTGGCGGGTACCGTCCAGGCCTGCCACCTCCACCGCCCTGGGGGCGGTCAGCCATGCATGGCCGCGCACCAGGTCGATGCCGGTGTCCTCCACCCATGAGACCTGGCTGTCGTCCTGCCAGTTGGAGGTGAAATAGTTTCGGCGTTCCAGGACGGCCGCGGCATCGAGGGTACGGGTGACTGCTTCCTTGGCGCCCGGCGTCGTCTGTGCTCCGTGCAGCGCGGTGCCGGGCCGCAGGAGTGCCTTCGATGGCATGCAGGCCCAGTAGGAGCACTCGCCGCCCACCAGTTCCGCTTCCACGAGCACGGCGGTGAGCCCGCCCTCCACAACGCGGCCGGCCACGTTTTCCCCCACGGCGCCTGCGCCGATAACAACAACATCAAATTCGCGCTCAGCGGCGTCGGGCATCATGTGCAAAGCCTAGCCGGGGATCACGGGCCCGGCTGCACAAAAAAGGTCCGCACCGGCGAGCCGGTGCGGACCTTGTTGGTGCGCCCAAAGGGATTCGAACCCCTGACCTTCTGTTCCGTAGACAGACGCTCTATCCAGCTGAGCTATGGGCGCATTCCGTGTCCCGGGAGAAGAACCGCTCTCCCCGAACCTCGAATTACTTTACGCGAGCAGGGCCCGTAGTGCCAAATCGAACCGACTGTAATCTCCGCAACTAGACCGGTATAGGTGACCTTTGTCACTTAATCGGCGTTTTTGCGGGAATAATTCCTTGATTTTCCGCGGAATTCACTTTTGGTGACCGGAGATATCAGTCAAGCTCCCCAAAAACTCCACTGGTCCGGACCATAGCATTTAGCTCACACCGATGAACCCGAGGAAGGGAACTGCAATGGGCGATCTGGCGCAGAAGCCGCTGCTTGAGAAAGCACCCACCACACATGCCGGCCTGCTGGCATGGGTCGAAGAGGTTGCTGAGCTTACGCAGCCGGACCGCATTTACTGGGTTGACGGGTCCGAAGAGGAAAACACCCGCCTTACCGACGAGCTTGTTGCTGCCGGCACCCTGACCAGGCTCAACCAGGACCTCTTCCCGAACTCCTTCGCTGCGTTCTCCGATCCCGCTGACGTCGCCCGCGTCGAGGAACAGACCTTCATCTGCTCGGAAAACCGGCGTGACGCCGGCTTCACCAATAACTGGATGGAACCGCGGGAGATGAAGGAGAAGCTGCGCGGGCTGTTCGCCGGTTCCATGCGCGGCCGCACCATGTACGTCATCCCGTTCGTCATGGGCCACCTCGACGCAGAGGACCCCAAGTTCGGCGTGGAAATCACCGACAGCGCCTACGTTGTCGCTTCCATGCGCATCATGGCGAACATCGGCACCGAGGTCCTGGACAGGATCACGGCCACCAACGCCTTCTTCGTTCCGGCCCTGCACTCCCTCGGCGCACCGCTGGCCCCCGGCCAGGACGACGTGCCGTGGCCCTGCAACCCGGACAAATGGATTGTCCACTTCCCCGAAGAGCGCTCCATCTGGTCCTTTGGCTCCGGCTACGGCGGCAACGCCCTCCTTGGGAAGAAGTGCTACGCCCTGCGCATCGCCTCGGTCATGGCGCGTGACGAGGGCTGGCTGGCCGAGCACATGCTCATCCTCAAGCTCACCTCGCCGGAGAAGAAGTCGTACTACATGTCCGCGGCCTTTCCCTCGGCCTGCGGCAAGACCAACCTTGCCCTGCTCGACCCCACCATTGAAGGCTGGGAAGTCGAAACCCTTGGCGACGACATCACCTGGATGCGGATCGGCAAGGAAGGCGAGCTGCGCGCCACCAACCCGGAGGCCGGCCTCTTCGGCGTAGCCCCCGGCACCGGCTGGGGCACCAACCCGAACGCCATGCGCGCCATTGCCAAGGGCCACAGCATCTTCACCAACGTGGCATTGACCGACGACGGCGGCGTCTGGTGGGAGGGTATGACGGACGAGGTTCCGGCGCACCTGACCGACTGGCAGGGCAACTCCTGGACCCCAGATTCGGGCCGTCCCGCCGCCCACCCGAACTCCCGGTTCTGCACCCCCATCTCGCAGGTGGACATGCTTGCCGAGGAATACTACAGCCCGGAAGGCGTGGAGCTCTCGGCCATCCTGTTCGGCGGCCGCCGCAAGACCACCGTTCCCCTGGTCACCGAGGCACGCAGCTGGACCAACGGCATCTTCATGGGGTCCACCCTTTCCTCCGAAACCACGGCCGCAGCCGCCGGACAGGTCGGCGTGCTCCGCCGCGACCCGATGGCCATGCTGCCCTTCATCGGTTACGACGCCGGCGACTACCTGAAGCACTGGATCAGCGTCTCCGGGAAGGCCAACCCCGAACGCCTGCCGCACATCTTCCTGGTGAACTGGTTCCGCCGCACCGCCGACGGTGGATTTGCCTGGCCCGGCTTCGGCGACAACGCCCGCGTCCTGAAGTGGGCCATCGAGCGGATCGAAGGGAAGGCGGACGCCGTCGAAACACCCATCGGCTTCGTGCCCGCCGGCCATTCACTTGACCTCACCGGCCTTGACCTGACCCACGCCCACGTGGAGGACGCTGTCCGCGTGGACCGCGGGGAATGGGACGCCGAGCTGGCCTCCATCGAGGAGTGGTACGCCAAGTTCGGGGATTCACTCCCGGATGCCCTGCGTGCCGAGCTCGCTTCCCTCAAGGAACGCATGGCCAAGCACTAGTCACTGCTGAAGCCACGACGGCGGCCCCGCACCTTTTTCGAAAAGGTGCGGGGCCGCCGTCGTTGGATGGCTGTTTCAGCTGGCGAGCCAGATGTCCGGGCCGAAGACCTCGTAGTGGATCTTGGTGGCCGGGATGCCGGCGTTGATGGCCTCGTTGCGGATGTTCTTCATGAACGGCAGGGGGCCGCAGAGGTAGAGGGAGGCGTCCGCCGGAAGGTCCACTTCGCGCAGGGACATGAACCCTTCCCGGGCGCCCTCCACCGGCTTCTCCAGCCACAGCTGGAGTTCCGCGCCGTCCAGGCGCTCGACGTCGTCCGTCATCTGGCTGCGCAGGGCCCAGCTGTCCAGGGTGCTTTCGGCATGCAGCACCAGGACCTGCCGGTCGGAGCCTGATTCGGCGAGGGAGCGGAGGATGGAGGCGGTGGGCGTGCAGCCGATGCCGGCGGAGGCGAGGACCACGGGGCCGTCGCCCTCCTTGAGCGTGATCTCGCCGTAGGGGTTGGAGATCTCGACGACGTCGCCCACCTGGACGGTATGGTGCAGGACGGGGGAGACCTCGCCGCCGTCGTCCAGCTTGGTGGTGAAGATGCGGCTGGTGCCTGCATCGCCGGAGAGGGAGTACTGGCGGACCTGGCGCAGCCCGTCCGGGAGGGCCACCTTGACGCTGATGTACTGGCCGGGCAGGGCGGGGGTGACGGGGGTGTCGTCGGCCGGCTCCAGGGTGAAGGTCATGGACCCGGTTCCTGCCGGTGCCTTGGCTGCCACCCGCCAGGGCGTCCACATTTTGTCGTTGGCCTGCGCGGCGTAGAGGCCCTTTTCGAGCTTGATCAGGGCGTCCGCCATCAGCCAGTACACCTCGGTCCAGGCTTCGGCGATTTCAGGAGTGATCACCTCGGCCAGGTCCTCGGCGATGGCGGCGAACAGGTGCTCGTAGACCACCTGGTACTGCGGCTCCGTGATGCCCAGGGAGGCGTGCCGGTGCGCGATGCGCGAAAGGACAGTTTCCGGCAGGGTGCCCGGGTTGTTCACCAGATGGGTGGCGAAGGCGGCGATGCTCCCGGCGAGGGCCTGCTGCTGGTTGCCGGAGCGCTGGTTGGAGCGGCTGAACAGGCCATCCATCAGTTCGGGGTGCGCCGCGAACAGGCGGGCGTAGAAGTTGGGGGTGATGGATCCGATCCGGGAACCGACCAGCGGCAGGGTGGCCTCAATGACGGGGCGGGACTTGTCCGAGAGCATCTGAACTCCTGAGGTAGTGGCCGGGGCCTTCGTCCGGCCGGAGGAAAACTCATATTTGAAATACGAGTATCTCTGCCTCAGTTCTACACCTTGTAGAAGTTTGAAATCAAACCGGGAGCCTGCGCTCGGATAGTCGGTTCAAAGCCCCGGGCGGAGGCCGATCATCTGGAAGACCGGAGCCATTTGCCGGGCCTGGGGGAGTTCCGCGATCACCACGGAGTCCAGCTCCGCATAGAAGGCTTCGCGGGCGCGGGCCAGTGCGCCGCGCAGTTTGCACTCGTTAATGAGCGGGCAGTTGCCGCCCGGCGCAACACAATCGGCAGGATCGGTGCGGGTATCAAGCTGCCGCAGGATCTGGCCCACGGAGGCGATTCGGCCCGCATGGCTGAGCCGGGAACCGCCGGACCGGCCCCGGACAACCTCAATCAGGCCCATGCTCCGCAGTTTGGCCATGGCCTTGCTGACATGGTTGTAGGGTGTGCCCACCGCGTCCGCGATGCTCTGGGTGGTGAGCAGCGTGCCGTCCGGAACGGCTGCGAGCACCATGAGTGCTCGCAGGCTGACGTCAGCGAAGGCATTGATCTTCATGGCTGCGGGTCCGGTCTAGTCCACCCAGATCGCAGGCTCGCTGGCGTCCGCGCCCAGTTCGCCGAACTCCCAGGACTGTGTGGTTGCGTTGGCGGAGTATGGCAGCACGGCCGCAAACAGGGATCCGTCGCGGTGTTCGGCGGCCACATGGATGGCGTCCGAATCCTCCTCCACCAGCAGGATGTCGCAGACCACCGCGGCGGCGCGGAAATCGTCCCGGTTCTGGCGGAGGAGGGCCTGAAGGTCGTGGATCATGGCATCCGCGTCGAAATCCCCGTCCGCGCCGTCGGCGGCATCAGCAGGCGAGACGGCCACCAGCCGCACCTCGCCGTCGTTCTGGACTGTCAGCGCGAAAGGCGCGAAACCGCCGTTGCGCTGGAGCTGCTCCTGGGCCGCGCTGACGCCCGTGCCCAGGAGGTTCTCCAGGTCAGTTGCCGTGGCCTCGGAGACGGAATCGCGCCAGCTTTCCTGCCCGCCGGTTCCGCCCGCTGCCTGCCCCGTGTGGTCAGCCATCCGCTGCTAGGCCCGCACCAGGGACAGGACGCGGTCGCGGATGCGTTCCATGGTGGCCCGGTCCGTTGCCTCGGCATTGAGCCGCAGGAACGGTTCGGTGTTGGAAGGGCGGAGGTTGAACCAGTAGCTGCCGTCATTGGCCGTGAACGTGCTCCCATCCATGTTGTCCACGGTGAGGTCCTCGTCCGCGAAGGCCTGGCGCACCCGCTCCACCGCTGCGGGCTTGTCCTCCACCTCGGAGTTGATCTCGCCGGAGCTGACATACGGCTCGTATTCGCGGGCCAGCTCGGAGAGCGGGCCCTCCTGCTCGCCCAGGGCTGCCAGGACGTGCATGGCGGCCAGCATGCCGGTGTCAGCGTTCCAGAAGTCGCGGAAGTAGAAGTGGGCGGAGTGCTCGCCGCCGAATACTGCGCCTTCCTTTGCCATGACTGCCTTGATGAAAGAGTGGCCCACGCGCGTGCGGACGGCGCGGCCGCCGTCGTGCTCCACCAGTTCGGCGACGGCGCGGGAGGTCAGCAGGTTGTGGATGATGGCGGGCTTTTCCTCGCCCTGGGCCTTGGCGCGGGCGATCTCGCGGCGGGCCACCATGCCGGTGATGGCCGACGGCGAGACGGGCTCGCCCTTCTCGTCGATGACAAAGCAGCGGTCGGCGTCGCCGTCGAAGGCCAGGCCGATGTCCGCGCCGTGTTCGATGACAGCTGCCTGCAGGTCGCGGAGGTTTTCCGGCTCCAGGGGGTTGGCCGGGTGGTTGGGGAAGGAACCGTCCAGTTCGAAATACAGGGGAACGATGTCGAAAGGCAGCTTGGGCAGCAGCGCGTCACCCAGGACGGCCGGGGTGGTCAGGCCGGCCATGCCGTTGCCTGCATCCACCACCACCTTCAGAGGGCGGGACGCGGAAAGGTTAACGAGCTTGCGGAGGTACTCGGAGTAGTCCTTGAGCACGTCGCGGACACTGATGAGGCCGCGCGTGCCGCCTGCGGGGATGGACCCGGAGTTGAGGTACTGCTCCGCGAGGGCCTGGATCTCCTTGAGGCCGGTTTCGGAGGAGATGGGGACGGCGCCCGCCTTGGCCATCTTGATGCCGTTGTATTCGGCGGGGTTGTGGCTGGCGGTGAAGGTGGCCCCGGCGCGGTTGAGGAACCCGCAGGCAAAGTACAGCTCATCGGTGGAGATCAGGTCCAGGAGCTCCACATTGGCGCCGCGGGCTGCCGCTCCGTTGGCGAAGGCCTTGGTGAACTCGGGGGAGGAGGGGCGCATGTCCCCGCCCACCACGATGGTCTGGCCTTCGAGCTGCAGGACATCCACGAACGCGGCCCCCACGGCTTCGACGATTTCGGCGGTGATCGACTCGCCTACAATCCCACGGACGTCGTAGGCCTTGAAGGATGCCGAAAGGTCAAATGTCGTTGTCTGTTCGCTAGTCACGGGCTTTATCTTACGTGGGCAGCGCTTCCGGCCAATGTGGATTGGGGAGCTCTTTCGTAACAGGTCCGCTTTGCGGCTGGCTTTCCACATAGCAGCCCGCGGCTGTGCAGGGTGTCGGAGGGTGCTGGGATACTGAACCAATGGCCGATAACCAGTACACGTCCACAGTTTCCGCTACCGCCGTTGCAGACATGGCAGCTCCCGGCGCACCGGGCACCGCCACCCATGCCGAAGCGCTTGAGGTCCTGCGGGGCCTGGTGGGGCACCCGGACGCGGTCTTCCATGACGGGCAGTTTGAGGCCATTGAGGCACTGGTCGACGGCGGGCGGCGGGCTTTGGTGGTGCAGCGCACCGGCTGGGGCAAGTCGGCTGTGTACTTCGTGGCCTCCCTGCTGCTGCGGCGCCGGGGCGCCGGGCCCACGCTGATCGTCTCGCCGCTGCTTGCCCTGATGCGGGACCAGGTGGCCGCCGCCGCCCGGGCCGGGGTGCGTGCCGTTGCCATCAACTCCGCCAACCAGCTGGAGTGGGACGCCGTGCGTGGCCAATTGGCCGCCGATGAGGTGGACGTCCTCCTCGTCTCGCCGGAGCGGCTGACCAATCCCGCGTTCCGCGAAACCCAGCTGCCCGAACTGCTCCGCCGGACCGGCCTGCTGGTCATCGATGAAGCCCACTGTATTTCCGACTGGGGGCACGACTTCCGCCCCGACTACCGCCGGATCGCGGACCTCATCACGCGGCTGCCGGATTCCGTCCCGGTCCTGGCCACCACCGCCACGGCCAACTCACGCGTGGTGCACGATATCGAAGAGCAGCTCGGTGAGGGAGTCCTGACCATCCGCGGCTCCCTGGGCCGTGACTCGCTGCGGCTTGGTGTCCTGTCGCTCCGTGACTCCAAGGAACGGCTGGGCTGGCTGCTGACCCACCTGGCCGATCTTCCGGGCAGCGGGATTATTTACACCCTTACCGTTTCCGCGGCCGAGGACACCGCCCGCCTGTTGTCAGAAGCGGGGCACAACGTGCTCGCCTACACCGGACGGACCGATCCCGCAGACCGTGAACGGGCCGAACAGTTGCTCAAGGACAACCAGGTCAAGGCGCTGGTGGCCACGTCCGCCCTGGGGATGGGCTTCGACAAGCCCGATCTTGGCTTCGTCGTCCACCTCGGTGCGCCGTCCTCGCCCGTCGCCTACTACCAGCAGGTGGGGCGTGCCGGACGTGGTGCCGCCAACGCGGACGTCCTGCTGCTCCCGGGCGCGGAGGACCGTGAGATCTGGCAGTACTTCGCCACCGCGTCCATGCCGTCCGAGGAGAAGGCCGGAGCCGTTCTGACTGCCTTGGCTGAAGCCGGAACCGCCCTGTCAACCGTGGCGCTGGAGGCCAGGGTGGACCTTCGCCGCACGCCGCTTGAGCTGTTGCTGAAGGTGTTGTCGGTGGACGGGGCGGTGGAACGGGTCGGCGGGGGATGGCGGTCCACCGGCCAGCCCTGGGTTTATGACGCGGAACGCTACGGCCGCATTGCCGAGGCACGGGTGGACGAGCAGGACTCCATGGTGATCTACCAGGACACCGCAGGATGCAGGATGGAGTACATCACCTCGGTCCTGGATGACGAGACGGCCCGTCCCTGCGGGCGGTGCGACAACTGCGCCGGCCGGTGGTTCCCGGCAGACGTGGCAGCCGATGCCACGGCGGCGGCCGGCCAGACCCTGAGCAGGGCCGGCGGCGTCCTTGAACCGCGCCTTCAGTGGCCCAGCGGGATGGACCGGCTGGGAGTACCGGTGAAAGGAAAGCTCAAGCCGGCAGAGGGCCTTTCGGAGGGACGTGTCCTGGCCCGGCTGACCGACCTGGGGTGGGGCGGTGCCTTGCGGGAGCTGTTTGCCGCCGGCGCGGAGGACCGGCCGGTGGATCCCGGCATGCTCCAGGCCTGCGTGCAGGTCCTGCGCGAGTGGGGAACCGGCGATGCCCGGAGCCCGGGCTGGAGCGGCGCGGGCAGGCCGGCCGCCATCGTGGGTATGCCGTCCCGCAGCAAACCGCAGCTGGTGGGCTCGCTGGCCAGGGGGATTTCCGAGATCGGGCGCATTCCCTACCTTGGTGATCTGCAGCCGGCGCACGGCGGTCCCACCGGCGGACGCGGCGGAAACAGCGCTTACCGGCTGGCGGGCGTGTGGGACAGGCTGGTGGTGGGCCCGGAGCTCGAAGCCGCCCTGCAGTCCGTCCAGGGCCAGACGGTCATGCTGATTGATGACCTCGCCGACAGCCGGTGGACCCTTACCGTCGCGGGGCGCGCCCTTCGGCAGGCCGGGGCGGGAGCGGTGCTTCCCCTGGTTTTGGCCCAGGCCGGCTGACGGCTGCCCCCGCATGGCGGGGGAGCAGGATGCTGTCCGCGGTGCTGGCCAGCATCAGGACGGCCATTGCCACAAAAGCGCCGCGGAAGGGCCCGGCGGGGTCCTGCGGTCCGAGGGCCAGCCCGTCAAAGGTCCGGATAAGCAGGGCTGCCACCGCGATACCCGAGCCGGTGGCCAGCTGTACCAGGGTGGCCGACACCGTGTTGGCGGAGGTCAGCTGTGCCGGCGGGATGTCGGCGTACTGCACGGAGGCATAAGCCGAGAAACCGATGGAGCGGAAGGCCCCGCTGCACACCAGCAGCACAAACATCAACGCCTCAGGGGTCTGCGGTGTCAGCAGGGCACAGAGGGCGAAGGTGACGGCGGAGGCCACCGAGGCGAACACCAGCATTGCCTTGAAACCGAACTTCCGGATCAGCGGGGTGGTGGCCGGTTTGATCCCGATATTCCCAATGAACACGGCCGCCACCAGCGCCCCGGCATGCAGGGGAGACCAGCCGAACCCGGTCTGGAACATCAGGGGCAGCAGGAACGGCACTGAACTGATGGTGACCCGGTATATGAACCCGCCGGTGGCCATGGCCCGGAAGGTCCGGGTGCGGAAGACCTGCAGGTTGAACAGCGGATGGGGAGTCCTGCGCATCCAGAACACGGCCCCGGCCAGGGCGGCAACCCCGGTGGCGGCACTGATCCCGGCCCAGGGCAGTTCAGGATGGCTGCTGGCCAGTTCAAGACCGGCCACGAGTGCGCCCACCCCCACCGTGGTCAGTGCCATTCCAGGCCAGTCCAGCCGCCGGTGCGGATCTCCCGGAGCCGGGGGGACCAGGCGCAGGGCGGCGGCAAACGCGGCGGCACCAAGGGGAATGTTCACCAGGAAGATCCAGTGCCAGGAAAGATACGTGGTGAGCGCGCCGCCTACCAGCGGCGCGAGGACGGGTGCCAGGAGCCCGGGCCACACCAGGAAGGCGGTGGCACGCAGTAATTCGGATTTCGGCGTTCCGCGCAGCACCACCAGGGTTCCCACCGGCACCATCATGGCCCCGCCAACGCCCTGGGCGATGCGGCTTAGCGTCAGCGTGGCAAGGTCCTGGCTAAGGGCGCAGGCCAGGGAAGCGAGCGTGAAGATGGCGATGGCCGCGCAGAAGATCCGCCTAGCGCCGAACCGCTCCGCCAGCCAGCCGCTGATGGGGATGCCGACGGCTACCGTCAGCAGGTACGCGGTCATGGTGATGTTGACGTCGGCGGCGGGGATGGCGAAGTCCGACGAAATGCTGGGAATGGCCGTGGTCAGGACCGTGCCGTCCAGGAATTCCATGAAGAACGTTGCCGCCACCAGAAGCGCCAGGCGTGGATTCCATGCCGCCCGGCCCACATCCGGTTGGTTTGAGTTGCTGCGTGCCGCCATGCGCTAATCCTGCCACTGCGGCAAAGCCTGCGCGCCCAGCGTCCGGCTACCGGACAGCGTTTTCCGCGGACCGGGCCCACGCCCGGCGTTTTCCGCGGACCGCGCCCACGCCCGGCGTATCAGAAGCTTGTTCGCGTTTCCGAACCTTCAAGGCGCTGATTCGCGAACGGGCTTAGGACTGGCCAAGGGCACCCTGAAACGCAAAAGGCCCCGGTCCAGGACCGGGGCCAAACGCGGAGACGGGGGGATTTGAACCCCCGGTCGAGTTTAACCCCGACCCTTCATTAGCAGTGAAGTCCATTCGGCCGCTCTGGCACGTCTCCAATTGCTATTCCTAGCCCACCAAGGATACGCAGATCCGGCCATGCAGTGCAAAACGGTCCCCGCCACGGCCGCGGGCCGCGGCCCCGGCGCCCTATGGCAATCGTTGCCCGGGGCGGACGATGCGGATTTCCGGGAGGCCGGAACCGGCCCTCCGGACAGCCAGCCAGGGGCCCACGCCGGTCAGCCTGCCAGCGCCTTCCACAGGAAGTGCTGGCTGCGGGCCTGCAGCGCGGCAGCCTGCCGGTTGTCCGAGGCGCCAGCATGGCCACCCTCCAGGGCTTCGTGGAACCAGACGTTGGGGATGCCCATGGCCAGCATCCGGGCTGCCATCTTCCGCGCCTGCACGGGGCCAACCCGGTCATCGGAGGTTGCCGTCCAGATAAAGGTCTCCGGGTACTCCACCGCGTCCTTGAGCAGGTGGTAGGGCGAGAAGGTCCTGATGTACTCCCACTGTTCGGGAACGTCCGGGTCACCGTACTCGGCGATCCACGAATGCCCGGCGGAGAGCTTGGTGTAGCGGCGCATGTCCAGCAGGGGCACCCCGCAGGAGACGGCCCTGAACAGTTCGGGGTACCTGGTGAGCATGTTGCCCACCAGGAGGCCGCCGTTGGAGCCGCCCACGCAGCCCAGGCGGCGGGGCGAGGTGACGCCGCGGGAGATGAGGTCCCGTGCCACGGCCGCGAAGTCCTCGTAGGCCCGGTGCCGGTTTTCCTTCAGTGCCGCCCGGTGCCAGGCGGGCCCGTACTCCCCGCCGCCCCGGATATTCGCCACCACGTACACTCCGCCGCGGGAGTGGGGCGCCTTCCCGCCGTCGCCGCCGGACAGCGTGGTCCGCCGCTCCAGCCATGCCCGGCCCACCGTGCCGCTGTAGGCCGGCGTCCGCGAAACCTCAAACCCGCCGTAGCCGGACAGCTGGGTGGGGTTCTGCCCGTCCAAAGCCAGCCCCCGCGGAGCAATCTGGAAATACGGAACCCGGGTGCCGTCGTCGGACACTGCGAAGTGCTGCTCCACTTCATAGTCAGTGTCGGCAAAGAACGACGGCGAGGCCTTGATTGCCGCATGCCGGCCCCCCACGCCGGACGTCCCGGCGCTGTGGTGCTCCAGGGTGCCGCGCATGAGCGTGGTGGGGGTGGTGAAACCGGTGGCGACGAGCCAGAAGTCGTCGCCGGCGCCGCCGTCGGCTGGTACTTCGTCCTCGTCGTCCACGGCGTAGGCATTCACGTCATGCAGCGGTGGGCAGGCGTCAAGGAGGGTGGCCGCCCAGCCGCAGTCCGTGGTGCCGGCGGGCCTGGATGGATCCAGGACCCGGATTTCCGAGGAAACGTCCCTGAGCAGGTTCAGCAGCAGGAAGCTGCGGGTCCAGCTCCAGGACTGCAGCGATGTGTGGTCATCGGGGGTGAACAGCACGGTGAGCTGCCGGCTCCCGGCGAGGTAGTCCTCGAAGTTTGCGGCGAGCAGGGCGCCGGAGGGGTAGGTGGTTCCGTCGAGGACCCAGTCCTGTTGCGGGCGGAAGAGCAGCCATTCCCGGTGCGCGCTGACGTTGACGTCGGTGGGCACATCGATCGGCGTCCAGTCACCGTCCCGGAGCACAAAGTTGGTCCGGTTGAAGAAGTCGATGTAGTCAACAGCGAAGGTGCGCTCAAATCCGGGTGTGGAATCGTGCGCCGCGACGGCCATCATGTGGTCCTCCGGCACGTCGAAAAGGCGCGGGGCAGCGGCCAGGGAACCGCCGCGTTTGAGGGTCACCGCTGTGCGGGCGTAGGACGACGCGGTCTTGGGCAGGCCTTCCGCGGTGGAGGAAACCAGGAGTGTGTCGGCATCCAGCCACGACACGTTGCCCTTCGCCGTCGGCAGGTCGAACCCGCCCCGGGCGGGGTCAACGAAGCCGCGCGCCTCGACGTCGAACTCGCGGTAGCGGTTCGCGTCGCCGCCGTGGGGGGACAGGGCCAGCAGCGCCAGCCGGTAGGGGGCTCCGGCCGCGGGGCGCAGGAACGTGGCGCCGTGGAACACCCACTCTTCGCCTTCGGTCCGGGACAGCTCGTCCACGTCCAGCAGGACGTCCCAATCGGGGGAATCGGTGAGGTAGCTCTCCCAGGTGGTCCGCCGCCACAGGCCCTTGGGGTTCTGGCTGTCCTTCCAGAAGTTGTAGTACCACTCGCCCCGCTTGCCCACCATGGCAATCCGGTCCGTGGAGTCCAGGACCTCCAGGATGCTGGTCTCCAGTTCGGCGTACCCGGCGTCCTCCAGCAGGTCCTCGGTCCGGGAGTTCTGCTCCCTGGCCCAGGCCAGCTGTTCCTCGCCGTAGATGTCCTCCAGCCACACATTCTCGTCGACGGGCACGGGCGCAGTTCCCTGGGATGCGGTGCCGGAGGTGTCCTGGCCGGGGCCGGGAGCGGAGGCTTGATCAGCTGCTGTGGTGGTCATGCGCCCCATCCAAACAACATCCCCCGAGGCTGGCAAGTCAAGCGTCCGGCACATCCTCCGCTTCCAGCCCGTACGCTGGATGCCGTGGAATTATCGCAGAGCAACCGGGCCGTCATCATCGGCGGCGGCCCCCGTGGCACCAGCGTGCTCGAGCGGCTGCTCGCCCACGCCGCCGCGGCCGGAGGCCCTGCACAGCTGCACATCGACGTGGTTGACCCCTACCCGGCGGGCCCGGGGCACGTGTGGCAGCCCGGCCAGTCACGGCTGTTCCTCATGAATACGCAATCCTTCCACCCCACGCTGGTTCCCCAGGAACCGTCGCTGCCGGCGCCCGTGGCCGGCACCACGTTCGACCAGTGGCGTGCCCGGCAGCAGCGGCATCCGTTGCCGGCCCTCACCGGTGAGGAGCGGGCGGAACTGGCGGTGCTGGGGTCCAATGACTTCCCCAGCCGCGCCCTGTACGGCCGCTACCTGAAGTGCATGCTGGAGGAGCTGCTGGCCAAAGCTCCCGACGGCGTCACGGTCGAATTCCACGAAACGTCGGCTGTGTCCGTGCGTCCGGTGGGGGACGGAATGTTCGACGTCGGCCTGGCCACCGGGGCTGCCCTCCGCGCCAACGCAGTGGTGCTCGCCCTGGGGCACATCCCGTCGCGGCTGAATCCGGAACAGCGCGGCCTGCACGCCGCGGCCGAGCAGCTGGGCCTGCAGTACTTTCCCCCTGCCGTGCCCGCAGACGTGGACTGGACACGGATTCCCGCGGGGAAACCCGTGCTGGTCCGCGGGATGGGCCTGAACTTCTTCGACACGATGGGGCAACTCACCGAAGGCCGCGGCGGAAAGTTCGTCTCCACGGGAAGCCGCCTGGAGTACGAACCGTCCGGCCAGGAACCCCTGATCATCGCGGCGTCCCGGCGCGGAACCCCCTACCGTGCAAAAGCAGCCCTCAACGGCTATTACGCCACCTCCATCACGCTCCGCTACCTCACCGAAGCCGCCCTGGAGCGGCTGGCCAAGGCCGGAATCCGGCCCTCGTTCGACCACGACCTGTGGCCCCTGCTGCACCGCGATGCCCTCTGGGCGTACTACGCAACCCTGGTGCGCTCGCAGCCAGGGGCTGTCCCCGATGCGGCGGCTTTCCTGGCAGCGCTGGAGGAAGCCCTGCAGCCGCACGCCCACAGCGCCGCCAACTGGGAAGACGCCGTGGAAAGCGTCCTGGCCGTCCACGTTGGTCCGCGGCACCGGCTGGACCTACCGGGCCTCGCGGCCCCCTTGGCGGGGCGCTCCTTCGCGTCCCGGCGTGAGCACGATGCCGCCGTGGTGGAGTTCCTGCTGGACGATGCACGCCGGTCCGCGCTCGGCGAGGACGACCCCGTCAAGATGGCCATCGGCGCCCTGCACCACGGGCGGGCCCTCCTCAAAACGGCGGTGGCCGACGGCGGCATCACCGATGAATCATGGGTCGCCGGGCTGCGCGGCTGGTTTGAATCCTTCGTGGAAGGCCTTGCCAGCGGGCCGCCGGCGCTGCGCGCCGAACAGCTCGCCGCACTGGCCAGGGCAGGGGTGGTCAGCTTCGTTGGACCCGACCCCAAGTTCGGCGTGGACCGGCAGTCCGCGATGTTCACGGCTTCCTCGCCGTGGGTTGCCGGTCCGCCGGTCCTGGCACGGACCATGGTGGAGGCCCTTGCGCCGGGCAACAGGGTGTCGGCCAATGATTCGCCGGTCCTGGAGCAGATGCTGTCCGATGGGCTGGTGCGTCCACGGCTCATGATGACGGCAGAAGGTGCCCCCGTCGAGTCCACGGGCCTGGACGTGGAGCCCCACCCGTACCGCCCACTTGCCTCCAACGGGTCCGTGACGGAAAACCTGTACGTGCTGGGCCTCCAGTTGTCCTCCACCCAGTGGGGCACGGCCATCGCGGCCGAAGCCCTCCAGCCGGGCAGCCCCGCCTACCGCAGCGGCCAGCGCACCCTCAGGGATGCAGATGAGATCGCGGCAGCCATCCTGCGACGCTGACCCGAACGCCCTGTCACGCTTGACCGGTAAGGCAGCAGCGCCCAAAACACAAAACCCCTGGCGGCCGGTGCCGGCTGCCAGGGGTTTCCAGTGCGGAAGGTAAGAGATTCGAACTCTTGGTACGGGGTTACCGCACACTGGTTTTCAAGACCAGCTCCTTCGGCCGCTCGGACAACCTTCCTCAGCTAGTAGTGTTTCATAGGCACTTGCCTGCAACAAAACAGGAGCGGGAAGGTGCCCGGTGCACACTTGTTGCAGCCAGGATTTGAGTCAGGAACGGGAGAGGTCCATGAAAGCCGTCTACATATCGGAACCGGGCGGCCCGGAAGTGCTGGAAGTCCGGGACGTGGATGCGCCGGTGCCTGGCCAGGGCGAAGTGCTCATTGACGTGGTGGCTGCGGGCCTGAACCGGGCCGATGTCCAGCAGCGCCGGGGTTTCTACCCGCCGCCTCCCGGTGCCTCCGGGATCCCCGGGCTGGAAGTTTCGGGCCGGATCGCAGGCTTTGGCCCCGGCGTCAGCAAGCCATTTTCTTTGGGGGACAAGGTGGTGGCCCTGCTGGCCGGCGGCGGCTATGCCCAGCAGGTGGCGGTTCCGGCCGAGCAGGTATTGCGGGTGCCGGACGGGGTGGACCTGGTCACAGCGGCCTCGCTGCCGGAAGTGGCCGCAACGGTCTATTCGAACCTGATCATGACGGCGCAGCTGCAGCCGGGGGAGACCGTCCTCATCCACGGCGCCACCGGCGGGATCGGCACCATGGCCATCCAGCTTGCCAAGGCCTTTGGCGCCAAGGTGGCCACGACTGCCGGCACTGACGAGAAGGTGGGCACCGCCAAGGCGTTCCTTGGTGCTGACATCGCCATCAACTACGCCGAGGAGGACTTCCCGGAGAGCCTGCGGCGGCAGAACGATGGCTACGGGGCGGACGTCATCCTGGACGTGGTGGGGGCCAAGTACCTCAAGCAGAACGTGGAGGCCCTGGCCGACTACGGGCGCCTGGTGGTGATCGGCCTGCAAGGCGGCACCAAGGGGGAGCTGGACCTGGGCCTGTTGCTGAAGAAGCGGGCAGCCGTGGTGGCCACCGCCCTGCGGCCCCGGCCGGTAGCGGAAAAGGGTGCCATCATGACTGCGGTGCGGGACGCCGTGTGGCCGCTGGTGGCTGACGGCCGGATCCGTCCGCTGGTCGCCAAGACCTTCCCGCTGGACCAGGTTGCGGCAGCCCACCGCTATTTCGACAGCGGCGACCACGTGGGCAAGGTCCTCCTGGTCATGTAGGAACCCCCGGTTGCATACCCGGTATTGCGCCGGGGCGTCAGTCGGGGTTAGGCTGCCTATACGCGGTATGCACGGGTCTTGGGGGCTCGTGCATACCGGTTGGAACCAGCCCGGGGGAGCACAATGTCCATTCGCCACAGCCTCCTTGCCCTGTTGCAGGACCAGCCGCGCTACGGCTACCAGCTGCGGGTCGAGTTCGAGAACCGCACCGGGGCCACGTGGCCGCTGAATATCGGGCAGGTGTACACCACGCTTGACCGGCTGGAGCGCGATGCCTTGGTGGCTAAGGAGGGCGACGACGGCGAAGGGCACGTGGTGTACAGCATCACCCCTGCCGGCAAGGACGAGGTGCGGAACTGGTTTGCCGCCCCCGTGGAGCGGAACAGCCCACCACGCAACGAGCTCGCCATCAAGCTTGCGCTCGCCGTTACCCTGCCCGGGGTCGATGTCCAGGCCATCATCCAGGCCCAGCGCGTGGCGTCCATCCGCGCCCTGCAGGACTACACCAGGGCGCGCCGCGATACGGCGGCAAACCAGCGGGCCACGGATACTGCCTGGCTGTTGGTGCTCGATTCACTGATCTTCCAGACCGAAGCGGAAGTCCGCTGGCTGGACCTTTGCGAGGCCAGGATGGTCCAGCAGGCGCAGGCCACGGCGGCAAGTGGAGCCCGGAAAGCCTCCAACGGGGCCACGGAAGACAACCCGCTCGACGCGGACATCCGCCGGTGAGCGTGCAGGGGCCGCAGCAGGTCCTTGAACTCGCCAGGGTGGGAAGGACTTTCGGGCACGGCGCGACGGCGGTCGCCGCCCTCCGCGACGTTGACCTCACCATTTCAGCAGGGGAGTTCGTCGCGGTCATGGGCCCGTCGGGCTCCGGCAAGTCCTCCCTGCTGGCCATTGCCGGCGGACTGGACCGGCCGACGTCGGGCGCTGTCTACGTTGAGTCCACGCCGCTGGCCGGGCTGGGCCTGAACGAACTGGCCCGGCTGCGCCGCCGGGCCGTGGGGTACGTCTTCCAGGACTTCAACCTGGTTCCCACGCTGACCGCCGCGGAGAACGTGGCGCTGCCGCTGGAACTGGACGGAACTTCCACCAGGAAAGCGCACCGGCAGGCCGCCGATGCGCTGCGGCAAGTGGGGATTCCCGAACTGGCGGACCGGTTCATGGACCAGATGTCCGGCGGCCAGCAGCAGCGCGTCGCGATCGCCAGGGCCATCGTGGGCCAGCGGCGGCTGATCCTGGCCGATGAACCTACAGGTGCATTGGATTCGACAACGGGCCAAGGGGTCATGGAGGTCCTGCGGGCCCGTGCCGATGCCGGAGCGGCCGTCATGCTCGTCACCCACGAAGCCAGGCACGCCGCCTGGGCGGACCGCGTGGTTTTCCTTCGGGACGGGCGGATCATCGACCAGGCCGCCGCCATGCACGATCCCACCATGCTGCTCACCCAGGCCGGTCTCTGATGCCGGTGGACCTTGCTCCGGCGCCCACAAGCCGCCGGAGCAGCCTTCGGGTTGCCCTGCGGCTGGCGCGCCGGGACATCACCCGCCACAAGGGGCGGTCCCTCCTCATCATCCTGCTCATCATGCTGCCCGTGGCCGGGATGACGGGTGCCGCCACCCTCTACCAGAGCTCACAGCGGACGCCGGGTGAAATCGTCACCTACGAACTGGGAAGCACCCAGGCCAGGTTCAGCGTCCTGCCCGTTCCCAGCGCGGACTCCCTCCAGGACCCGCTCAATGACGGTGTGGTCGCCTCCAGCACCGGCCGGTTCGATCCTGAATTCCGGCGGACCGACCCGCTTGACGCCATTCCCGCGGGCTACGATGTGCTGCCGCAGCGCCTGCTCCAGCTGACCACCGGCGTGGGGGAAGCACTTGTTTCGCTGCAGGGCCGCGAAGTGGATGCCCTCAATCCGGCCTTCACCGGAAAGTTCAGCCTCCTGGCGGGCCGGGCCCCGCGCGACGGCACGGAGGTGCTGGCGTCGCCCGGGCTGATGACGCGCTTCCACCTCACTTTCGGACAGGAATTTACGACGTCGGCAGGCACCTTCGTGCCGGTGGGCACCATTCGCGATGCCGGCCTCCCGGACGGCACCAGCTTCCTGTACCTGCAGGCAGGACAGGTACCCTCTGACCTTGCCAGGGGACCGCAGACCCGCCAGTCCGTGTCCTACTACCTGGTGGGTCCGGAGCCGGTCACCTGGCCGCAGGTCATGGAAGCCAACAGTAAAGGCGTGGGCGTGCTGTCCCGCAGCGTGGTGCTGGACCCGCCGTCCCGGGAGGAACGGACCGTTGCCGGTTCCGTGCCCCGGGATGATTCCACGGAAGCGGTGGCCGTCTACGCCGGCTTCGGCCTGATCGGCGCCCTGGCGCTGCTGGAGGTGGGCCTGCTGGCCGGTGCTGCCTTCGCCGTGGGCGCCAGGCAGCAGGTGCGTGGGCTGGCACTGCTGGCATCCTCGGGTGCGGAAGGCCCCGTCATCCGCGCTGTTGTCACCGCGGGTGGACTCTGGCTGGGCGGCGTTGCCGTTGCCGCCGGAGCCGCGGTGGGGCTGGGAGCCGCTGCCGTCGTCGTCCACGTGGTCCGGTTGCACGGCTCGGCACGGCTGGCAGGGCTGCATCCGGATTTCCTGCTGACACTCGCCGCCATGGCCATGGGGCTGGCATCCTGCACCATCGCGGCGATGGTACCTGCACGCCAGGTTTCCCGTCAGGCGGTGCTGGGTGCCCTCAAAGCCGGCCGGGCACCCTCCGCGAAGCCGCGGCGGGCACCCCTGGCCGGCGCCGGGGTGCTGGTACTCGCTGCCGGGCTGTTGGCGGCGGGCTGGCTGTTGGGACGGTCCACCAACGATCCGGACCGGCTGGCGGAGCAACTGCCGCTGGTGGTCACGGTGCTCATCCTCGGCGCCGTGCTGGCGGTTGTTGCCCTGGTGCTGCTGACCGGCTGGCTGGTCCTCCGCCTGACCTCCCGCATCCAGTGGATGCCGCTGTCACTCCGGATGGCGGCCCGTGATTCGGCCCGGAACCGCGGGCGCAGCGTTCCCGCGGTGGCCGCGGTACTCGCCGCCGCCACCCTGGCAAGCGCCGCCCTGGTGCTCTCCGCCAGCCAGCAGGCAGGGATGCGGGAATCACATTACTGGGGCGCCCTGGAAAACCAGGCGTACCTGCCGCTGGTGGTGGACCCGCCGGCGTCGGCCGATGGCAGCAGGAAGCCGGCCGTCCGGGTGGATGTCCCTAAGCTCTCCTCTGCGGTGGCAGATGCCCTGGGCACCGTCGAATCGACGCACGTGATCATGGCGCCGGAGAGCCTGCGCAACTGCCCCGAGGGCCCGGCTGATCCCGGATTGCCGGCGCGCACGGATACGTCAAACTGCCTGCTGTTTTCGCTTGCCAGGCCGCAGGCAAATGAATGCCCGAGGACTCCCAAGGGAAGGGTGTTGGACCCGGGCGACTGGCGGTGCCGCGGTTCCATGGTCAGCGAACAACCGTCCGGCCGGGCCATCCTGGTGGGCGGCGGCGAGGAGATCCGGGCGGCGCTGGGCCGCAGCGCCACCGCCGAGGCAACGGCGGTGCTGGACGCCGGCGGGATGGTGGTGACCAACCCGGTGTTCGTCAGTGATGGAAGGGTACTGCTCGAGGGAAAGGACGTACGGACCCAAGAGCCGGCATCCTCGGGGCCGGGCACCGTCCCCTCAACCGTCAGGAGCGACTCCCTTGCCGCGGCAGTGCTTGAACCGGCTATCCCGGTGCCCTACTACGGCGTTGTCTCGCCGGAAACCGCCGAACGCCTGGACCTCCGCGCGGCCCCGGCCGGACTGCTCGTGCAGCTCTCTGCCTACCCCTCCGAGGCTGAGGCAGATGCGGCCTCCGCTGCGGCCGCCGCCGTCTACGGGCAGCCGGGCATGACGTTCCAGGCGGAACCGGGCGTTTCGCAGGTAAGCCAGTGGATCACCTGGTCCATCGTGGCCGCGGCTGCGCTGATCACCTTCAGCGCGGCGGGCATTACGACAGGACTCTCCATGGCTGATGCCCGGAAGGACCATGCCGTCCTCGCCGGCGTCGGGGCCTCGCCAAGGCTGCGCAAGGCCCTTGCCTGGTCGCAGGGACTGTTCACCAGCGGCGTTGGAGCCGTTCTGGGGACGCTGGCAGGAACGGTGCCAGCGGTCCTGCTGGTCCTTTCCACGGACATGCGGACAGCCCTCGAGGTTCCCTGGCTGCACCTGTCCGCGCTGCTGGTGGCAGTGCCCTTGACGGCGGCAGCGCTCGCCTGGGCCTTCACCCGGTCCGGGCTGCCCCTGTCCAGGCGCAGCCTGGCGGAGGGGCATTAGGTCAAAGTATTGGGTCTTTTTGATCACCGGGATCAGGCCTACCGTAGGTGCACGAGCCGCCCGCCCGGGCGGTGGAACTTACGGAGGAACTTCATGACGACCCATGTTGCCGACTGCAGTGTCACCCGTTGTTCATTCAACGACCATGAAGGCTGCACCGCCCATGCCATCACCGTGGGGGGAAGCCAGGACCACGCATCCTGCGCCACATTCATCGAGACCGGCATCCACGGCGGCCTGCCCAAGGTCCTCGCCGACGTGGGAGCCTGCCAGCGGGCCGAGTGCGTCCACAACGACCACCTGATGTGCAACGCCCCGGAGGTGCACGTCGGGCCGGGAGCCGACAACGCCGACTGCCTCACCTACGCCCACGCCTGACTGTCCCTGCCGCCATGCGAAGGGCGAAGGCTCCCGTCCGGAATCCGGACGGGAGCCTTCGCTTTTGCCGCAGGCCGCCGTCGTACGTCCGTCACCGCTCATTCAGCGCCGGACTGCCGCCGCTCGCCGCACAGGCCGGCGCCGCGCCGCCGTCGGACCCTTTTGGCAGGATCGGCGTTGGTAGGGTGCCCAGTAGCAAACGAGGGAAAACTCTCAAGGAGGAGACATGGCCGGAATGCCTGACCAGCGGAACAACGGATCCCGGGCGGAGGGCGGGTTGGCGACTGACCCGAATCTTCCCCCGCCCGCTGTGGACGAGGCACGGCTCGACGCCGAAGACCGGAGGTGGACGCCAGGCAAGATCGCGCTCTGGGCAGCAATCGCCCTCCTCGGCGGGGTGGCCTGGTTCATGCTGGCGATCGTCCGCGGGGAAACCGTCAACGCCATCTGGTTCGTCTTCGCCTCCGTCTGCACCTACCTCATCGGGTACCGCTTCTACTCGAAGGTGATCGAGCGCTACATCACCAAGCCTGACGACCGGCGCGCCACCCCTGCCGAATACAAGGCAGACGGCAAGGACTACGTCCGCACCGACCGCAACGTCCTGTTCGGCCACCACTTCGCCGCCATTGCCGGCGCCGGCCCGCTGGTGGGGCCGGTCATCGCGGCGCAGATGGGCTACCTGCCCGGCACCATCTGGATCATCCTCGGCGTCGTCCTTGCCGGGGCCGTCCAGGACTACCTGGTCATGTTCTTCTCCATGCGCCGCGGCGGCCGGTCGCTGGGCCAGATGGCCCGCGAGGAACTTGGCGTCATCGGCGGCACGGCCGCCCTCATCGCCACCCTGCTCATCATGGTGATCATCGTGGCCATCCTGGCGCTCGTCGTCGTGAATGCCCTGGGCGAAAGCCCGTGGGGCGTGTTCTCGGTGGGCATGACCATCCCCATCGCCCTGTTCATGGGTGTCTACCTCCGTTACCTGCGCCCCGGCAAGGTCATGGAGGTCTCGATCATCGGCTTCGTCCTCCTGATGGCGGCCATCATCGGCGGCGGCCTGGTGGCGCAGACCCAATGGGGCGCCACCGTGTTCCACCTGGACAAGGTCACCATCGCCTGGGGCCTGATCGTTTACGGCTTCATTGCTGCGATCCTGCCCGTATGGCTGCTCCTGGCTCCGCGCGACTACCTCTCCACCTTCATGAAGATCGGCGTGATCGTGATGCTCGCGCTGGCCATCATCGTGGTCCGGCCCGAAATCACCGTCCCGGCCTTCAGCGAATTCGCCGGCCGCGAGAACGGGCCCGTGTTCTCCGGCGCACTGTTCCCCTTCCTGTTCGTGACCATCGCCTGTGGTGCGCTGTCCGGTTTCCACGCCCTGATCTCGTCCGGCACCACCCCCAAACTGGTGGAGAAGGAACGGCAGACCCGGTACATCGGCTACGGCGGCATGCTGATGGAATCCTTCGTGGCCATCATGGCGCTGGTGGCAGCCATCTCGATCGACCGCGGCCTCTACTTCGCCATGAATGCCCCCACGGCGCTGACGGGCGGCACCGTGGAAACGGCAGCCACCTGGGTCAACGGCCTGGGCCTGAGCGGCGTCAACATCACCCCCGGCCTGCTCAGCGAAACCGCCGCCAACGTTGGGGAGCAGAGCATCGTCTCCCGCACCGGCGGCGCACCCACGCTGGCCGTGGGGCTGGCGCACATCATGCAGCAGTTCATCGGCGGGACGGCCATGATGGCGTTCTGGTACCACTTCGCCATCATGTTCGAGGCGCTCTTCATCCTCACCGCCGTGGATGCCGGCACCCGCGTTGCACGTTTCATGCTGCAGGACTCGATCGGCAATTTCGTCCCCAAGTTCAAGGAAGCCTCCTGGCGGCCCGGGGCCTGGCTCTGCACGGCCATCATGGTGGCTGCCTGGGGTGCCGTGCTGCTGATGGGCGTGACCGATCCGCTGGGCGGCATCAACACCCTGTTCCCGCTGTTCGGCATCGCCAACCAGCTCCTGGCCGCCATCGCGCTGGCTGTATGCCTGGCCATCGTCGCCAAGCGCGGCACCTTCAAGTACCTGTGGATCGTTGCCCTGCCGCTGGCCTTCGCCGCCGTGGTCACCATCACCGCCAGCTACCTGAAGATCTTCTCGCCCGTCCCTGCCGTGGGGTACTTCGCGAACAACGCCGCCTTCAGCAAGGCGCTGGCGGACGGCAAGACCGAGTTCGGTACCGCCAAGACCGTGGCCGCCATGGAAGCTGTGGTCCGCAACACGGCCATCCAGGGCTGGCTCTCCGTGATCTTCGTGGTGCTGAGCATCATCGTGATTGCCACGGCGGTGCTGGCCACGGTCAAGGCATTCCGTGACAGGGCGGCCGGCACTGCCACCACGGACAACGAGGACCCGGCTGTTCCCTCGCGCGTCTTCGCCCCCGCCGGACTGGTGCCGACGACGGCCGAACGTGAGTTGGCAGCCGAGTGGGACAGGGTGCCCGCAGACGCACGGCTTGAACGGGCCAGGCACTGATGGGCACCGGTGTGGCTTTGGTGGCCAATGGCTTCCGCGGGTTCGCCCGCTACCTGGGCGGCGTCATGGGCGCGGACGCCTACACCAAGTACCTCGAGCACCACAGGGCAGCCGGGCACCAGGAGGAGCCCCTCAGCGAACGCGAGTTTTGGCGGGACCGTACGGACCGCCAGGACAACAACCCGCAGGGGAGGTGCTGCTGATTGTGCGTGCTGATTGAGCCGGCAGCGGACAAGCCCGCCACAGGCGTTCACGGGTGGACTCCGGGCGGATGGGCCGTGAGAGTATGAACGCATGAGCGATCCCAACGACACTCAGGCAGCTGAGGACCTCCCGGTAGAAGGCACTCCCGTTGACGACACCCAGGACCCCGTGCAGATTCCGTCCGCCGCGGACGGCAAGCCCAGGGGCAGCAGCCTGCAGGATCTGGTGGACGAGCCTGCCAAGGTGATGCGGATCGGCACCATGATCCGCCAGCTTCTCGAAGAGGTGAAGTCCGCGCCGCTTGACGACGCTGCGCGGGGCCGGCTGGCCGCCATCCACGCCCGCTCCATCAAGGAGCTGGAGGACGGGCTTGCGCCGGAGCTGGTGGCAGAACTGGACAGGATCAACCTGCCCTTCTCGGACGACGCCACGCCCTCCGACGCCGAGCTCCGGATCGCCCAGGCGCAGCTGGTGGGTTGGCTTGAGGGCTTGTTCCACGGGATCCAGACCGCCATCGCGGCGCAGAACGCCGCCCGCGAACACGCCGCCGCGCAGCTGCAGCTGCGTCAGCTGCCGCCAGGCACCATGATTGCGCCCGGCGTCGTCATCGGCGAAAACGGCGAGCCGCAGCGCGCCCCGGCCGGAGCACGGCCGGGGGCACAGGCACGGCCCAACCAGCGTGACGAACCGGACCACGGTCCCGGGCAGTACCTGTAGGCTCCGCTTGGGCTTTTTCAGCGCCGCACGGCAGGGGCGCAAGGATGATGTTGAACTGGGCAAGGGGTTGTGGCGCCGCGCGCACGACCGCTTCCAGCGGGGACTTGACCGCTTCCACCAGGTGCTCGAAGGGGTGGAGGACGACCAGCTGTACGGGGAACTGGTGGATATCGCCAACGAACTGGCCGGCCTCCTGCAGCGTGTCCGGACGGTATGCATGGAAGCGCAGCGGCGTGCGCCCAGTGACGGCCTGGACATACCGGCCGGCCTTGCAGACGTCCACAGGTCCCTCTCCAAGGCGGGCAATTCGCTGGCCACCACGGCTGAGGCGGCGGCAATGCTGCGGCTCGCCGTGGGGCCGGTACCGGTTGGTGCGGTGTCGGTCCGGCGCCGGGCTGAGGCGGTGTTCCAGCAGGTGAACGACGCCGAGAGGCAGCTTCGCGGGGAGTAGCTGGACCGGTGCCGCGCAAATATTCCCGGTTTGGGACGTAAATATCGCGGTTACGCGTGTGGCTGACATTGAACCAAACGGGAGCCTGAAGCGGGGGACGTTTGGCAGGATGAAGAAATGACTTCTTCACCTACCTTGACTTTCAACGACGGAAACACGATCCCCCAGCTCGGCTATGGTGTGTGGCAGGTTGAGGACGGCGTGGCTGAAAAGGTTGTCCGCCAGGCCTTCGAAGCCGGCTTCCGGCACATCGACACGGCGAAGATCTACGGCAACGAGGCAGGCGTTGGCCGTGCAATCGCCGGCTCCGGCCTGTCACCGGAACAGATCTTCATCACCACCAAGCTGTGGAACGCGGACCAGGGGTACGAATCCACCCTCGCTGCCTTCGAGGAATCCATGGACCGGCTTGGCCTCGAAACGCTGGACCTCTACCTGATCCACTGGTTGCAGCCCAAGCAGGACAAATACGTGGACACGTGGAAGGCGCTGATCGAACTCCAGAAGCGCGGCCGGGTCAAGTCCATCGGTGTCTCCAATTTCACCGCCGAGGGCCTGCAGCGCCTGATCGATGAAACCGGAGTGGTTCCGGCCATCCACCAGATCGAACTGCACCCCTACTTCAGCCAGCGTGAACTGCGGGAATTTGGAGCAGAAAAAGGCATCCTGACCCAGGCATGGTCCCCGTTGGGCCAGGGCGGGGAACTGCTGCAGGACCCTGTTGTTGCGTCGATCGCTGCCAAGCACCAGGCGACTCCCGCCCAGGTGGTCATTGCGTGGCACCTGGCCATCGGCAACGTGGTCATCCCCAAGTCCGTGACTGAGTCCCGCATCAAGGAGAACTTCGCGGCACTCGAGGTTTCCCTGGACGCCGGGGACGTTGAAGCCATCAACAACCTGGACCGCACCGCCGGCGGCGAGGGCCGCATCGGACCCGATCCCGCGGTCTCCGACTTCGCGTAACCCGCGACCGGCGGTGCCGGCCCAACCGGCCGGGGACCTCCGCCGAACCAACGTCAGCCCGTGCTGCCGGCAACCGCCAGGCAGCGCGGGCTGACGGCTTTAATGCGAGGCTGGCGCCCGTAACCGGCGTGGCTGTCCTGCCTGGTTTGCACCCTGGTTGGCGGAGCTGGGCCGCGGCTGGCCTGGGCCGTGGACCGCGGGTTTTTGGCTGAACCGGTCAGGCGGCGATTCGGACGTGCTCCACGGTGACGGCGTCCACCACGGCCCAGCTGTCTTCGCCGTGGCAGTGCCGGGAGGCGAAGCGCTCGGCCTCTTCGAGGGTGTCAAAATACTCGGAGCGGGCCCGGCCGCAGTCGGCGTCGAAGTACGTTACGTGAAATTCCTGTACGGCTTGGTTTTCCATAAATCCAGTGTGCAACCGGGGTCTGACATTCACCGGAAGCAGCGCCGCGTGTTGTTGGGATTTGCCAACCCGGCTGAAGCCAGGCCGCGCACCTGGCGGGCTAAAGGGCCCGTGGATCCGGGACTGCGGCGCCGGTGGCCCGCACCTTCAGCACGAGTGCGGCCACGGACAGCATTGCCAGCCCGCTCCATGTGAGGGTTCCGCTCCATATCTCGGGCGGGAAGCTGAGCGCCCGGTCGTGAAGCGCCACGGTAGCGAAATAGGGGGCCCAGAAGACGACAGGTGAGAGGCCTGCCGCGGTCAGGAGCCGCGCGGGACTGTCCGGGACCGGCCGCGCCACCGCCCACACCACTCCTACCAGGAGTGAACCGGCCAGGGCAGCCGGCAACAGCCAGGCATCCCGCAGGGCCACCATGATCTGCAGGGCTGCGGAGGGGACCAGCACCATCGCCGCCGGCACCAGGGCCGGCAGCCGCCACCGCAGCGACAGCACCAGGATGGGAACGAAGAGCACGAACGTCGAGACCAGGAATGTCGCCAAGGAGACCATGATGCTCGACGACGTTGGACCCGTCACCGCCGGCTGGGTCCCGGCGGGGCCGGAGTACGTCTGGATGAGGCCATGGCGGGAGAAGACCGCAAACTCCTGCAGGATGAAAGCTGCAACCATGCCGGCGAGCATCGCGCTCACGAACGCCGGCACCAGCCGGGCCCACGGCCGGGCAGGTGAGTGCCACGCTGCCGAGAAAGGTGCACCAAGAATGAGGAAGCCGCCGGTAGCCAGACCCAGGTGGGACGGGCTGAACAGGGCGCTGATGTTCTGCTCAATGCCGAACACCGAATGCCAGGCGAAGTCGCCCAGCCCGGAAGCAAGGAAGAGGAGTACGCCGGCGGCGGCTGCCCCATAGCCGGCAGGGACTGCTTCCCGCCACCTCGTCCCCGGAGCGTGCCGGCGCCAGGTCAAGGCGCCGATCCAGAGGGCGCAGGCGGCGAAGCCTGAGTAGAGGATCGCGTGCCACGGTGTGAAGAACGTCTCCAGGCCGCGGAGGTTGTTGTGCGCCCAGCCGTCAACGTAGGTCCCCGTGAGGAGCCAGACGCCGGCCGCGAGGGTGACGGCGTCTTCTACGGCCGTGGTGGGACGGTGAACCGATACCGGCGGGATCGCAAAGGCGTGTGCTGCTGCGGCGTCCATAGCTCCACAGTAGGTCCCGCCGATGCCCGGGGCGAGAGGGCATGCCAAGTAGTTGGCGCCCCTCAGGTGCTGGCCAGGCGGAGTACGCGTTCCTGTGCCAGCATGGCCGTGCGGCTGGCTTTGTCGGCCGCCCGGACCGCCTGTTTCGCTTCTGCGGTGGTGGCGGCGAGCCGCTTCCGGGAACGGTCCAGGCTTTCCTCGGCGGCCTTGAGCCGGTTTCGAAGCTCAGCCGTTTCCTGCTGCAGTAACGCGATTTCCGCACGTGTCTGCTCCTCCCGGTCCTGCAGCTCGCCCGCGAGCCGGGAGGCCTCCTCTTCAGCGGCCTGGGCCTCGGCCAGCGCGGCCCTGGCCCTTTCCAGCGCCGGCGGCGAGGCCGGCCGGGGAGTCTGCCGCACTGCCTCAAGCCGGGGCTTGGCGGGCTTTGGCTGGGTGTGGTGCTCCGCCGTCGTGCGTGTCTTTGCCGCTGTTGCCTTTGGCCCCGCTGCCTGCGCCTCCGTTTTCGTCTTTGGAGCCGGGGGAGCACTTGCGCGGGGGGTGGCCGGCGCGGCCGGGAGCAGCCCGGGGAGGGCCACTGCCCCGTCCAGGTCGACGTCGTTGATGCCGTCGGCTGACAGGACTTTCAGCAGCCGGCCGCTGCCCACCGCAGCCGCCGCACGCTCGTCTGCCGTCAGTGCCCGCAGGGTCTCCTCAACGTCGGCGGCCATCGCGTCGCTGATGGAGCGGCCCTGCTCCTGGGCAACAGACCGGGCAGCGTCGACGGCGTCAGCCAGCATGGTGCGGCGCTCCCGGCCCAGTTCGCGCAGGGCGGGCGCATCCAGCGACACCTGCGCTGCCCGCATGCGCTCGCCAAGTCCGCGAAGCGCGGCCAGCACGTCCGGCCGGTGCCGTGCCAGCATGTTGAGCGCCCACGCGGCGACGGATGGTTTCGGCAGGGCGCGGACCGCTGCCCCCAGTTCCTTGTCCTGCCGCCCGGCATCCTTGGCAGCGGCGGTCCTGGCCGCTACGAAGTCGTCCAGCGTCCCGCCGTACAGCCTGTCCGCAATGTCCGCCAGGGCTTCGTCTTCCATGCCGCCATCTTAGGTGCCGTGCTCCCGCCGGCGTCCGGTCCCGGCGGGCGCCGGACGCCGGCCGCCCTGCCAGTGGCCTCGGCACTCTGTTACTCATCGGCCCGGAGGGGTAAGTTGCACGAATGGACGATTCATACCAGGTCATCGTGGTTGGCGGCGGATTCGCCGGAAAGACGGCGGCTGAGGAGTTGGGCCGCAAGGGGGTCCGGGTGCTGTTGCTCGATGCCAACAATTACCAGCAGTTCCAGCCGCTCCTGTACCAGGTGGCTGCATCCCAGATTGGCGTCTCGGCGGTCACCCGGCCGCTCAGGTCGGAGTTCCGCAAGGTCAACAATGTCCGCGTCCTCACCGCGGAGGTGACGTCTATCGATGCGGCCAACCGCACCGTCACCACCGCAGACGGCTCCAGCTACCGGGCCAGGATCCTGGTCATCGCCACCGGGGCCGTACCGAACTTCTTCAACACCCCGGGCGCCGAAGAGCACGCGTACCCGCTGTACTCGGTGGCGGACGCAACGCGCCTGAGCGCCGCGATCACTGCTGTTTTGGACGAAGCTGACCGCGAGCCCGGGGCGGAAGCCGACGTGGTCGTGGTGGGCGGGGGTCCCACTGGTGTGGAAACTGCAGGCGCCCTGGCGGAGAACGTCAAATACATCGTGCCCAAATACTTCTCGCCGGGGCTGGCTGCCCGGTGCCATGTCCACCTGGTGGATATGGTTCCGAACGTCCTTGCCGCGTTCTCCGAAAAATCGCAGGCGTATGCGCGGGACCGCCTGACCAAGCTGGGCGTACAGCTGCACATGGGCCAGCCTGTTGGTGAGGTCCGCCCGGACGGCGTGACCCTCAAGGACGGCACCGTTATTCCCGGCCGGGTGGTGGTCTGGGCCGGTGGGCTCCAGGCCGGCCGGATCATTACCGGGTCCGGCCTGAAACAGGGCAAGGGCGGCAGGGTGGACGTGGAGGCCGATCTGACAGTCCCTGATTTCGACGGCGTTTACGTGCTGGGGGACTCCGCCAACATCACCGATGCCACTGGAAACAAACTGCCGCAGCTCGGGTCGGTTGCGCAGCAATCAGGCAAGTGGGCGGCCCGCAACATCTATGCTGACCTTACCGGCGGTGTGCGCCAGCCTTTCCGGTACTGGGACAAGGGGTATATGGCCATGGTGGGACGCGGCGCAGCCGTCGCGGAGCTGGGGCGCCGCCGGCTGCAACTGCAGGGCCCACTGGCGTTCGTGTCCTGGCTGGCGGTCCACCTGGCCCTGCTGCCCGGATTCCAGCAGAAAGTCAGGGCGCTGTTCTCCTGGGCCAACGGCTACGTCACCCACAGCCCGGCCCAGGTGGTGGTGGGCAGGCCGGATTAGTTCCCGGCAAAACCCGGAAGGTGGCGCCCGCCATCGCGCATCGACAGGGTCCTGCGTTCGCTAACGTATGGATCAGCACCTACCCGGCCGGCGGAGCTGCGGAGGCATGCTCAGGGCAGATGGGTGAAGGAGATTCCTGCTGCCAGCAGCTTGTCCACCGCCTGCTTCACGCCTTCCGCCGTTCCGCCGTTGGGGTGGTTTCCATGGCAGATGACCACATCTCCGACCCGGGCCTTTCCCACTTCTTTGGCGACGACGGCGGCGGGATAGGTGGCGCCGCCGTCGCCATTGATGCTGAAGCCTGCCGGCTTCACGCCCAAGGTATTCAGGATGTCCACGGCGATGTCATCCATGTACGCGGTGCCCGGGCGGAAGTACCGGGGACGCTTACCGGTGATGCCGGCCAGGACGCCGTCGTTGGGTATGACCTCGTCATAGACTTCCCCCGCGTTCCTGGTGCCCGGGATGCCGTAGGCCGTGTTGCCGGCGGTGGACAACGGCTTATGGGACGTCCCGTGGTTGGCGATCTCAAAGAGCGGATCCGCTGCCAGCTGACGGGCCGTGGCCGGGTTGGCTGTGATCCACCGCGAATTCAGGAACAGCGTTGCCGGGACGTGCCGTTGGCGCAGGGTATCAATCAGCACCTGATCGTAACCGCTGCCGCCGGGACCGCCGCAAAAGTCGAAGGTGAGGGCGATGCCCTGTGATCCGGGCGGCAGCCGCGTCAGGACGCCGGGTGCCTCCAGGCCCCAGTAGTGGGCCTGGCGCTTCGCATAGGTGTCGATGATCTGTGCCCGGGCGGGCACGGTGCCTGCAGGCGTCCTGGATGCCGGCCCGTCGCCGTCGGAGCCGGTATGCGACAGCGGCGCGGAGCCGTCCGCCGGACCGTTGGCGGTGTCCGCGGACGTGTCCTGTGCCGCGGAAGGGTGCCCTGGTTGCGGCTGCAGGTCGGGCACGGCGGCCGACAACGTCAGCACGGCTGCCAGGAGGATGGTCCTGCGGGCGGGTCCTTTCCCGTCCTGGTTCATGTGCCGGGGTGCGTGCTGGTTCACCCCTGGGATCCCCCCAACGCCGCGAAGTGGGCGCTTGTCCTGCCCCGCCGGGCCGGGCCTCCGGGGGCGTACGGCAGGAGGTGGCCGAAGCTGCTTGCATGTGCCGCGGCGCGCGGAACAGCAGCCTGGAAGCGGGTGGTCATGTGGGGAGGATACCTTGGCTTTCTTGCCGTTCCCTGAACCTCGCACTGCACCCGGGGTGGCGGGCGTAATAAAGTGCGGATCCGGGCCCGGCGGTGGCAGCTCGGCGTCCCGGTTCGGGGCAGGCCGTTCCTAAGTTCCCTTCCCTGGGGCGGCCCGGACAGGAGCGGTTGTCAGGGCGGCCCTGAAGGTAGCTGACCAGGTTCGGCGGCCGGTAGGGGACGCCGGAGCGCCCCCTTCACGTTCAATCCTGCGGACACCGGCTTGACCTCCGCGCCGCGCTCGTCAGCCGACGTGAATGCCTGGCCTTGCCGCCTGGTCGGGTTCAATCTCGCGGAGGATCTCCCGCACCAGCGGCGGGGTGTCACCCTGCCCGAGGAAAAGATAACGCATCAGGTGCGCCACCGGGCTTCCCTCGGACCACTCGAAATAGCACTGCGGTTTCACGCCGGTGGAGTTCCGCATCGCCAGCAGGACCGCCGCGATGGCATTTGGCACGGCCGGGGATTTCACCCTAAGCACCCGGTAGCCCTCGACTTCAAGACCTTCGACCCGGAGCGTGTGCGTGAAGTCCGACGGGTCGGAGATCTCGACCTCGAGAAAGATAACGTCGGCTGGGCCCGGAACCGGGTTCAGCCCCCGCTGTTCGTACTCCTTCTCGGCGTACTCAGCCTTATCACCGCTTTGCTTCTTGTTGGCGATGATGTGCAGCTCGCCGTCGAAGGCAATCGAGTCTGTGATGAACTGGCGGGCGGCCTCATCGAATTCAATGGTGTCCACGCGCAGTTCGGTGGAGCGGGTGACCCGCGAGATGAGCGAGACCGCGATGATCCCGGCGATGAAGAACGCCGAGATGACGATCCCGTCCGGTTTTTCGAGGACGTTGTCGCCCAGGGCGTACAGCAGGATCAGGGTCAGGATGCCGAAGCCGACGGCCCCGGCCCTGCTCCGGCGCCGGATGGCCGAGACCGTGACGGCGACCGCCCCGGAGACCATCATGGCCAGGATCCCGGTGGCGTACGCGCCTGCCTGGGCGTTCACGTCAGCGCGGAACGCGATGGTGATGCCGATGCTCAGGACGGTGTAGACCAACACCACGGGGCGGACCGCGCGGGCCCATTCCGGTGCCATTCCGTAGGCGGGCAGGTACCGCGGCACGATGTTGATCAGCCCTGCCATGGCGGACGCGCCGGCGAACCAGAGGATCAGGGCGCTGGAGATGTCGTAGACGGTACCGAACCCGGCTCCGAACAGGTCGTGGGCGAGGAACGCGAGGGCGCGTCCGTTGGCCTGTCCACCCTCCTCGAATTCCTTGGCGGGGATCATGACCGTGGTGATGAAGCTCGTGGACATGAGGTAGACGCTCATGATGAGGGCGGCCGTGGTGAGCAGCTTGCGGGTGTTTTTGACCCGGGAGGCCATCGCTTCCTCGGGTGTGCGTCCCGTGGCCTTGATCAGCGGCATCATGGAGACGCCGGTTTCGAAGCCGGACAGGCCCAGGACCAGCAGCGGGAAGGCGATGATGGCAGGGCTGACCAGCCCGATCGGGCCGCCGCCGCTGGAGAACAGCCGGTCGGTCCAGCCGCTGACCAGCGACGGATCCGCGGCCAGGTGGAGGAACCCAGCCACCACAACGGCGGCATTGAGGAGCAGGTAGATGGCCACCAGGGGGATCGCCACACCTACAGCTTCGTTGAAGCCGAGCAGGAACACCCCGCCGAGGATCAGAAGCAGGATCACGGTGATGATGACGGCGCTGCCCTTGAGGGCCTCGGGGAAGAGCGGGTTCTCGAGCAGGTGGACGGTCGCGTCAGCGCCGGAGAGGGTGATCGTGATGATCCAGGAGGTTGCGACGAAGCCCAGGAGCAGCAGGACGAAGAACTTGCCGCGCCAGAACGGCAGCAGCTTCTCCAACATTGCCACCGATCCTTGCCCGTGGGGGCTTTCCTGCGCGACCCTGCGGTACATGGGAAGCATCCCCAGCAACGTCAGGGCCACAATCAGCAACGTGGCCAGTGGGGAGAGGGCGCCGGCAGCCAGGGCGGCGATGCCGGGCAGGTAGGACAAGGTGGAGAAGTAGTCGACTCCGGTCAGGCACATGACCTTCCACCAGGCGTTGGGTTTATGGTCTTCCTTGGCCTCCGGGCCGGCGGGGGCCACCTGGTTGGCGAGCAGCCAGCGGACCAGGGGAGCCTGGTCCAGGCTTGAGTCCTGCTTCAGGGAGACCTGTGCCGGAACCGGGTGGTCAGAAGGGGGTGTCATTGAGGACTTTCTATTGATGACCAGGGTGGTCGGCGACGAGTCGAAGCGCACGAACGGGCCAATTCTAGTCCGGGTCCGTACGTGGAACTGGGGTTACGGGGCGTCCATTTGGGCATGTCCCACAGCCGCGGCGGCTGGTCCGGGACGGGTTGCGCAGTGTCGGTGACTGGCCCGCCGACCATGAGTAGATGGTCAGGTGTGGAGTTCGCGCCAAAGTCGCTGCAGCAGTTTTCGGGGAACGCCCCCGGTTCGTGCGAAGTAGGCGTAGAACGGCGCGTTGTGGTGGTTTCAGCGGCAGCTCGCTCCCGTCAATAGCCCTGGCGGACTGACGTCCAGGGCCTGCTTGGCGCACGTTCCGGGCGGCCAGCACTGTCTTTGGATCGTGGCCGGGAGGGGTTCCCATCATGTGCCCTGCCCTCAGGCAGTACTACCCGCTTAACCAGCGAAAAACCCCGGAAACCCCTGAAAACAGGGGTTGTCCGGGGTTTATCCCGAGCTTCCTATCAGAATCGAACTGATGACCTTTTCATTACGAGTGAAACGCTCTACCGACTGAGCTAAGGAAGCACCGCACCAAATCCCCCGGACGAACCGGGCGCTTCATGCAAGAGTCAACTGTAATAGAGTCCCGCCGCCCCGGTCAAAATGGCCGGCGTGACGCTGCTGCGACCCTCAGCACACCGTATTGTCGGCCGGCAGCTTGCCGCTGACCAGATAGTTGTCCACGGAATCCTCCAGGCAGCTGTTGGCCCGGCCGTACGCGGTGTGTCCTTCACCCTTCCAGGTCAGCAGGGAGGCGTTCCCCAGCTGCTTGCGCAGTGATGCTGCCCATTCAACGGGGGTTGCGGGGTCGCCGGTGGTGCCGACGACCACGATGGGGGAGTCGCCGCTGTACTCCACCGCCGCCGGCGTGCGGACGTTTTTGTACGGCCAGTCTGCGCAGATGGTTCCGCCGTAGGCAAAGAAGTAGCCCAAGGTGGGTGAATCCTGTTCCAGCCGCTTTTCCTCCGCCCGCATGCCCGCGGCGTCCGAAACCATGGGGTAGTCCAGGCAGTTGACCGCATTGAAAGCGAGCGCCGAATTGGACGTGTAGGAGCCGTCGGGGGCCCGGTCGGCACCGATATCGGCAAGCCGGAGCATGAGGCTGACGTCCCCGGAGACGGCGGCCTCCAGCGCTTGGGTGAGGGCCGGCCAGCTTTGGTCGTTGTAGAGCGGGGTGATCAGGCCGCTGACGAACTGGGTTGCATTGACCAGCCGCCCGTCCTTGGCCGTGCGGGGTGTCTGCCGTATGGAGTCAATGAGGTCCCGGATCTGCTGAACGCCGGAGTCGACATCACCGCCCAGGGGGCACTTGGTCTGCTTCTGGCAGCTGGCCACGTAGCTGTGGAGCGCCTTTTCGAAGGCCCGGGCCTGGCCGCTGGTCAGGTCCTCATTGCTGATTGACGGATCGAGGGCGCCATCGAGGACCATCCGGCCTACGTTGTCCGGGAAAAGCGAGGCGTAGGTGGAGCCCAGGAACGTGCCGTAGGAGTACCCCAGGTAGTTCAGCTTGGAGTCGTTCACAACCGCGCGGAGCACGTCCAGGTCCTTCGCGGCGCTGACGGTGTCAATGTGGCCCAGGACGGGGCCTGTTTGTGACGCGCACTGGGTAGCGATTGCCTTGCTGTCAGCCAGTGCCGCCGCCAGCCCGGCATCGGTTTCGTACGCGTAGATCTTGGCCCGGGCGGCGTCGCGTTCGGCGTCCGTGGCACAGGTGACCGGAGCGGAGCGCTTCACGCCACGCGGATCGAAGCCCACGAGGTCGTAGGCGTTGCGGACAGCCGCTGAAAAGTGGGTTCCGGCAGCGTCTTTGACAAAGTCGTAACCGGAGGCGCCCGGGCCGCCGGGATTGACCAGGAGGCTGCCGGTCTTCTTACCGGTGCTGGGTGCCCGGAGCGCTGCGATCTGGATGGTGTCGCCGCCGGGATTGGCGTAATCCATGGGCACGTTCACCTTGGCGCACTGGAATTCCCCTTCGCAGGGCTCCCACACGATTTGCTGCGAGTAGAACTTTTCCAGCCCTGCGGGAGCAGACGCCACGATGGAGGGGTCAGCCTTGGCCGTGGCAGCTTCCGGCGGGTTCTTGTCGCCACCAAGGAGGCTGCAGGAGGCCAGGACAACGGCCACGGCCATTGCTGCGGCGGCGCGGACAGCGACCGTCAGGGACCTGTGGCGTGCGGGCAGGGGGCGGGCAGTCATCGGGTCTCCTTGGAGGGCTGTATCAGGCTGGCAGCCATGGACTCAATGGTCAGCAGCGGGGCAACGTTGGTGGTGGTGATGCGTTCACGGGCTTTGTTAATGGCGTCCATGCGGGCCAGCGTGGCTTCCGGCGTGGAGCGGGCTGCGAACTCTTCCAGCTCACTCCTCAGCTCAACGTTGACCAACTCCACGGCGTTCCCAAGCTGGATGATCAGGACGTCGCGGTAGAAGGACAATAAATCCGTCAGGGTCCGGTCCAGGGAGTCCGTGATGGATCTCTTGGCCCGCCGCTTCTGGTCGTCTTCGAGCTGTTTCAGCTGGCTGCGCATGGCCGGGGGGAGGGCGCCGGTTTCCGGTGCTCCCAGCGTCGCCAGCAGTGCGGCCTTCTCTGCTGCATCGCGTTCCTCGTTGGAGCTGTTGGCCTCCGCAGTGGCGATCTTGACCAGCTTGTCCGCCATCATGACCGCCGCTGTTACGCCGCGCAGCCCCAGCGGGAAGCGGACAGTCTCCAGGCGGCGTTCCCTTGCCGCCGGATCCCTGGCCAGCCTCCGGGCGATGCCCACATGGCTTTGGGCAGCGCGGGCGGCCTGCTCCGCAAGGGCAGGGTCCACGCCGTCGCGCCGGACCAGCAGCGCTGCCACGTCCGACGCGGGCGGCAGCCGCAGGGCAACGCTTCGGCAGCGGGACCGGATGGTCACCAGGACATCGGCCGGGGACGGCGCGCAGAGCATCCACACGGTCCGCGGCGTGGGTTCCTCGATGGCCTTGAGCAGCACGTTGGTGGTCCGCTCGGCCATGCGGTCGGCGTCCTCCACCACGATGATCCGCCACCGCCCGGACGACGGCCGGTTGCCGGCGGTTGCCACCAGTTCGCGGGCCTCGTCAATAGTGATGGTGACCTTCTCTGTGCGCACGAAGGTCACGTCCGAATGCGTTTCACCCAGGATCGTGTGGCAGGCCTGGCACTGTCCGCAGCCACGCTGGCCCACGTCCTCCTGGTCGCAGTTCAGTGCGGCCGCGAACGCCTTGGCGGCATTGGAGCGGCCGGACCCCGGCGGACCGGTGAACAGCCAGGCGTGCGTCAGGCTTTCGCCGCCGGCGGCTTGGCGCAGTTGTTCGACGACGGCGGGCTGGCCCTGGAGGTCATCCCAGACGGTCATGAGTCACCGCCGTCCGTGGCTGCTGCGGCGGCAGGAACGGCAAGGAGGGTTTCCACCCGGGCGAGGATCTGAGCGGCAAGGTCTTCCACCGGGAGGTGGGCCGGGAGGACCAGGTACGACTCCGGGCGGTCCGCAGCAAGGCTAAGGAAGGCCTCCCGGATCCGGGTATGGAACTCGTCAGCCTCGGATTCCAGGCGGTCTTCCGCTGCCTGGCCGGCAGTTCGGCGGCGGCGGCCAAGTTGGGGGTCAACGTCCAAAAGGACTGTGAGGTGGGGCTGGAGGCCCGATGTGGCCCACTCATTGAGGGAACGCACCGCGTCCAGGCCCAGGTTGCGGCCGGCACCCTGGTAGGCCACCGAGGAGTCGATGTACCGGTCCGTCAGGACGATTTCACCGCGGCCAAGAGCCGGGCCGATTACCTGGGTGGCGTGCGCGGCCCGGGAAGCCGCAAATATGAGGGCCTCGGTGTGCGCGTCGATGTCGCCATTGCCGTGGTCCAGCACAAGCGACCGCAGCTTCTCGCCAACCGGGGTGCCGCCGGGCTCCCGGGTGCGCAGCACGGTGTAGCCCAGGGACTCCAATGCTGCCGCAAGCCGGCCGGCCTGGGTGGACTTGCCTGCACCATCGCCACCCTCGAACGCGATGAATACGCCGGCCCTCTGTTTGTTCACTTCTCAAGCCTACCGAGGGGTACCGACTTTTCCCGATCCGTAGCTACCTCGAAGGCGGCAGTCCGGTGAACGGCAGCCGTCCACAAAACGACACCGCTTTCCGGCGGATCCGGCAGGAACAGTACGCTTTTCACCATGAGTCTTTCCGAGCACCAGGCCGCTTCCCTTTCACCCGAGACCGTGGTGGTGGCGGCCGGGCGTCCGCCGCGGGAAAGGGACCAGCCGGTCAATCCTCCCATCACGCTTTCCTCCACCTACTTCGGTACGGGTCCGCTGGGTGACGGCGACCGGGGTTATGGCCGCTATTCCAACCCCACCTGGGATCCCTTTGAGGAGGCCCTCGGCCAGCTTGAAGGAGCTGCCCTTCCCGGACTGCTCTACGCGTCGGGGCTGGCGGCGGTCAGTTCCGCGCTGTCCCTGATCCCTGCCGGCGGCGTGCTGGTCATGCCCAACCACAGCTACTCCGGCTCCCTGGTGATGGCGACGGAACTTGCCCAAAAAGGATTCATCGAACTCCGGACCGTGGACATTGCCGACACGGACGCCGTCAAGGATGCCCTGGCACCGCAAGGCCCGTCGGCGAAAGCCGCGGCCATGCTGTGGCTGGAAAGCCCTACCAACCCCATGCTCGGAATAGCGGACATGCCGGCCGTCGCTGAGGCGGCCCATGCAGCCGGGGCAATCGTCGTCACTGACAACACCTTTTCCACGCCACTGGTGCAGCAGCCCCTGCAGCTCGGATCCGACGTCGTCCTCCACTCGGTGACCAAGTACCTCGCCGGGCACTCCGACGTCGTCCTTGGCGCCCTGGTTACTTCCAATCCGGACATCCGGTCGTCGCTGCTCCACCACCGCATCATCCACGGCGCCATCGCGGGTCCCTTCGAAGCGTGGCTCGCACTGCGGGGTCTGCGGACCCTCGCGCTGCGCGTGGAACGGTCGCAGGAGTCGGCAATGATCCTGGCGGAACGCCTCGCCGCCCACCCCGCCATTGATTCCATCCGGTTCCCCGGGCTCGATTCCGACCCCGGCCATGCCCGCGCCAAGGAACAAATGCAGGGCTTTGGCTCCATTATCTGTGTCCAGGTAGCACCCACGGCGGGCCTGGGCGGCGCCGACGCCGCGGACAAGCTGGTGCAGGCGTTGGAGCTTTGGCTGCCGGCCACCTCCCTGGGCGGGGTCGAATCCCTGATCGAACGGCGGCGCCGGCACTCGGCGGAACCCGCCAGCGTCCCCGAAAACCTGGTTCGGCTGAGCGTCGGGGTGGAAAATGTTGAGGACCTGTGGGCTGACCTGAAGCAGGCGCTGGACACGCTGGAGGGCTAGGCTGGGCTTGTGGACGGTCGAATAATTATCGCGTACGTAGAGCAGGCAGTGTTCTTTATCCTTGGCCTGGTGGCCCTGGGGCTTGAACTGTGGGCGTTCGTGGACTGTGCCAGGCACCGGGCCAACGCCTTCGAAGCCACGGGCAAGCGGACCAAGACGTTCTGGCTTGCCCTCACCGGCGGTGCGTTGCTGGTGGGCATCATTTCGCTGTTCGGCGCCGGTGGCGGCATTATCAGCACCCTTGGCCTCTTCGGGCTCGCCGCCGTGGTGGCAGCCTCCGTCTACCTGGCCGACGTCCGTCCCGCAGTGAAGGACGCAGGCCGCGGCGGCAGCCGCAACATGGGCCCCTACGGCCCCTGGTAACCAGGTTCCACGGCCGCCCAGTCCACCGTCAGCTCGCCCAGCCGCCACCTGGCCGGCCCGTCCTGCACCGGCCACCCGGCCTCGCGCAGGCCCCGGCACATGCCGACCCAGCGCTGCCTGTTGCCGAACGAGGCGAGCGGCGCGCTCCCAAGCCATGCGCGGTCCATCGCCTGCATGAAGGCATGAACAGGTTCGCCAGGGACGTTGCGGTGGATCAAGGCCTTGGGAAGCCGCTCGGCCACGTCCGAAGGCAGGTCGAAGCTCCCGAAACGGACCGAGATGCTCAGCGACAGCGGACGGACCCGGTCGAGGGTCACCCACGCCACGCGCCGCCCGATCTCGTCGCACGTGCCGTCCACGAATATGCCGCCCGGCGACAATCTGCCCTGCACCAGCTGCCAGATGCCCCGGACATCAGCTTCCTCGTACTGCCGCAGGACATTGAAGGCGCGGACCAGGACAGGATGGCCGGGAACGGGCAGCTCGAAGCCGCCCAGGTGGAAGGTCAGCCCGGGCCGCTGCAGCGGAAGCGCAGCGCGGACGCGCTCCGGTTCGATCTCGATCCCGCAGACCCGCACGTCCGGCCGGACAGCGGCGAGCCTTTCATGGAGTTCGACGGCGGTGGCTGGTGTTGCGCCGTAGCCCAGGTCAATGACGAGCGGGTCAGCCGCCGACCGCAGGCGCCAGGCTTGAGGTCCGGCCAGCCAGCGGTCCACCCGGCGCATCCGGTTGGGGTTGGTGGTGCCGCGGGTGACGTTGCCCACCGGACGGCCCTGCCGGGCGGCGGATGTCCTGCCGGATAGTTGCGGGGAGTTCACCCGTTCAGCCTTTTGAACCACCGCACAACCCTATCCCTGGCCCTGGGGGAAGCGGGCCCCACCGCGGCCTGGCTTGTAACGCTGGGCGGGCGGCAACACTGCTCGGCTAGGATGAAAATCATGACTTACAAGCTGATTCTGCTGCGCCACGGCCACAGCGAATGGAACGCAAAGAACCTGTTCACCGGCTGGGTGGACGTTGACCTGAACGACCAGGGCCGCGCGGAAGCAGCGCGCGGCGGTGAGCTGCTGGTGGAGAACAACATCCTTCCGGACGTGCTCTACACCTCCCTGCTGAAGCGGGCCATCAACACCGCGAACATCGCCCTGGACAAGGCCGACCGCGGCTGGATTCCGGTCAAGCGCGACTGGCGCCTGAACGAACGCCACTACGGCGCGCTGCAGGGCAAGGACAAGGCGCAGACCCTCGCCGAATACGGCGAAGAGCAGTTCATGGAATGGCGCCGTTCCTACGACACCCCGCCGCCGCCCCTCGACGACAACTCCGAGTTCTCCCAGGCGCACGACCCCCGTTACGCGGGACTCGGCGATGCCCTGCCGCGCACCGAGTGCCTCAAGGATGTCCTGGTGCGGCTCCTGCCCTACTGGGAATCGGACATCAAGGAGGACCTCAAGGCAGGCAAGACGGTCCTGGTGACCGCACACGGCAACTCGCTGCGTGCCCTGGTCAAGCACCTCGACGGCATCAGCGACGAAGCCATCGCCGGCCTGAACATCCCCACCGGCATCCCGCTGGTGTACGAACTGGACGAGGACTTCAAGCCGGTCAAGCCCGGCGGAACGTACCTGGACCCCGAAGCTGCCGAAGAAGCCATCCTGGCAGTGGCAAACCAGGGCAAGAAATAGGACATTAAACCCGTACGACGGCGGGCCGGTCACCTCAGGTGACCGGCCCGCCGTCGTCCTCCGGCAGCTTGGGTGTCAGCTGTGTTCTGTCCCGGTGGGCTGCCATGCGCCCGTAACCAGGTAGGTCACCTTCTGGGCGACGGAGACGCCGTGGTCGGCGAAGCGCTCGAAGTAGCGGCTGGCGAGGGCCACGTCCACGGTGGTGGCGGGGGACTCGTGCCACTCAGGCGCGGCGATGGCCTTGAAGACGCTCAGGTGCAGGTCATTGATCGCCGTGTTGGCCTTGAGGATGTCCCTGGCCACCTCGAGGTCGCGGCTTTCAAGCAGGACGGTCAGCTTGTCGGCGATCTCCTGGTCGAGCTCGGCCATCCGGTTGAAGGTCTCCGTCATGGACTCCGGAATCACCGTGGAGGGGTAGCGGAGGCGGGCCAGCTGGGCGATGTGGCGGGCCAGGTCACCCATCCGCTCGAGGGACGCGCTCATCCGCAGGGAACCGACGATCATGCGCAGGTCGCTGGCGACAGGACCCTGCAGTGCCAGAATGTCGATGGCCCGCTCATCGAGGCTGTTCTGCAGGAAATCGATGCGCGCGTCCGCGGCGATGACATCCTGCGCGAGGTCCACGTCCGCTACCTGGAACGAGGTAGTGGCCTTGTTGATCGCTTCGCTGACCAGTCGGGAGATCTCCACCAGCTGGTCACCGACCTGGGTGAGCTCTTCCTGAAAAACCTTACGCACGTAGGCGTCCTTTCCTTGGAACTCCCGCCGGCCGCTGCGGGGCAGCAGGAATCGTGTCGCCATTAGGCGCTCTGACCACCAACTCTGTCATCGCCCGGTAAACGATTATGCCCACACAGATGAACGTTAGTTGAACCGTTGGCCGGATAGGCCGGAAGTCGGCAGGAGGCTTAGGGCAAGAGCATAAAGTGGAGCTGTGGATCCTATGCTCATTGGTCTGGTTGCCGGCCTTATTGGCCTGGCGCTTGGCACGTTCGGCGTGCTTGCCTACCGGGTCAGCGAGAAGCAGCGCGAGCTGCTGGACATCGACGCCGGGGAGCTGGCACTGCCGCCCGGCGCAGCGGAGGTGCTCGCCGTCGTCGGACGCGCTTTTGTGGTGCTGGACGACGTGGACGGCGTGGTCCGGGCCAGCCCCGCAGCGTACGCGTACGGCCTGGTCCGCGGGCACACCGTGGTCCACAGGGAACTCCTGGACATGACCGCGGGAGTCCGGCGGGACGGCGTCATCCTGGAAAAGCAGCTCGAACTCCCGAGGGGGCCGCTGGGCAAGGGAACCATCATCGTCCAGGTGCGGGCGGCCATGCTGGGTGAGGAATACATCCTGCTCCTCGCCGATGACCGGACGGAGATCACGCGCACCGAAGAGATCCGCAACGACTTCGTCGCCAACGTATCCCACGAACTGAAAACCCCCGTGGGTGCCATTTCGCTGCTGGCCGAGGCGCTCGAATCCTCCGCCGACGATCCTGACGCTGTCCGCCGCTTCGCCAAGCGCATGCACAAGGAATCCGCCCGCCTGGCCGCCCTGGTCCAGGACATCATCGAACTTTCCCGTCTGCAGGGCGCCAGCGTGACCCAGCAGGGCGGCCCGGTGGACATCAACGCCGTCATCGCCGAGGCCGTGGACCGGTCGCAGCTTCCCGCGGAAAGCAAGAACATCAGCATCGTGGTGGGCGGCCGCACCGAGGGCAAGGTCTTCGGTGACCAGGACCTGCTGGTGACGGCGCTGCGAAACCTTATCGACAACGCCATCCGCTATTCACCCGACAACACCCGGGTGGGGATCGGTGTACGTTCCAGGGAAGGCGTAGTCTCGATTTCCGTGACGGATCAGGGCGAGGGGCTGACCCCTGAGGACCAGGAACGCGTGTTCGAACGCTTCTACCGGGTGGACGCCGCCCGTTCCCGCCAGACGGGCGGTACCGGCCTGGGCCTGAGCATCGTGAAGCACGTGGCGTCCAACCACGGCGGCGAAGTGACCCTCTGGTCCCAGCCCGGGCAAGGGTCCACCTTCACCCTCCGGCTGCCCGAAATGGAAGGCCAGGACGGCGAGGACGCGCCGGCCGGGCCGGAAGCACCGGCACAGGCGCCGGAAAAACTCAGTCTTACCCACCTACCCCGCGCCGCCGGCGCAACAGATCGAGGAGCCAGCGCTTGAGCAGGATTTTGATTGTCGAGGACGAGGAGTCGTTCAGCGATCCGTTGTCCTATTTGCTGGGCAAAGAAGGGTTCGAGGTGGAGGTGGTGGACAACGGCCTTGATGCCATCACCGAATTCGACCGCAACGGCGCCGACCTGGTGTTGCTTGACCTGCAGCTCCCGGGTCTCTCCGGCACTGAAGTGTGCCGGCAGCTCCGCCAGCGCTCAAGCGTCCCCGTCATCATGCTGACCGCCAAGGACTCGGAAATCGACAAGGTGGTGGGCCTGGAACTCGGTGCTGACGATTACGTCACCAAGCCCTACTCCTCCCGCGAACTGGTGGCCCGCGTCCGGGCGGTATTGCGGCGCCAGGGGGAGCCTGAGGAGCTGATTTCCTCAACCGTCCAGGCCGGTCCGGTCCGCATGGACATCGAACGGCACGTGGTGAGCGTGGACGGCCAGCAGGTCCTGCTTCCCTTGAAGGAGTTCGAGCTCCTGGAGATGCTGCTGCGCAACTCGGGCAGGGTGCTGACCCGCGGCCAGCTCATCGACCGCGTCTGGGGCTCCGACTACGTGGGCGATACCAAGACCCTTGACGTCCACGTGAAGCGCCTCCGCGGCAAGATCGAACCCGATCCGTCCGCTCCCCGCTACCTGGTGACCGTCCGCGGCCTTGGGTACAAATTCGAGCCGTAGGCCGTACCGGGACTCCGTCAGCAGGCATAACAAAAGGGAGGAGCCAGTGGGCTCCTCCCTTTCGTTGTGTCCGGGGTTCCGGCGCCTGCTTAGCGGCTCGTGGCGGTCGCGGTGGCAGTAGCCGGGGCGGAGGCGCTCGAAGTGGCGCTGGTGGTTGCGCCGGCAGAGGGGGTGGCGGATGAAGAAGCGGACGACGAGGACGTTGCCGAAGCGCTCGGCGTAGGTACGTAGTCCTTGTACTCCTCCAGCGTGGCGTCCAGGACGGGAACCTTGACGGTGTTGCTGACGTTGGTGCCGTTCTCGCTGATCTTGACGTCCACCAGGGAGCCGGGCTGGCCACCAGTGGTGCTCAGGATGGCTTCGTCGGACTTCTCGTTGAGGAGCGTGTACGAGTTGGCCTTCACCGGTACCTCGGTCTGCGAGCCCTTGGCGCCGTTGACCGTGAGCTTCACGTCCTTGGAAGAGGAGTTGTAAACGGCGCCGATCAGGCGGCCGGGCTTGTCCTCGCCGGTGGAAACAATCAGGATGTTCCGCAACTGCAGGGGACCGAGGTCCGCGCGGATGCCGTCCGAGGCGGAGTACTGATGGCTGGTCTGCTGGGGCGTGATGTAACCGCAGCCCGCGGTCAGCAGGCTGGCGCCAAGGGCAGCAGCCGTCAGTGCCAGTTTGCCGCGCTGGGCCCGGTTCATCGCAGTGGAACGCACGTCACGTACTCCTCGAGAAATTTGAAGTCTTTTTCAGCCCATAGCCTATCCGCAATGAGGGGCAAACGAGGATTCGGCGGTGTCACATCCACTGTGGGAGCGCTCACCTGATGCACTAATCCTCCCATCCGTCAAGGGGGTGAAGGGGGTTGATTGGGCCCATTTTCCGCGTATTTTCGCGGTTGGAGGCCCTTTCTCCGGCCGGTCATATGCCTGAATCGTGATAAACTGGTCTGCGGGAAAGGGGAAATGTCCACATGGTATTTGAGGTCGGCGAGACAGTAGTTTACCCTCACCACGGTGCTGCGAAGATTGAAGAAATCAAGATGCGCACCATCAAGGGCGAAGAGAAGATGTATCTCAAGCTCAAGGTGGCTCAGGGTGATCTGACCATTGAAGTTCCAGCAGAGAACGTTGACCTTGTTGGGGTCCGGGACGTAGTGGGCAAGGAAGGCCTGGAGCACGTGTTTGATGTGCTCCGCGCCGAGTTCACCGAGGAACCCACCAACTGGTCACGCAGGTACAAGGCAAATCTGGAGAAGCTTGCTTCCGGTGACGTCATCAAGGTGGCAGAGGTCGTTCGCGACCTGTGGCGCCGGGATCACGACCGGGGCCTTTCCGCAGGCGAGAAGCGTATGCTGGCCAAAGCCCGTCAGATTCTGATTTCAGAACTGGCGCTGGCTGAAAAGACCGACGAGGAGAAGGCTGCAAGCGTTCTCGACGAGGTCCTGGCTTCCTAAGAATTTAGCCCCGGCGGCACGCAAGTGCCGCCGGGGCTTCTTTTTTTGGCATCACCCGCCGGTGTCCAAGCCGCCTGACCGCAGTGGCGGCGTCGTAGGCTAGTCCGCATGAGTGAATCACCCACGCGCCTGGTCACGGCCGTCATCCTCGTGGCCGCCGGTTCCGGGCAGCGCCTCGGCTACGGCATGCCCAAGGCCGCTGTTCCGCTCGGCGGCGAGCCCATCCTGATACATGCCCTGCGGGGCATTGTCGCGTCAGGAGTGGCCAGCCAGGTGTGCGTGGCGCTGCCTGCCGGTGACCAGGGCCTGCGGGAGTTGTGTGACGACTTCCGTGGCGAGCTTGCCGATGGTGGTCCACTCCTGACGATTGTCGACGGCGGAGCCACCCGGGCCGACTCCGTCCGCGCAGGCATCTCGGCACTGATGGACGGCATCGAGGCGGTCCTGGTCCACGACGCCGCCCGCGCGCTCACGCCCGAATCCGTTTTCCACCGCGTCTCCGATGCCCTTGCCGCCGGCGCTGCCGCCGTCATTCCGGCGCTGCCCGTGGTAGACACCGTCAAAACGGTGGCCGCCACTACCGGGGAGGACGCGGCCTTTGCACCCGAAGTTGTCACGGGGACAGCCCGCCGCCAGGAGCTCCGGGCCGTGCAGACGCCCCAGGGTTTCCGGATCGGCGCGCTGCTGCAGGCGCACCAGGCCGCACAGTCCCTGGACCAGCAGCAGTCCGCGGCCGTCACCGACGACGCCATGCTGGTGGAGATGCTCGGCACCCCCGTCCATGCCGTCCGCGGATCAACGCAGTCCCTCAAGATCACAACGCCCCTTGACCTGATCTTCGCGGAAGGGCTCCTGGAAGGCCCGCTCGGCGCCCGGTGGGTGGAAGGATGAGCGCGGAGATGGTTCTGCCGCGCACCGGGGTGGGGATCGACGTCCATGCCTACGCGCCGGAAGACTCGCCCCGGCCCCTCTGGCTCGGTGGACTCCTATGGCCCGGCGAACGGGGCCTCGCCGGGCACTCAGATGGTGACGCCGTCGCCCATGCGGCCGCGGACGCCCTGTTCTCGGCCGCCGGTATCGGCGACCTTGGCACCCACTTCGGTACCGACCGCCCGGAGTTCGCCGGCGCATCCGGCGCCACCCTCCTGGCCGAAGCCGCCCGGATTGTCCGGGCAGCCGGGTTCGAAATTGGCAACGTTGCGGTGCAGTTCGTGGCCAACCGGCCCAAGTTCGGGCCGCGCAGGGAAGAATCCCAAAAGGTCCTCAGCGAAGCCGCAGGCGCCTCTGTGGGCGTCACGGCAACCACCAGCGACGGCCTGGGATTCACCGGACGCGGGGAAGGCATTTCGGCGGTGGCCACCGCGCTGGTGTACCCCCAGCAGCCCCAGCCCATCAGCTAGTCTGGAGCGGTGACCCTGCGCTTCTATGACACCGCCTCCGCCGAAGTCCGGAACTTCGTCCCCATCGTCGACGGCAAGGTCAGCCTCTACTACTGCGGCGCCACCGTCCAGGGCATGCCGCACGTGGGGCACATCCGCTCCGCCATCGCCTTTGACCAGCTCACCCGCTGGCTTGAGTACCGGGGCCTGCGCGTCACGGTCGTCCGCAACGTGACGGACATCGACGACAAGATCCTGGCCAAGTCCGAGGCTTCGTTCGCGCCGGACTTCAGCCCGGAGGTGGGCGAAGTGCCTCAGGAGGAATGGTGGGCGCTGGCGTACCGCTACGAGCAGGAATTCCTGAAGGCCTACGACACCCTTGGCGTCTCCCGGCCCACGTACGAACCCCGGGCCACCGGACACATCCCCGAGATGCATGCCCTGATCCAGCAGCTCATTGACCGCGGCCATGCCTATCCTGCCCTGGATGATTCAGGGGACGTGTACTTCGACGTCCGTTCGTGGGACACATACGGCGCACTGACCCGGCAGAACATCGATGACATGCAGGCAGCGCCCGACGCCGACCCCCGCGGCAAGAAGGACCCCCGCGACTTTGCGCTGTGGAAGGGCTCCAAAGAAGGGGAGCCGGCCACCGCCAGCTGGGCTTCGCCCTGGGGGGCAGGACGGCCCGGCTGGCACCTTGAGTGCTCGGCCATGGTCACCAAGTACCTGGGTACCGCATTCGATATCCATGGCGGCGGCCTGGACCTGCGCTTCCCGCACCACGAAAACGAGATGGCGCAGTCACAGGCGGCCGGACACCCGTTCGCCAACTTCTGGATGCACAACGGCATGGTGACCTACCAGGGCGAAAAGATGTCCAAGTCCATCGGCAACACCATCAGCCCCGCGGAGATGCTGGAACTCGCGTCGCCGCGGGTGGTGCGCTACTACCTCGGCCAGGCGCACTACCGCTCCATCCTGGACTACCGGCCCACCTCCCTGCAGGAGGCCGCGGCCGCCGTCGAACGCATTGACGGCTTCATCAGCCGGGCCGTGCGTGCACTTTCCTCTGACGGAACCTACACCCTTGCCACGGACGGTCTTGTTCCCGAGGCGTTCGAACGCGCCATGGATGACGACCTGAACGTCCCCCAGGCGCTGGCAGTACTCCATGACACGGTCCGCTCCGGAAACACCGCCCTCACTGAGGACCGGCTGGAGGACGCCCGGCAGGCGCTGCACCATGTCCACGACATGCTCGGGGTCCTGGGGCTGAACGCAGTCGAAGGCTCCGCTGCCGCGGCAACCCGGGAGGCCGAGGCCCTTGGCGTGCTGGTCGAAGCGCAGCTGGCCGCCCGCGCGGCTGCCCGGGCCCAAAAGGACTGGGCCGCCTCCGACGCCATCCGGGACACGCTCAACCAGGCCGGCGTCGTGGTGGAAGACGGCCCGGACGGCGCCACGTGGAGCCTCAAGCGGGACTGATCCCTACCCGCCCCAGGGGACGGATCGCTTGCCGGCGCTGCCGATTTTTCTTCGGTCAGTAGACTGGTAGGCAGATTCAGTCAACACAATCAAGGGTGGAACATCATGGCCAACAATGGTCGCCGATCGGTTAAAGCGAAGAAGGGCCCAACCATCGGAACCGGTGGCCATGGCCGCAAGGCCCTCGAGGGCAAGGGCCCCACGCCCAAGGCCGAGGACCGTCCGTACCACAAGGCACACAAAGCCAAGCAGCTGGCCGAGCGCTCCGCTGCCAAGCGCGGAACCGGTGCCCGCAGTGCCGGTGCCGCCAAGTCCGGACCCAAGGGCCGTGCCACCGAGGAAGTGGTGACCGGACGCAATTCGGTCGTAGAAGCGCTCCGCGCCGGCATCCCTGCCAAAGCCCTGCACGTTGCCATCCGCATCGAGATGGACGACCGCGTCAAGGAATCCCTGAAGCTCGCCGCCGAACGCGGCATCCCGCTGATGGAAACCGGCAAGGCGGAACTGGACCGGATGACGGACGACGCCGTCCACCAGGGCCTGGTGCTGCAGATCCCGCCTTACGATTACCAGGACGCCTACGAACTGGCCGAGGAAACTGTGGAGAAGTGGAAGAAGGGGCACGTCGCCAACGCGCCGCTCTTCGTTGCACTGGACGGCATCACGGACCCCCGGAACCTGGGTGCCATTATCCGCTCCGTCTCCGCCTTCAGCGGCCACGGCGTGATCGTGCCCGAGCGCCGCTCGGTGGGCGTCACCGCCTCGGCCTGGAAAACCAGCGCCGGCGCGGCGGTCCGCGTGCCCGTGGCCCGCGCCTCCAACCTGAACAACGCCCTGAAGCAGTTCAAGAACATGGGCATCTTCGTCCTGGGGCTCGACGGCGACGGCGACGTTTCGCTGCCTGACCTCACCCTGGCCAAAGAACCGGTGTGCATCGTTGTGGGCTCCGAGGGTAAGGGCCTGAGCCGCCTGGTCCGTGAGAACTGCGACCAGATCGTCTCCATCCCCATCGACTCCGCCATGGAGTCACTCAACGCGTCGATGGCCGTGGGCATCTCGCTGTACGAGGTCTCCCGCCAACGCGCGGCGGGGTAAGTACTTCCAGCCCGGTATCCCGGGATGGTTGCCCGGCGCCGCTGTGGCGTACGGGCAGGTCAGGTGCCGCTGGCGGCTACTATTTAGGTGATGGTCATGCCGCTCTTCGACACTGCTTCCGCCATGGATGCCTCCTCGGCTGTTCCCCTCGGTGTCAGCGTTCCGCGCGCTGATTCCGGAGGTACCCGCCACCACGCCGGCGCGCGCGCCAACGTCGCCTGCCTTGCCCCCGGGGTGTCCAGCCTGGACATCGTGTACTGCCCTCCGGGCGGCCAGTGGCGGGTCCAGACGCTGCCCAACGTTACGCGCGGCGTCCATCACGGCATTGTCGAGGACCTGCCCTACGGATCGCACTACGGCTTCTGTCCCACGCCGGACCGCCAAACCCTGCCCTCCGGGCTTCCTGCAGGCAATGGGAACGGTTCCCGCAGCCAGCCCCTGCTCCTGGACCCCTATGGCCGGGGAGTGGACCAGCGCGACGGCGTCCTCACCAGCGTCCGGACCGCAACCGACTTCGACTGGGGGTCGGACGAACGCCTGCGCCTTCCCTGGCGCAACACGATCGTGTACGAAGCCCACGTCCGTGGCCAGAGCATGCTCCATCCCGACGTGCCGGAAGAGCTGAGGGGCACCTATGCCGGCCTGGCCCACCCAGCCGTGGTGGAGCACCTGACCAGCCTGGGCGTTACCTCCGTCCAGCTCCTGCCGGTGCACTTCCACGTCGATGAGCCGCACCTGCAGGACCTGGGACTGACCAACTACTGGGGGTACAACACCGCTGCGTTCTTCGCCTTGCACCCCGGGTACGCCACCCGGGCCGCCCGGGAGGAAGGCCCGCAGGCTGTCCAGGATGAGTTCAAGGCCATGGTCAAGGCACTCCACGAGGCCGGGCTGGAGGTCATCCTCGACGTCGTCTATAACCACACCGCCGAGGCCGGCCCGGGCGGACCGGTCCTGAGCTTCCGCGGACTGGGGGAGGACACCTACTACCGCGTGGACGGTCACGGCAGGTACATCGACACGACGGGCTGCGGCAACACGCTGAACTTCGCGGACCAGCGCGTGGTCCAGCTGGTGACCGATTCCCTCCGGTACTGGGTGGACGAATACCACATTGACGGGTTCCGGTTCGACCTGGCCGTCACGCTCTGCCGGGACGCCGCGAACGAATTCGACCCCGAACATCCTTTCCTCACCGCTGTCGCCGCCGACCCCGTGCTGTCCGAGGTCAAGCTGATTGCCGAGCCCTGGGACATTGGCTACGGAGGCTGGCAGACAGGCCGCTTCCCGCCCGGATGGGTGGACTGGAACGACCACTTCCGGGACGCCGTCCGTACCTTTTGGCTGGCAGACCGTGCCGCCATCGACACTGGCGGGCACGGCGGGACCATGGCCAAACTCGCCGACGCCCTGTCCGGTTCCGCCAGCCTCTTCCAGGCGTCCGGCCGGTCACGCCTGGCATCGGTCAACTTCGTCACCGCCCACGACGGCTTCACCATGAACGACCTCGTGTCCTACGACCGCAAGCACAACGAGGCCAACGGCGAAGAGAACAGGGACGGGCACGGGGACAACCGCAGCTACAACCACGGCGTGGAGGGCCCCACCGAGAACGGTGTGATCCTCGCCCGGCGGGCGCAGTCGCGGCGGAACCTGATGGCATCACTGATGGTTTCGCTGGGGGTTCCCATGATCACCGCCGGGGACGAGCTCGCCCGGACGCAGCAGGGGAACAACAACGCCTATTGCCAGGACAATGCCATCACCTGGCTTGACTGGACCATGACGCCGGAAGCGCACGAAATGCTGCGCAGCACCAAACGGTACATCCGCCTGCGCAAGGAGTTCCTGGCTGCCCAGCCGCATGATTTCCCGGTGCGGGACGAGCAGTCCTACCTCTACTGGTTCGACCAGCACGGCCAGCCCATGTCCGCTGAACGCTGGAACGATCCGCACCACCGCGTCATGCAGCTCCTGCTGGGTGACGACGGCGGCGAACTGGCCGGCCTGGTGGTAGTGAACGGCAGTGCCTCGGACGTCACGGTCACCCTGCCGGACGCCGGGAGGAAGAATCCAAGCCTGTTCGAGCTTCGGCTGACCACCTCGCCCCGCCACAAGCAGCGGCAAGGCATCCAGGTGGCTTCGGGGGAAACCGACCTGGCCGAGGCCAACTCCATCAGCATCTACCGCACGTAGCTCACATGCGGAACCGCTCCATCCTCCCCCTGCTCCTGGCCGTGCTGGTAGTGCTGGCCATCGTGGCGTTCGGCGGTGCCGGGCTGCTGGGCCGGCAGACGGAAGGCACGACGCCGGAAACTGCTTCCAGCCGCACCCCCACACCGGGCGGAGCGGCAACGTCCCCGGCAGCGAAGCAGTCCCCGCCGCAGCGGGGCGCGAACCCGTCCAGCCTGCCGGAGATCAGGGAGTCTGCCCTTCCCGTGGAGGGCCGCCGGGTGCTGGGGCTGATCCGGGCGGGCGGTCCGTTCCAGTACAGCCAGGACCAGCAGGTGTTCGGCAACTTCGAGCGGGTCCTGCCGGTCCGGAACCGTGGCTATTACCGCGAGTACACCGTCCCCACCCCCGGCGAACCGGACCGGGGCGCGCGGCGCATCGTGGCCGGTGACGGCGGGGAGAAATATTACACCAGTGACCACTACGCAACGTTCAAGTACATAGCGGAAGGCAGCTAGCGCAACCATGAGAATCTTCTCCGGCGACACCTGGACCCTGGAAGAGCTGCAGGAACAGGTGGCGGATGCCGGCCGGCGCAGCGTGGTGGTCCCACCCGCGGACAGCAAACGTGCCGTCCTGGAAACCTTCGGTGAGGTCCTGGATTTTCCCGAACACTATGGCGTGAACCTGGACGCGCTGAACGACTCGCTCCACGACTTCGCGGACAGCATCACCGACAATGGCAACCCACCCGTCACGGTCCTGTGGCAGGTGGCTGCCCCGTTCCGCAGCGACAGGTCGTTCGGGATCATCTGCGAAATCCTGCAGGACGCCGAACGGTACGCGGGCAATGACCTTGCCGTCACCGCCGTCATGCTCTGACCCGGCTCCCGTCCTGAAAGTCCCGTTCCTCCCCAAGGGACCGGGCACACGCGGCTAGCCCTCCGGTCGCTCCTCGTGCGCGGCATAGGTGTCCAGCAGCGCAGAGGCCCGGCCGCCGTCGTCCTCCGCTGACAGCCCTTTCCGCATGCTCTCCGCCTTCTGGCGCCCGGCCGGGAACGGCGGAAGCAACGGGACCTCGGGGTCGGTCAGTACGTCGATCACCACGGGGCAGTCCGCGGCGAAGGCCTGGTCCCAGGCGTCTGCGATTTGCTCCGGGTCCTCCACCCGGATGCCCCTCAAACCCAGCAGTTCCGCGTAGCCGGCGAACGGAAAATCGGGAAGCTCCTGGCTTGCGGCAAACCTCGGCTCGGCCTCCGACTCACGCTGCTCCCACGTGACCTCGGTAAGTTCCCGGTTGTTGAAGACGCACACCACGAACCGTGGGTCCTGCCACTGGCGCCACCTGTGCGCCACCGTGACCAGCTCGGCCACGCCCAGCATCTGCATGGCACCGTCCCCGGCCAGGGCCACGAGCGGGCGGTCCGGATGCGCCAGCTTGGCGGCAATCCCGTAAGGGATGGCGCAGCCCATGCTGGCCAACGTCCCGGACAGGTGCGCCGGGACGTTCAGGGGCAGCACCAGTTGACGGGCATACCAGTAAACACAACTTCCGACGTCGACACTCAGCTGGGCGTTCTCCGGCAGCCTGCCGTTAAGCTCACGCACCACACGTTCAGGATTAATGGGGCTCGCCGCAACTGCAGCCCGGTCTGCCGAGAGGATGCGCCACCGGCTGACGGCCTCCTCCACATCTGAACGCCATTGGGTGCGTGGGCGGTGTTCCAGCCGTTGGTTCAAGGCTTCCAGGGCGGACGCGGCGTCTCCCGCCAGGCCCACCTCCACGGGGTAGCGGTTGCCGATCTTCTTCTCGTCAATGTCGATCTGCACGGCGCGCGCGGCCCCGGGCGGCGGGTAGAACTCGGTCCAGGGGTCGTTGGAACCCACTATGAGGAGGGCGTCGCAATTGCCCAGAAGGTGGGCACTGGCCGTGGTGCCCAGATGCCCCATGGTTCCCACCGCGAAGGGCAGGTTCTCATCCACGTAGGGCTTGCCCAGGAGGCTGGTGGCGATGCCGGCCCCAAGCTTTTCCGCCACGGCAACCACTTCCTTGCCGGCGTGCCTGGCACCCTGGCCCACCAGGAGGGCTACCCTCTCTGCGGAATTGAGGAGGGCAGCTGCGGCGGCCAGGTCTTCCCCGCGGGGGCTCTTGGCCGCAGCACTCCAGGAGGGGGCTGTGACAACGATGCCGTGCTGCTGTTCCAGCTCCGGGGCAGGCGCGGACTGCACGTCATGCGGAATGATGGCCACGCAGGGGGAGGAGGTTGCCTTCGCCGTCCGGAAGGCACGGTCCAGCACCATGGGCACCTGCTCGGGCGCGCTCACCAGCTGCACGAACTGGGAGGCGACGTCCTTGAACAAGGCGTTGAGGTCGATTTCCTGCATGTAGGCCGAACCCAGCACGGTGCGGCTCTGCTGCCCCACGATGGCCACCACCGGCACGCCGTCCAGCTTCGCGTCGTACAGCCCGTTGAGCAGATGGACGGCGCCGGGGCCTTGGGTGGAGGTCACCACGCCCACTCCGCCCGTGTACTTGGCATGGCCCACGGCCATGAAGGCCGCCGACTCCTCATGCCGGGCCTGGACGAACTCAACCCGTCCATCGGTGCGGCGCAGGGCACCCATGAATCCGTTGATGCCGTCCCCGCTGTAGCCGAAGACCCGCCCCACACCCCACGTGGTGAGGCGCTCCACGATCACATCCGCTACCGTACGTTCGGTCATTGCGCCCTCCTGCGTCGGGTTGGTCCCTGCCTGCCCAGGAGCCGTACCCATCGGAGCGGCGGGCTAAGCGTTGACGATCAGCCCCAGCTCCGCCTTGGAGGCCAGTGCTTCATGCCGGGGCAGTACGCGGACGGTGTATCCGAACGGTCCGGAGCGGTCGATCACCAGCGAACCGCTGAACAGGTGCCGTCCGTTGCCAAGGTCCTCCTTCACCTGCAGCTCCATCATGGTGATGTCTGCCAGGGCGTCGTTCTCTTCGGCCCGGCCATAAGCCACTTCCACGCAGACATCCTCGGGGGTGAGGGCATTCAGCGCTATGTAGGCGTTGACCTGCAGTGTGTCGCCGATCTGCGGATCCTCGGACACACCCACGGAATCCACGTGCTCCACGTGCACCTGGGGCCAGGCCAAGCGGACCTTGGCCGACCACGACGCCAAGGCACGGGCCTGGGCATAGGAGTTGGCGGTGGCGCTGCGGCCGGCTTCGGCGGCGGGGCGGTACAGGATGTTCACGTAGTCGCGGAGCATGCGCTCCGCGGAAACGGCCGGACCCAGGTGGGACAGGGTGTGCTTGATCATGGACACCCAATGCGTGGGGACCTTCTCACTCCGGGTGGTCGAAGGCCCGGCAGCTCCTGCCCCCTCGGATACCGTGCTCCCGTAGAAGCGCGGTGCCACCTGCGTTTCAAGCAGCTCGTACAGCGCCGCCGCCTCGATGTCGTCGCGTTCCTCGGGGGAGGCGTCGTTGTTGGCGGTGGGAATCGCCCAGCCGTTCTCGCCGTCGTACATCTCATCCCACCAGCCGTCCAGGACGGACAGGTTCAGCGAGCCGTTCAGCGCCGCCTTCATGCCGGAGGTCCCGCAGGCCTCCAGCGGCCGCAGCGGGTTGTTCAGCCAGACGTCACAGCCCGGGAACAAGGTCCTGGCCATGGCGATGTCGTAGTTGGGCAGGAACGCGATACGGTGCCGCACCTCGGGATCGTCCGTGAAGCGCACCAGGTCCTGGATCATTTTCTTCCCGGCATCATCGGCAGGGTGCGACTTTCCAGCGATGACCAGCTGGATGGGGTGCTCCTTGTGCAGCAGCAGCGCCTTGAGCCGGGCAGGTTCGCGCAGCATCAGGGTGAGCCGCTTGTAAGTGGGCACCCGGCGGGCAAAACCGATGGTCAGCACATCCGGGTCCAGGACGCTGTCCGTCCAGCCCAGCTCGGCGTCGGCCGCGCCGCGCTTCTTCCAGGCAGCGCGCAGCCTGCGGCGGACGTCCTCCACCAGCGCAGCCCGCATCTCCCGGCGGAGCGCCCAGACATCTGCGTCGCTGACGTTGTAGGCCAGGTCCCATTTGCCCAGCGCTTCCGCCTCGCTGCCGAACTGGTCGCGGGCCAGTTTGGAGATGCGGCTGTCCACCCAGGTGGGCACGTGCACGCCGTTGGTAACCGAGGTGATGGGCACCTCGGAGTGGTCGAAGCCCGGCCACAGGGCGGAGAACATGCCGCGGGACACTTCGCCGTGCAGTTTGGCCACGCCGTTGGCGCGCTGGGCAAGGCGCAGGCCCATCACCGCCATGTTGAAGACGGACGGGTTGCCGTCCGCATAGTTTTCCCTGCCCAGTTCCAGGATCCGGTCCAGCGGCACCGCGGGAGCCAGGCCGGCCTGGAAGAAGTGGCTGATCTGGTTGATTTCGAACCTGTCAATGCCTGCCGGGACGGGCGTGTGCGTTGTGAACACCGTGGAGGCACGCCCCGCGGCCAGTGCTTCGTCGAAGCTCAGGGCCTGTTCACCGGACATCAGCTCCTGGATGCGTTCGATCCCAAGGAACCCGGCGTGCCCTTCATTGGTGTGGAACACCTCCGGTGCGGCGCAGCCTGTCAGCTTCTGGAAAGCGCGCAGGGCCTTGACGCCGCCCATGCCGAGCAGGAGTTCCTGCTGCAGCCGGTGGTCGCCGCCGCCCCCGTACAGCCGGTCCGTGATGCTGCGGGCGGCATCGTCGTTGCCCGGCACGTTGGAGTCCAGCAGGAGCAGGGGAACGCGTCCGACGTCGGCACGCCAGATGTGTGCCAGCAGCCGCCTTCCGTTGGGCAGGGGGAGTGAGATCTGCAGGGCCTTGCCGTTGCCGTCGGGGGACGGCTCGCGGAGCAAGGTCAGGGGCAGCCCGTCCGGATCCAGGACCGGGTAGGTCTCCTGCTGCCAGGCATCGCGCGAGAGTGATTGCTTGAAATAACCCGCCTGGTACAGCAGGCCCACCCCGATCAGCGGAACACCCAGGTCCGAGGCAGCCTTCAAGTGGTCACCGGCCAGGATGCCCAGGCCGCCCGAATACTGGGGGAGGACCTCGGTAATGCCGAACTCGGGGGAGAAGTAGGCGATGGAGGCGGGGGCGTCCGGGCCCAGGCCCTGGTACCAGCGGGGTTCCTCAAGGTACCGGTCGAGGTCCTCTTCGGCAGCCCGCACCCGGTCCACCACTGACTGGTCCCCGGCGAGCCGCTGGAATTCCTCGCGGCTGACCATTCCCAGGAAGCCGATGGGATCCTGCCCGCTTTCCTCCCAGAGGCGCGGGTTCAGTGCCGCGAAAAGCTCCCGCGTGGGCCGGTGCCAGGACCACCGCAAGTTGCTGGCCAGCCTGGCCAGGGGCCGGATGGGCTCGGGGAGGACTGTACGGACCGTAAACCTGCGGATTGCCTTCACCTGCGTCACACTAATCGACAACATGCGCGGCTGGAACCAGCTTTCGGTTTCTTTTGGGTAAATGACAGGGGCGTGAAGAAATTGGGCCGCGGCGCGAGGAATTTTAGTGAGCACGCTTAGCAATCCTGGCCATTTCTCGCTAACGTCGAGCCTGTGACGACTAACTCAGGAACCAGTGCCGCATCCACCAAAATGCCCCAGCGCCGTATCACGGAGGGCCTTCGGTTCGGGCGTTTTCCCATTACCGCAGTGCAGCCCGTCGTCGAGGGCGGCAAGTTTCCGGCCAAAGCCCTGCCCGGCGAAGCCATCGTGGTGGGCGCCACCGCCTTCCGCGAAGGGCATGACCAGCTCGGTGTGAGCGCCGTGCTCCTGGACCCCTCCGGCGCGGAGCGCCAGCGTGTGCGGCTCGCGCCGCCCCGCGGGGAACGCGGCATGGGAACGGACCGCTGGGAAGGCGTGCTCACGCCGTCGGAAACCGGGAACTGGTCCTTTGTGATCGAAGCCTGGCACGACCGCTACGGCACCTGGCACCACAACGCCGAGGTGAAGATCGACGCCGGGATCGACGTCGAACTCATGCTTACCGAAGGTGCCAAACTGCTGGGCGAAGCGTCCACCGAGGACTTCCGGGACGAGGTGGACCGGGCAGCGCTGCGGCACGCCTCCGACGTCCTGGCCGACCAGTCCCGCAGCACCGAGGAACGGCTCGGGGCAGGGTTCAGCCAGGAAATCGCTGACATCGTGGCCCGGCAGCCCATCCGGGAACTGGTGACGGTTTCCGAGAAGTTCCCCCTCCTGGTGGAGCGGGACCGCGCCGGCCGCGGCGCCTGGTACGAGTTCTTCCCCCGCTCTGAAGGCGCGGTCAAGGACCACAACACGGGCGCTTGGACGTCAGGAAACTTCCGGACCGCGGCAAGGCGGCTCGACGCCGTGGCCGCCATGGGCTTCGACGTCCTGTACATGCCGCCCATCCATCCCATCGGCGTGCAGCACCGCAAGGGACCCAACAACACCCTGGTTGCCGGCCCCAATGATCCCGGCTCGCCCTGGGCCATTGGAGCCAAGGAGGGCGGCCATGACGCCATCCACCCCGACCTCGGTTCCTTCGAGGACTTCGACGCCTTCGTGGCGCGGGCCAACGAACTGGGCCTGGAAGTTGCCCTGGACCTTGCGCTTCAGGCAGCCCCGGACCACCCTTGGGTGGAGTCCCATCCGGAATGGTTCACCACCCGGGTGGACGGCAGCATTGCCTACGCCGAAAACCCGCCAAAGAAGTACCAGGACATATATCCGCTCAATTTCGATAATGATCCTGAAGGGCTTTCCCGGGAAATTCTGCGGATTGTCCTGTTGTGGGTCAGCCACGGCGTAAAGATTTTCCGGGTGGATAACCCGCATACCAAACCGGTGTGGTTCTGGGAATGGCTTATTGCCGAAGTGAATAAAACGGTCCCGGGCGTGGTGTTCCTCGCCGAAGCGTTCACCCGCCCCGCCATGATGCACGCACTGGGCAGGGCCGGCTTCCAGCAGTCCTACACCTACTTCACCTGGCGCAACACCAAGAAGGAGATCGAGGCGTACTTCGACGAAGTCAGCCACGAATCCCCGGCCTTCTTCCGCCCCAACTTCTTCGTCAACACCCCGGACATCCTGACCGAATACCTGCAGTACGGCGGCCCCGCCGCGTTCCGGATCCGGGCGGTCCTTGCCTCCACCGGAAGCCCGCTCTGGGGCGTCTACGCCGGCTACGAACTGTACGAGCATGTGGCCCGGCCCGGCGCCGAGGAATACATCGACAACGAGAAGTTCGAGTACAAGGCCCGCGACTGGGACGCCGCAGCCGAGTCTGGGCGCTCGCTGGCACCGTACATCACACGGCTGAACCACATCCGCCGTGACCACCCGGCGCTGCTGGACCTTCAGAACCTGACGGTCCACCAGAGCACGGACGAATCCACGGTGGTGTACTCCAAGCACAAGACCCTTCCCGACGGGACCAAGGACACCATCATCGTGGTGGTCAACGTGGACCCGCATGTCACCAAGGAAAGCAGCGTGGCGCTGGACCTGGCAGCCCTGGAGCTCGATCCGCAGGACCGCACCCCGGGCGGCGGCTTCTACGTTGACGACCTGATCTCCGGCCAAAGCTGGGAGTGGGGCGAGTACAACTATGTGCGGCTCGACCCGCACGTGGAACCGGCCCACATCCTGAGCGTGAGGAGAATGCATTCGTGAGTTTTAATCCGCAAAGTTCCGGCCACTTCACCCCAAAGAGCACGTTCGAGCTAAATGCCCCTGGCCTCCAGCATGACCCGCTGTGGTACCGCAAGGCCGTGTTCTATGAAGTACTTGTCAGGGCCTTTGCGGATGCCAACGGCGATGGGTCCGGGGATTTCTCCGGGCTCATCGACCGGTTGGATTACCTGCAGTGGCTGGGCGTTGACTGCCTCTGGCTGCCCCCGTTCTTCCAGTCACCGCTGCGCGACGGCGGCTACGACATCTCCGACTACAACTCCGTCCTGGACGAATTCGGCACCATCAGCGATTTCAAGCGCCTCGTGGCAGAAGCCCATGCCCGCGGCGTCCGGGTGATCATCGACCTGCCCCTGAACCACACTTCCGACCAGCACCCGTGGTTCCAGGAATCGCGGAAGGACCCGGACGGCCCTTTCGGGGACTTCTACGTCTGGAGCGACACGGACGAGAAGTACCAGGACGCGCGCATCATCTTCGTCGACACCGAGGAATCGAACTGGACGTTCGATCCCATCCGCCGGCAGTTCTTCTGGCACCGGTTCTTCAGCCACCAGCCTGACCTGAACTTCGAAAACCCGAAGGTGATCGACGCCGTCTTCGACGTTGTCCGGTTCTGGCTGGACCAGGGGATCGACGGTTTCCGGGCAGACGCCATCCCCTACCTCTTTGAGGAAGAGGGCACCAACTGCGAGAACCTCCCGGCCACCCACGAGTTCCTCCGCCGGCTGCGGGCCATGGTGGACGAAAGCTATCCCGGCCGCGTCATCATTGCCGAGGCAAACCAGCCGCCCACCGAAGTGGTGGAGTATTTCGGCACCGTTGAGGAACCCGAATGCCACATGGCGTTCCACTTCCCCATCATGCCCCGCCTCTATTACGCGCTGCGGGACCAGAAGGCCGCTCCCATCATCGAAACCATGCGCGACACCCCGGACATCCCCGAGGGCGCGCAGTGGGGAACATTCCTCCGGAACCACGACGAGCTGACCCTGGAGATGGTCACCGCCGATGAGCGCGCGGCGATGCTGGGCTGGTACGCCCCCGACCCCCGGATGCGGGCCAACATCGGCATCCGGCGCAGGCTGGCACCGCTGCTTGATAATTCCCGCGCCGAGATCGAGTTGATCAATGCCCTCCTGCTCTCGCTTCCGGGCAGCCCCTTCCTGTACTACGGGGACGAGATCGGCATGGGGGACAACATCTGGCTTGAGGACCGCGACGCCGTCCGCACCCCCATGCAGTGGAACCCGGACCGGAATGCCGGCTTCTCCCATGCGGATCCCGGCAAGCTGTACCTGCCGCCCATCCAGTCGCTGGTCTACAACTACGGCATGGCCAATGTCGAAGCGGAGGCTGCCCACTCCGGGTCCCTGCTGCGCTGGACCCGGCAGATCCTCAGCGTCCGCAAGAACCACCCGGCTTTCGGACTGGGCGGGTTCAAGCACGTGGAGGCGGACCACGACGCCGTCCTGGCCTACCTTCGTGAACTGCCGGACAGCAACCCTGCGGGCGTCGATGGAGAAATCATTTTGTGCGCCTTCAACCTCTCCCAGCACCCCGTCGCCGCCACGCTGCGCATTCCGGAATATGCCGGGCGCGGGTTGCGCGACGTCTTCGGTGGACAGATCTTCCCCGGCATCGGCGATGACGGCACCCTCACCCTGACCCTCGGAAGCCATGACTTCTTCTGGCTCCGCATGCGGTCGGCGGGGTCCAATCCGTCGTCGCCCTTCACCCAGGCCATGCCCATCCTGTCGATAGAGAACTGAGATGAACCAGCCAATCCTCACTCCCGCCCTGACTGCGCTGCTCAAGGAATGGCTGCCGCAGCAGCGATGGTTCCCCGTCAAGACACCCGATTTCGCCATTTCCCAGGCCGGCAGCCTGGGCCTGGAGGATCCCACCGGGCACGCCGCGCTGGCCGTATTCCTCCTCAACGTCACCATGGAGGGGCCCGACGGCGGCCCGCGCAGCGCCGTGGTCCAGGTCCCCTTGAGCTTCCGCCCGGCACCGGCCGGCGGCATGGAACGGGCGCTGGTAGGCGAAGCCGCAGGAATGGATCCAACCCGTCCCTGGGTCTACGACGCTGTCCACGACCCCGACTTCGTAGGCGCCTGGCTCGACCTCATCCGGGACGGGTCGAAGGCCGCAAGCGGCAGTGCCACCGGATTCCGGGTGGAAGGGCCGCACCGCCTGCCCACTGCCAAGGGCGTGGTGAAGGTGCTCTCGGGGGAGCAGTCCAACAGTTCAGTCATCGTGGACGACGGCGAATCTGCCGCCATGGTGAAATTCTTCCGCGTCCTGTCGGACGGGACCAACCCGGAGATTGAAGTCGGTGCTGCCTTGACCAGGGCCGGCACAGCGGAAGTCCCCGCCACCCTGGGCTGGGTCCGCGGGGAGTGGCTCGGAAAATCCGGTAACGCCGGACAAAGCAGCCGCTACGTCCAAGGTGAGCTTGCGGTGGCCCACGAGTTCCTCGCCGGCGGCCGCGACGCCTGGCGGCTGGCGGTTGACGCCGCCCGCTCCGGCACCGACTTCACGGCAGAAGCCCGCGCCCTGGGCGCGGCCACCGCAACGGTGCACAAGCGGTTGGCGGAGGCACTGGGGCAGTCAGCCGAGCCCGAACCCGGAAAGGCGCCAGGAGCTGCTGTTGCCCAGCGTGTCCGCGCTGCTTGGGCGGAAGCCCGTGCCGCCGTCGGGCCTTACGACGACGCCCTGGACGCCCTGCTGGCCGGCCTGGACAAGGTTCCCGCCGGGCCGCTGCAGCGCATCCACGGCGACCTCCACCTGGGCCAGATCCTCCTCGTGACCGGACAATCCGGCGACCAATCGCGCTGGGCCATCCTGGATTTCGAGGGCGAGCCCCTGCGGCCCATCTCCGAACGGAACGTCCCGGACGTACCACTCCGGGACGTGGTAGGAATGCTGCGCTCCTTCGACTACGCGGCCGGTGCGGCGCAGCGCGAGCAGGAAGGTGCACAGGTCCCGGACAGCTGGGTCGACGATTGCGCCGATGCCTTCCTTGCCGGGTACGCGGGGGTCATTCCCGGCACGGTGGACCGGACCTCGCCCCTGTTTGTGGCATTGTGGCTGGACAAGGCGCTGTACGAAGTTGTTTATGAAATGCGTAACAGGCCCGACTGGGTGGCGATTCCAGTAAACGCCTCCAGGCGGCTCCTAAGCGGTAACGGTGCCGGCGATCAGGCCGGTGCAGCATCGGAAGGTAACAAAATGACAGGCTCAGCACGAACTGACCAGCCGGGGGTGCCGCTGCACGTGGACGAAGGCACCCTGGGCAGGATCGCGAACGGTGAACACCACGCCCCCCACTCCGTCCTGGGCGCGCACCTGGACGACTACGGGCATGTCACCATCCGCACCGTGAAGCATCTTGCCGAAGCGATCACCGTGGTCACCCAAGCCGGTGAAGTGCCAATGCAACACGAGGCTCACGGCGTTTGGGTTGCGGTCCTGGATCCGCAGGACCAGGGCCACGTTCCCGACTACCGGCTCTCGGTCACCTACCCGGGCAAGGACCCGGTGACCATAGATGAGCCCTACCGCTACCTGCCCACCGTAGGCGAAGTGGACCTGCACCTCATTGGTGAAGGCCGGCACGAAAAACTGTGGCAGGTTCTCGGTGCCCACGTGCGGCACTACAAATCATCGCTTGGGGACGTCAACGGTGTGTCGTTCGCCGTCTGGGCCCCCAACGCGCAGGCCGTCCGGGTCAAGGGCGATTTCAACGCCTGGGACGGACGGGAAAACTCCATGCGGTCGCTGGGTTCCTCCGGTGTCTGGGAAGTGTTCATTCCCGGCGTCGCGGCAGGTGCCTGCTACAAGTACGAGATCCTGACACGGGGCGGCTACTGGGTCGAAAAGGCCGATCCGCTGGCCTTCGGCACGGAGGTGCCCCCACTGACGGCGTCCCGGGTGGTGGAACCTTCCTACGCCTTCAAGGACGACGAATGGATGGAAGCGCGGGCCAAACGGGACCCGCACAACTCGGCCATGAGCGTCTACGAAGTGCACCTCGGGTCCTGGCGGCTGGGCCTTGGCTACCGTGAACTCGCCGACGAACTGGTGGAGTACGTCAAGTGGCTCGGGTTCACGCACGTGGAATTCATGCCCGTCGCGGAGCACCCGTTCGGCGGTTCCTGGGGTTACCAGGTCACCTCCTACTTCGCACCCACGTCCAGGTTCGGACATCCCGACGAGTTCCGCTACCTGGTGGACGCCCTCCACCAGGCGGGCATCGGCGTGCTCCTGGACTGGGTGCCTGCACACTTCCCCAAGGATTCCTGGGCATTGGCCCAGTTCGACGGCGAGCCTCTTTACGAGCACGCGGATCCGGCGCTGGGGGAACACCCGGACTGGGGCACCCTGATCTTCGACTTCGGCCGCACCGAGGTCCGGAACTTCCTGGTGGCCAACGCGCTGTACTGGCTGGAGGAGTTCCATATCGACGGCCTGCGCGTGGACGCGGTGGCCTCCATGCTCTACCTCGATTACTCCCGCCAGGAAGGCCAGTGGCGGCCCAACCGCTTCGGCGGAAGGGAAAACCTGGAAGCCATCTCCTTCCTGCAGGAAGTCAACGCCACGGTCTACAAGACACACCCCGGCGCCGTCATGATCGCGGAAGAGTCGACGGCCTTCCCGGGCGTCACCGCTCCCACCAGCCACGGTGGCCTGGGCTTCGGCCTGAAGTGGAACATGGGCTGGATGCACGACTCCCTCAAGTACATCTCCGAGGATCCCTTCAACCGCAAGTGGCACCACGGAACGGTCACCTTCTCCCTGGTCTACGCCTTCACGGAGAACTTCCTGCTGCCCATCAGCCACGATGAAGTTGTCCACGGCAAGGGCTCCATGCTCCGCAAGATGCCGGGCGACCGCTGGCAGCAGCTGGCCAACCTCCGCGCCTTCTTTGCCTACCAATGGGCGCACCCCGGCAAGCAGCTCATCTTCATGGGAACCGAGTTCGGCCAGGAAGCGGAGTGGTCTGAGCAGCACGGACTGGACTGGTGGCTCGCGGACATCCCCGCGCACCGCGGACTGCAGCTGCTGACCAAGGACCTGAACGAGCTGTACGCTGCGACACCCGCCCTCTACACCCAGGACAACGTTCCTGCGGGTTTCCAGTGGATCAACGGGGGAGACGCCGACCGTAACGTCCTGTCCTTCATCCGATGGGACGCCGACGGCAACCCGGTCGTCTGCGCCATCAACTTCTCCGGTACGCCGCACGTCGGCTACACCCTTGGAGTTCCCACGGCCGGCGCATGGACCGAGGTCCTTAATACGGACCACACCACCTACGGCGGATCGGGTGTGCTGAACAGTGGAGAGCTGAAGGCCACCAACGAGGGACAGGATGGCCAGCCGGCCACCCTTACTGTCACGCTTCCCCCGCTGGGAGCGTCCTACTTCAAGCCCGGGGCCGCATCGGCTGACCAGGCCGACGGGAAGAAATAACGGCAGATGCAGTAAGCGAAAGGCCCGGAATCCGCGTGGTTCCGGGCCTTTTGGCTGTCCGCAGGACGCCCTCCGGCAGCGGACTGGCGATCCGTAATGAGTGGTGGTAGAGTTTATTTCCGCGCTGCTCCACGGAGTCAGACGGAAAACCGAACCCCCCAAGCTAACGCTGAGGATGGTCGCGGATGCCGGTTTGACACGAGAGAGATCAGCCGGTAAGTTTGGAAAGTTGCTCCGGAGCGAGCCTGGACGTTGGTTTGGGTGGTGCCGGGTGTGTCTGTTGTTTGAGAACTCAATAGTGTGCCAAGTTTGTTGATACCGATTATGTATGTAATTGGTTGATTGTGCTGTGCCGCCACCCCGTGGTGTGCATGGTGTTTTTGGCTGGTTTCAAATTTTGTGCAGCTGTTTCTGCCGTTATTTCCGGTGGTTGTGGTTGTGTCTGTTTTTGTTTTACTTCAAC